>CAZLWN010000155.1:0-8268 GCA_964563195.1 uncultured Undibacter sp. | reverse complement strand
TGTTGTCGAACGGCAGCAGCTTGACCGTCACGTTCTCGGTGTAGAACAGCACGCAAACGGCCATGGTCGCTGCGCCGACGCCGATCAGGAAAATCCAGGCTCGCTTGCGCGTGGCGAGGATCGGGCTGGCGAAGCGCCGGTAGAGCCGGCCGAGAAAACCCTCGCCATGGGCCGCCTCATGCTCGTGTACCGGCTTGCCCTCCGGGTGCAGCTTGAGCATCAGCCAGGGCGCGATCACCATGGCAACGAAGAAGGAGAACAACATGGCGGCCGAGGCGTTGGCGGGAATCGGCGCCATGTAGGGGCCCATCAGGCCGGAGACGAACAGCATCGGCAGCAGCGCCGCCACCACGGTCAAGGTGGCGACGATAGTGGGATTGCCGACTTCCGCCACTGCCTCGATGGCGGCCTGCATGCGCGAGCGGCCGTCCTTCATCGCCCAGTGGCGGGCGATGTTCTCCACCACCACGATGGCATCGTCGACCAATATGCCGATGGCGAAGATCAGCGCGAACAGGCTGACGCGGTTGATGGTATAGCCCATCAGTTTGGCGGCAAAGAGCGTGAGCAGGATGGTGGTCGGGATCACGACCAGCGTCACCAGCGCCTCGCGCCAGCCGATGGCGAAGGCGATCAGCACCACGATGGAGACGGTGGCGAGCCCGAGATGGAACAACAGCTCGTTGGCCTTGTCGTTGGCGGTCTCGCCATAGTCGCGGGTGACGGTGACATTCACATCATGCGGCACCAGCCGGCCTTCGACGCTGGCAAGCCGCGCCAGCAGGTCCTCGGCCACCACAACGGCATTGGCGCCAGCGCGCTTGGCGAAGGCCACGCTTACTGCCGGCACACGGCCCCAATGGCCGGCCTTTTCAGAAGTGTCCATCCAGACGCGGTGCTCGCGCGGGCTGGGGCCGATCACCACCTTGGCGACATCGCGCACATAAACCGGACGGTTGTCGCGGGTGGTCACCAGCAAGAGCCCGATATCGGGAATGCCGGACAGCGTTTGCCCAGCAGCCACGTCACGCGTGATGCCGTTGTCGCGCACCGAGCCTGCCTTGAACGAGCGGTTGGCCTCGCGCACCTTGCCGACCAATTGCTGCAGCGTGACGCCGAAGAGCGCGAGCTTTTCCGGATCGGGCTCGACGCGGATCTGCTGGGCGTTGCCGCCGGAGATATAAGTGAGGCCGATATTCTCCGTCTTGACCAGCTCGAACTGCAATTGCTGGGCGAGCTGGTAAAGGTCCTTGTCATTAAAACGCGCAGCCGCATCCGGCCTGGCAGACAGCGTGAGCACCACCACGGCAACGTCGTTGATGCCGCGGCCGACGATCAGCGGCTCTGAAATGCCGACCGGGATGCGGTCGAAATTGGCGCGGATCTTCTCGTGCACGCGCAGGATGGCGTCGTCGGCCTTGGTGCCGACCTTAAAGCGCGCGGTCACCATCACGTGGTCGTCCACGGTCTGGCTGTAGACGTGCTCGACGCTGTCGATGCCCTTGACGATGGCCTCGAGCGGCTTGGTCACCATCTCGACTGCGTCCGGCGCCTTAAGGCCTTCGGCGCGGACGCGGATGTCGACCAGCGGCACGCTGATCTGCGGCTCCTCCTCGCGCGGGATGGTGAGCAGCGCGAGCAGACCGACCGCCAGCGCCGCCAGCAGAAACAGTGGCGTCAGCGGCGAGCGGATCGATGCTTGGGTGAGGTGTCCCGACAGTCCAAGCTTCACGGGCGCACCAACACGTCGCCGGGTTTCAGTCCGGAGAGGATTTCAAGCGCGTCGGGCATGTCCGGGCGCGGCAGTTGGCGGCCGCGCTGCACCGGCACGTCGATCGTGCTTTTGCCCTTGCGCAAGCGGGCATAATCGATGCCGAAGCGGGTGACGATGAACGAGGCCGGCACGACGAAGCTCTTGCGCTCGCCGCCGGACACCCAGACGCGAATGCGCTCGCCGACGAAATAATCGCCCAGCCCCTTGACCTGCGCGTCCGCTACCACGCGGCCGTCCTCGATCTGCGGATAGACCAGCTTGATGGTGCCGAATTTGGCACCACCGGCGCCGAGTTCTTCGCTGTCGACCCGCACCGGATCGCCCACCTTAAGGAAGTGCGCATGGCGCTCCGGCACGCGCAGCCGCAGCACGAAATTCTGCTCGGCGATGTGTGCCACCGGTTCGCCGGCCAGGATCACCGTTCCGGTGGTGACCGGGACTTGCAGCACGCGGCCAGCGGTGGGCGCCAGCACCTTGCCTTCAGTTAGCTGCTGTTCGATCACCGAGCGCTCGGCGATGCGGGCGCGGTGCGTGTTGGTCGCGACATTGAAAGCGGTGCGCGCCTCGTCGAGGCGGGTCTTCGGAATCGTGCCCTTGGAGAATAGGTCTTCGGCGCGGGCGAGATCGCTTTGCGCCTGGGTGAGTTGTGCCTCCAGCCCGGCGATCTGCGCGTCGAGCGATTTCATCTGCAGCACAAGCTTCTCGTCGCCGACGGTGGCGACGACCTGGCCCTGCTTGACCTCATCGCCTTCCTTGACCGACAGCTCGGCCACGGTGCCGCCGATGCGGGCGCGCGCCGGCACCACGTTGGCGCTCTCGACGGTGGCAAACACCGCCTTCTCGTCGGCGACCTTCTTCGGCTCGACCGTGAAACTTTCCTGCGCCAGCGCCTGTTGGGCCAGCAGCGCGAGCAGAACCGTGGGTATTATGGTGATACGCATTTTGAAACATCCTGTTCGGGCCGGAAGCGTGCGGCGCTTTACGTCGCGCCCCCGGCATCGCTGTTCACCGACTTGCCTCAAGGTTACGCCCGCGCGCTCGCGCGGCCGGTTTACGGCGTGGCGCCGGAGCACAGGCAGGTGCGCAAAAGGTTCGATAGAGCGTGCGCACCAGTTCGCGCGCCGGCGGGCTGCCGATCGCGTACCAGATGGTCTGGCCGGCGCGGCGCGTGGTGACGAGGCCGTCCTTGCGCAGCAGCGCGAGGTGCTGCGACACCGTGGAATCGCGCAGCTTCAAGAGCGCGGCGAGCTCGCCCACCGAGCGCTCTTTCTCGATCAGCTGGCAGACGATGAGCAGGCGGTGGCGGTTGGCCAGTGCCTTCAACAGCTCGCTCGCCTGATCGGCGGCGGCCAGCATGGCATTGCCCCTTATTTTCATACTTGCGTATATACAAATAAACATATATATAGTCAATACGCAAAAAGAAGGAGTTTTGTCATGAACGTCGATCGCGCAGTTCTCGCCTTTGCCGGCGCCATGGTGCTGCTGAGCGCTGTGTTGGCCTGGCTTGTCAGCCCCTTCTGGTTGCTGTTCACCGCCTTTGTCGGCGCCAACATGCTGCAGTCGGCCTTCACAGGCTTCTGTCCGGCGGCCATGATTTTCCGCAAGCTGGGCCTGAGCGCCGGTGCGGCCTTCGGGGACGCGTCAGCCAGCAAGCCTTACTAAAGCGGTTAGATTGGAGGCTCACCGCCACTTCCGGTATCGCCGGCTTGAAGTGATTCTTGTCTACAAGTGATTCTTGTCTACAAATGCCGGCGCGGACGAAAAGTGTCCGCTGCACCCTCTCCCCACCTGGATAACGTTCGTTGCGGTGGGCATTTACCCGCTGCGTCGTAACGTCACAATCACGACTGCGTCAGGCTGTGAGCAGCGGCCAATTCAAGGTTGCCCTGGGTGGCCTGCGATGGAACTATTGCGCCCGTTGTTCGTATCTGTACGTGCGGAAATCGACGGCGTTTGACCTGCGAAGAGTGACATGGAGGCCAGGCATGGCGCGCACGGCAGTTTCACCCCTTCCGCGAGATGGCGCCAAAAGTCCGCCTCCGGCTAGGGCAAAACGAACCCTAGATGAAGCGCGCGCGGCCTGGCGTGAGGCTTTCCGCCGCGTGCGCAATGAAACCGAAGCGCGCGCGTCGCATCTGTCGGCCGAGGACCAGATTGTGCAGTCGATGGCCGATGCCTCGCCGACCAAATGGCATCGCGCGCATGTCACCTGGTTTTTCGAGACTTTCCTGCTCAAGCCGCACGAACCTGCCTACACGATCTTCGATGAGCGTTTTCCGTTCCTGTTCAACTCCTATTACGTCGCCGCCGGCCCCCGCCACGCGCGCCCGCAGCGCGGGTTGATCACGCGGCCGAACGGCGCGGATGTCGCCGGCTATCGCGCCCATGTCGATAAAGCAGTCGAGCGGCTGATCGAAACCGTGCCTGCCGCAGACGCGGAGCGCGTGTTCGAAATTATGGAGATCGGCCTGCATCACGAGCAGCAGCACCAGGAACTGCTCCTCACCGACATCCTGCACGCCTTCGCGCAGAACCCGACCGATCCGGTCTACGATGCCAGTTGGCAGCCGCCGCGCGCGACGCTTGGGCCCCGCGGCTTTGTCGATGTGCCCGCCGGTATTCACAAGATCGGCCATGACGGCGAGGGCTACTGCTTCGACAACGAGACCCCGCGCCATGACGAACTGATTGCCGGCATGCGCATCGCGCGGCATCTGGTCACCAATGCCGAGTGGCTCGAATTCATCGCCGCCGACGGCTATGCGACGCCGTCGCTGTGGTTGTCGGACGGTTGGGCGGCGGTGCAGGCGGAAGGCTGGCAGGCGCCCGGCTATTGGCGGCACCAGGACGGCGCCTGGTTCTCCATGACGCTGGCCGGGCTCAAGGCCGTCGATCCGGCCGCGCCGGTCACGCATATCAGCTATTACGAGGCCGACGCTTTCGCCCGCTTTGCCGGCAAACACTTGCCGAGCGAGGCGGAATGGGAGGTGGCGGCGCGCGAAGGTGTGATCGCCGACGCCTTCGGCATCGCTTGGCAATGGACGCGCAGTGCCTATCTACCCTATCCGGGCTACCGGGCGGCCGAAGGCGCGCTCGGCGAATACAATGGCAAGTTCATGGTCAATCAGATGGTGTTGCGCGGCTCGTCGCAGGCGACGCCGGACGGTCATGAGCGGCTGAGCTACCGCAATTTCTTCTATCCGCCGTCGCGCTGGCAGTTCACCGGGCTGCGGCTCGCCGAGTTCAAGTAACAGGAGCCGAGATGGTCGCGCTTGCACGCTCCCGCCACTCCCGACCGCAAGCTGCGGACGATACATTTGCGACCGACGTGGTCGGCGGCTTGCAGGCAAGCCCCAAGCGCGTGCCGGCGAAATATTTCTACGACGCCACCGGCTCAGCCTTGTTCGAGCGCATCACCGACCAGCCGGAATATTACCCGACCCGCTGCGAGATGCGCATCTTGCAGGAGCACGCCGCCGACATCGCCAAGCTCATTCCGGACGGCGCCGCGCTCATCGAATTCGGCAGCGGCTCGAGCAAGAAGGCGCGCATCCTGCTGCGCGCCTTGCCCAAGCTTGCGGCCTATGTGCCGGTCGATATCTGCGGCGAAATGATCGAGCAGGAGGCGGGCGAGCTGAGGCCGGACTTTCCGCAGGTCAAGGTGCTGCCGGTGACCGCCGATATCTCGCAAGACTTCGTTCTCCCCCCAGAAGCCAAAGCCGCGCCCGCGCGGGTCGGGTTCTTCCCCGGCTCCACCATCGGCAATTTCGAGCCGCATGAAGCGGCCGGCTTCCTGCGCCACGCCGGAAAGATCTTGGGCCCAGGCGCGCGGCTGATCATCGGCGTCGATCTGATCAAGCCGGCCGAAATTCTCAATGCCGCCTATAACGATGCCGCCGGCATCACCGCCAAGTTCAATCTCAATCTGCTGACCCGCATCAACCGCGAGCTTGGCGGCGACTTCAAGCTCGACGGCTTCGAGCATCATGCCTTCTACAACCGCGAGCGTCACCGCGTCGAAATGTACCTCGCCAGCCTCAAGCGGCAGAAAGCTAAGGTGGCTGGCGAAACCATCGAATTCCGCGCCGGCGAGACCATCCACACCGAAAACTGCTACAAATACTCAATCGAGAAGCTGACCGCGCTGGCACGCGGCGCCGGCTGGCGGCCGCTCCAGGTGTGGACCGACGACCACAACTATTTCTCGATCCAGGCCTTCGAGCTCACCGACGAAGTGCCGCCGGCCCGCGCATCCGGGTGAGCTTCCCGAAAGCGTTTGCCTGCGCTAAGCCTTGCGCCGCCCGGCCGTTGTGGCCGGGCGCGGTATTGTGGCGGGGTTCTGCGCAATGAAGATCGTCGGTTTTGAAGCGGACAACAGCTTGCGGCTGGGCGTGGTCGAAGGCGACGCCGTCATCGACTTGCGGGCGGTGGACGGCGACACGCCGAGCGACCTGGGCGAAGTGCTGCGCCGGAGCAATGGCGATCTCAAGCCGCTCACCGATCTCACTAAAAAAGCGCTGGCTTCCGCCCGCCGCCCGCTCGCCGCTCTCAAATACGCGCTGCCGGTGGCGCGGCCCGGCAAGATCATCTGCCTTGGGCTGAACTACCTCGATCACGTCAAGGAAGGCCCGCAGCGCGACAATATTCCGAAATATCCGTCGATCTTCTTTCGCGTGCTGACCTCGTTCGTGCCGCATCTGGCGCCGCTGCTGCGGCCGCGCGAATCGATCCAGCTCGATTACGAGGCCGAGCTGGTGGCGATTGTCGGCGAGCGCGCCAAGCACCTGACGCTTGATAATGCGCTCGACTGCATCGCCGGTTACTCGTGCGCCAATGAAGGCTCGGTGCGCGAATTCCAGCGCCACACCACGCAATGGGGCATGGGCAAGAATTTCGATTCGACCGGCAGCTTTGGCCCCTGGATGGTGAGCGCGGACGAGCTTCCGCGCGGCGCCAAGGGTTTGAAGATCATGAGCCGGCTCAACGGCAACATCATGCAGTCCGACAATACCGACAACATGATGTTTCCGCTGGCCGAGACGCTCGTTTATCTGACCAAGGGCATGACGCTCGAGCCCGGCGATATCATTCTCACCGGTACGCCGTCCGGCGTCGGCCATGCACGCAAGCCCGATCCGGTGTGGATGAAGCCGGGCGACAGCATCGAAGTGGAAGTCGAAGGCGTCGGGATTTTGCGCAATCCGATTGAAGACGAAAAAGCGTAGGGGAACAAAATGGCCGACAAATTCAATGTGTTGGTGATCTGCGGTTCGCTGCGCAAGGGCTCGTTCAACGCGGCTGTTGCGCGCGCGCTTCCCGGCCTAGCGCCACCGGAATTGGCGCTGACGCCGGCGGCGTCGTTCGCCAAATTTCCAATCTATAACGCGGACGACCAAACCGCGACCGGCATTCCAGCCGATGTAGCCGCCTGGTGCGACGCCATCCGCAAGGCCGACGCCGTCATCATCGTCTCGCCGGAATACAACTGGTCGATCCCCGGCGGGTTGAAAAACGCCATCGATTGGGCGTCGCGCGAAAAAGAGGTTTGCTTCAAAGACAAGCCGGTCGCCTTGCAATCGGCCGCGCCCGGCCTGCTCGGCGGCGGACGCATGCAATATCATTTGCGCATGGCGCTGACCGCGATCGAGGCGCAGATGTTCGGAAAGCCCGAAGTGTTCGTGAATCTCGCTGCCAAGAAAATCGACGAGAAGACCGGCGAGATCACCGATCAGGCGGTTAAGGACGCGATCAAGCTGCAGCTCGCGGCCTTCGTGAAATTCATCGCAAGGGTGAAAGTCGTATAGACCCGCTCACGCCCGCGAAAGCGGGGACCCAGGGGCGAAACCGATAGCCTTGAATCGTTGCGCTGGATTCCCGCTTGCGCGGGAATGAGCGGAGTAGGGCGCGTTCTACCCCGCCGCCTGCGCCCGCTTCGGGAACAGCTGCGGCCTGAGCTTCGGATGGCAGGGCATGGTCTTGGGCGCGTAGGGCGCTTCGGCGCCGAGTTCCTCGGCCGCATGCCAGGCCCAGCGCGGGTCCCACATGGCGGCGCGCGCCAGACAAACGAGATCAGCCTTGCCCGACGCCACGATATCCTCGGCCTGCTGGTAGCCGGCGATCAGGCCGACCGTCATGGTGGTGATGCCGCTTTCCTTCTTCACCTTTTCGGCGAACGGCACCTGGTAGCCGGGCGCCAGCGGAATCTTCTGTTTCGGCGAGAGCCCGCCGCTCGACACGTCCATATAGTCCAGGCCGCGCTTTTTCAGCTCCTTCGCCAACAGCACGGTTTCCTCCGGCGTCCAGCCGCCGTCGACCCAGTCGGTGGCGGACACGCGCATGCCGATCGGTTTTGCCTCCGGCCACACTGCGCGCACTGCCTCGTACATCTCGATGGCAAAGCGCATGCGATTTTCGGTCGAGCCGCCGTATTCGTCGGTGCGCTTATTGGAGAGCGGCGAAAGGAACTGATGGGCGAGATAGCCGTGCGCGGC
>CAZLWN010000154.1:0-8387 GCA_964563195.1 uncultured Undibacter sp. | reverse complement strand
GCTGGCGGTGTTCCTGGCCAGCGCCAAAGGCCGGCACATCCAGGGCACCGCGATCTCCGTCGACGGCGGCGCGACACCAGGGCTTTACTAACGTCCGTCCAACATCCGTTCGTCCCCGCGAAAGCGGGGACCCAGAGCAATAAACTTTTGACTTTGAATTTGTCGCCCTGGATTCCCGCTTGCGCGGGAATGATCGGAGTTCGGGTCAGCGAAGCTTCTTCACGATATCGATCGCCCGCCGCAGCAGCGTCATCGAGGCTTCCAGGGTGCGGAAGGCGGCGTGCGAGGTGAGGGTGACGTTCTCCATTTTCGCCAGCGGGTGATCCGGCTTCAGCGGCTCATCGTGGAACACGTCGAGTCCGGCGTGGCGGATGTGGCCACTTTGCAGGGCTTCGATCAGCGCCGCCTCATCCACTAGCGCACCGCGCGCGGTATTGACCAGGATGGCGCCCGGCTTCATTTGCGCGATGCGCTTGGCGGATAGAAAGCCGTGGGTCTCGTCGTGGAGCGTAAGGTTGATCGACACCACATCGGCGTTCTCGAGCAGCGCATCGAGCTCGACCAACGGCACGCCGGCGCGCCGCGTCCGGTTCCAGCCGATCACGTGCATGCCGATGCCCCTGCCCATGTGCGCCACCTCGCGCCCGATGCCGCCGAGCCCGATCACGCCCAGCGTCTTGCCGTGTAGCTGCACGCCTTCCTGCGGCGTCCACACGCCCGCCCGCACTTCGCGGTCCATGCGCGCCACGTCGCGCGCGGCGGCGAACATTAGGGCAATCGCGTGCTCGGCCACCGCGGTGTCGCCGTAGCCCTTGATGGTGTGGACGATGACGCCGTGGGCCTTGAGCTCGTCGACGTTCATGTAGCTGGCGGCACCGGTGCCAAGGAATACGATGTGCTTGAGCTGCTTGCAGCGCGCCACCAACTCAGTCGGCATCGGGGAGTGGTCGTTGAGCACGACGTCGTAGCCGTCGAGCATCAGCGGCAATTCTTCGCGCGCAAACGGTGTCATGTTGACGTCGATTGGTGGGTCGCCCGGGTGGGCAACCATGTCCCACACCGGCGCCAGCTGATCGTTGCAGTCAAGGAAGAGGGCTTTCATGGCCATCGCCGTCGCGCCCGGCCGGCGGGACAGCCGGCGCATATACCTTGTTTGTGATGACCGGCCGGTCCGGTCAAGCCGGACGGCAGCGAGCTTGCGTGCCATGCATTTCCCACCGTTGACGGCCCCGCAGGCGGAGAATACATGCGGTGCTGCGCCGCTGATCCGGGCAGCCTACCGCCGAACCCGCCGAGGACACCCTGCCGCCCATTGCGGGCGCCGCCACGCCTGGAAATTGCATGAATCCTGCCAGCGATGAAGCCCCCGCAACCGGCGGCGCCGCCGCCGCCGAACGCAAACTAGTCTGCGTCATCGCCTGGCCGGCGGCGCATTCGCGCTCGCCGCTGATCCACAATTACTGGATCAAGAAGCACGAGCTCAACGCCGAATACCGGCGCGAGGCCGTGCCGCCGGAAGAATTTGTCGAATTCGTGAAAAACCTGCGCGCGCACGGTTATATCGGCGCCAACGTCACGGTGCCGCACAAGCAGCCCGCGCTCGCGGTGTCGACGCCGGACGAGCGCGCGCGCGCGGTCGGCGCCGCCAATACGTTGTGGTACGAGGGCGAAACGCTGCGTTCGACCAATACCGACGTTGAGGGCTTTCTCGCCAATCTCGATGCCGCCACGCCGGGCTGGGACCGCGGCCTGGAAAGCGCGGTGGTGCTCGGCGCCGGCGGCGGCGCGCGCGCGGCGACCTTCGCGCTGCTGGCGCGCGAGGTGCAGCGCGTTTATGTGATCAACCGCACAGTCGATCGGGCGGAGGCGGTGCAGAAGCAATTCGGCACGCGCGTGCGCGTGGCCGGCTGGGACGAGATCACCGGCTTGCTCGGCGGCGCCGGGCTCTTGGTCAACACTACCACGCTCGGCATGGTCGGACAGCCGCCGCTCGAGATCAATCTGCGCTGCCCGGCTTCGCTGGTGGTGGCGGACCTGGTCTATGATCCGCTGGAAACCGGCCTGTTGAAAGCGGCGCGTGAGCGCGGCCTACGCGTTGCCGACGGTCTCGGCATGCTGCTGCACCAGGCGGTGCGCGGCTTCGAATTGTGGTTTGGCGTGCGCCCGGAAGTGACGGCGGAGCTGCGCGCGCTGGTCGAGGCCGATCTCGGCGTGTCGCCGGAACCGGCCGTCGAAGAAAAGGCGGAGCCACCGGTGAAATTGAAAAAGCCGCGCCGGAATAAGAAGCGCGGCTAAGGGGTTCTCTGCCTGACGATCCGGCGCTGCCGGCTGCGTCAGGGAGGACATAATGTACAAGCTGAATACGGCTCGACGCGCGCTCGCCGCCACGGCGATCGTGCTGGCGTTCTCTGTTACCGCCGCGCTGGCGCAGCAGCCGGGCCGCATCCGCGGCCAAATCGAGAAAGCCGACGGCGCCATGCTGTCGGTCAAGACGCGCGACGGCGCCATGCTCAACGTCAAGGTCGCCGACGACGCGCGCGTGGCCGCGCTGGTCAAGGCCTCGCTCGCGGACATCAAGAACGACAGTTTCATCGGTGTCGCCGGCATGCCGCAGGCCGACGGCAGTATCCAGGCCTTTTCGGTGCACATCTTCCTGCCGGCGCAGCGCGGCAAGGTGCCGGACCGGCACGGTGCCTGGGACGCGCGGCCGGGCAGCACCATGACCAACGCCTATGTGGAGAGCATGGTGAAGGCCAAGGACGGCGAGACCTTCATGGTGAAATACAAGGGCGGTGAGAAGAAGATCGTGGTCACGCCGCAGACGGTGATCGCCGCAGTCGCCAAGGGCGACAAGGGCGAACTCAAAGCCGGCACGCCCATCATCATCATGGCCTCGCAGAAGCAGCCGGACGGCTCGCTGTTGGCCAAGGTCATGTATGTCGGCCGCGACGTAACGCCTGCGATGTAGGGGCCAGGGATCAGTGATTAGAAATCAGTCATCAGAAGTTTTTCTGATTACTGACGACTAATGCCTGGTCCCTGTCTTCGCGTCGGCGCGTGGCGGAGCCGCGCGCCGGCACGTCGAGGTCGGAGACCAGTTCCGGCATTTCGCGCATCAGCGCCACTAGACGACTGTGCCGGCTGCCGGCGGCGTGCGCCTCGCGTTGATCCTCGATCGGCCGGCGCACTTCATCGCAGCGCGCCAGCGCGTCGATGTCGCCGCCGTGCTCGGCCAGCCGCGTGAGCCAGGGCGTGAGATCCTCAAGTTGATCGGCCACCACGTGGATGACGCCGCTCTCCGCCTGCACGCGGCCGGCAACCAGCACGTAGCGCGCGCCCAGCACCACCGGCCGCACGCGCTCGAACACTTTCGGCCACACTATTACGTTGGCGACCGCGCTTTCGTCCTCGATGGTCATGAACACCACGCCCTTGGCCGAGCCCGGCCGTTGCCGGCAGGTGACCAAGCCGGAAATGCGCACGCGCGTTCCGGTGGCGATGCCGCGCAGCGCTTCGTTGCGCAGGGCGCCGCGGGCGCCGAGATCGGCGCGCAGGAACCGGGCCGGATGCGCGCGTAGCGACAATCTGAGGAAGCGGTAGTCGTTGATGACTTCCTCGCCCAGCGGCATGGGCGGCAGGGCGACCTCGGGTTCGCGGCTTCTTTCCCTCTCCCCGTCTGCGGGACGAGGTGAAGATGTAAACAACGGCAGATCGTCGTCGCGGTCGCCGACGCGGCCGAGTGCCTTGGCCGCCCACAGCGCCTCGCGCCGGCTGAGGCCGAGCGAGCCGAAGGCATCGGCATCGGCCAACCGCTCCAGCACGCGTGGGCTCAAGCCCGTGCGCAGCCAGACATCGCGCACTGAATCGTAAGCGCCGCCGCGCCGCTCCATCACCCGCTTCCCGTCCTCCTCGCTCAGCCCCTTGATCTCGCGCAGGCCCAGCCGCAGCGCATGCGTGGCGCGAATGTCATCGCGCATCTCGCGATGCAGGTCGTGCAGGTGTTCGGCGGCGGGCAGGCTCGGCTCCAAAATCGAATCCCACTGCGAATGGTTGACGTCGGGCGGGCGCACCGCGACGCCATGCTCGCGTGCGTCGCGCACGATCTGCGCCGGCGCGTAGAAGCCCATGGGCTGCGCGTTGAGCAGCGCCGCGGCGAAGGCGTCCGGATAGCGGCACTTGAGCCAGGCCGAGGCATAGACCAGCAGCGCGAAGCTGGCGGCGTGGCTTTCCGGAAAGCCGTATTCGCCGAAGCCCTCGATCTGCTGGAAGCAGCGTTCGGCGAAGGCGCGCTCGTAGCCGTTGGCCAGCATGCCGTCGATCATCTTGCGCTGGAAGGTGCCAATGGTGCCGACGCGCTTGAAGGTGGCCATGGCGCGGCGCAGCTTGTCGGCCTCCGACGGCGTGAAGCCGGCGGCGACGATGGCGATCTTCATGGCCTGCTCCTGGAACAGCGGCACGCCCAGGGTCTTGTGCAGCACCGCTTCCAGTGCCTTCGACGGATAAGTGACCGCTTCCTGCCCGCGCCGCCGGCGCAAATAGGGATGCACCATGTCGCCCTGGATCGGGCCTGGGCGTACGATCGCCACTTCGATCACTAGGTCGTAGAAATTCACCGGCTTCAGCCGCGGCAGCATGGTCATCTGCGCGCGGCTTTCCACCTGGAACACGCCGAGCGAATCCGCCCGGCCGAGCATGCGGTAGACCGCCGGGTCCTCGGCGGGAATCGTGGCCAGTGTCAGGCGCTCGCCGTAATGCCGCTCCACCAGGTCCAGCGCCTTGCGCAGGCAGCTCAGCATGCCGAGGCCGAGCACGTCGATCTTGAGAATGCCGAGCGCGTCGAGATCGTCCTTGTCCCATTCGACGAAGGTGCGCTCGTCCATGGCCGCATTGCCGATCGGCATCACCTTGTCGAGCCGGCTCCTCGTGATGATGAAGCCGCCGACGTGCTGGGAGAGATGGCGCGGGAAGCCGACGATTTCGCGCGCTAGCGCCGCGATCTGCTTGACACGCCGGCTGTCGGCGGAGAGGCCGGCGCGCGTGAGATCGGCCGTGCCGCCGCCGCCCCCGCCCCAGATCGAGGACGACAGCGCGCCGATGGTGTCTTCGCTCAAGCCGAAGGCCTTGCCGACCTCGCGGATGGCCGAGCGCCCGCGATAGGAGATCACGGTGGCGGCGATGTCGGCGCGCGCGCGCCCGTATTTACGGTAGATGTATTGAATGACCTCTTCGCGCCGCTCGTGCTCGAAATCGACGTCGATGTCGGGCGGCTCACGCCGCTCGGGCGAGATGAAGCGTTCGAACAAGAGATCGGCGCGGTTGGGATCGACCTCGGTGATGCCGAGACAGAAGCAGACGGCGGAATTGGCCGCCGAGCCGCGGCCCTGGCAGAGGATGCCTTGCGAGCGCGCGAAGCGCACGATGTCGTGCACGGTGATAAAATAGGGCGCGTATTGCAGTTGCGCGATCAGTTTCAGTTCATGGTCGATGCCGGCGCGCACCTTGGCGGGGATACCGTTTGGATAGCGCTGCGCCGCGCCCTCGTAAGCCAGATGTGCGAGCGCGTCCTGCGCACTGGCAAAGCCTGCCACTTGCTCGTCGGGATATTCGTAGCGCAGTTCATTGAGTGAGAAACTGAGAGCCGCGCTGAGCTTGATCGTTTCTTCGATTGCTTCCGGCGCGTCGCGGAACAGGCGCGCCATTTCCTCCGGCGGCTTCAGATGGCGCTCGGCGTTGGCGGCGAGTTTGCGGCCGGCGCGGTCGATGGTGACCTTCTCGCGAATGCAGGTGAGCACGTCGGCCAGCGGGCGCCGGTCAGGATGATGATAGAGCGCGTCGTTGACCGCGAGCAGCGGCACCTGGGTTTCGCGCGCCAGCGCCGTCAGCCGCTTGAGTCTTGCCCGGTCGCGCCCGCGATAGAGCATCGAGGCCGCCAACCGGACGCGGTCGGGGGCCGCTTCGCGCAGTTGAGCGAGTAACCGCGCCGTGCCGTCCATGGCAATCAATTCGAGCCCAAAACTGTGTGCGAGCAAATCGTCGAGATGCAGGATGCAGTCGCCCTTCTTGGCGCGCAGATTGCCGAGCGTGAGCAGGCGGCAGAGCCTGCCCCAGGCGGCGCGGTCGCGTGGATAGGCCAGAATGTCCGGCGTGCCGTCGGCGAACACCAACCGCGCGCCTGGGTGATAACGAAGCGGCAGGCTCTGCTCGCGCTTGGCCAGATGCGCGCGTACCACACCGGCGACCGAATTGCGGTCGCACAGCCCGAGGCCGGCCAGCTCCAAATGGGCCGCCTGCACCATCAATTCTTCCGGGTGCGAGGCCCCGCGCAGGAAGGAGAAATTGGAGGCAACGGCGAATTCAAGATAACGCATGGACGCAACACAGGCACTGACTAACCCTCTCCCCCTGTGGGAGAGGGTCGCGGCCGAAGGCCGCGGGGTGAGGGGAATCGCTCGATCGTGTCCATGATTTGCTGGAGCACGCCGTCCGCATTCCCAAGGATGTCGTTGTTCCAGAAACGCAGGATGCGAAAGCCGCGGCTTCGCAAGTCAGCATCGCGAATCTGATCGCGTACATTCTCAGCATGCTGACTGCCATCTGCCTCAATGACGAGCATTTGTTCGAATGACACAGAGTCAACGACCCAAGGTCCGAGCGGCACTTGCCGGCGGAATTTTGTGTCGGCGAGTTGACGCGAGCGAAGCAGTTGCCAGAGCTCAAATTCAGCATCCGTCAATGCATGACGCAGATGACGCGCTTGGCTCCGCTTGAATTTTTCAACTCGGTACTTTGGCATTTCCCCCTCACCCGGTCCTCGCTTCGCTCGGACCACCCTCTCCCACAAGGGGAGAGGGTAAGAAGTCACGCAAAGGTCCCGTGCAGGAACCAACTCGGCGCGACGGCGCCCTGGGCGAGGTCGCGGTAGAGCCCGGCGCGGAACAGCCAGAAGCGCAAACTAGATTTGTCCTCGACGCGGAAATAATCCCGCGCCGGTCCGCCATGTTCGCTCCACCAGGCGCCCTCGATGCGCTCGGGGCCTTCGGCGGCAATCACTTCGTGCAGCGCGCGCCGCCAGCGGAAGCGCAAAGGCGGGCCGTCCGGCACTTCGGCCACCGCTTCGATCGGCTCCGGCCGCGCCAGCAGCCGCAAGGGCCGCGGCGCCAAGCCGGCGTCGGCGCAGTGGCGGCGGAACGCGTCCCAGCCGTTATCGGTCCCCGTCATCTGCGCCGGCACGCAAGATCCGGCGATTTCAGGAATATGGCTGTCCTGCGCCACCGGCCGGCGCACGCGGCACGCGCCCAGCCGCGCGCTCAGCCGGTCGATGAGGCGGTCGAGTTCGGCCGCGTCCTCTGCGCTGCCAATCCCGATTTGTTCGGGCGGGCAGGGCTCGACCACCAGCACCGAGAGCCGCGCCATGTCGAAGCCGAAGCCGGGATCGAGCGTGTCGGACAGTGCGTTGAGCCGCTCGACGAACAGCGCGCGGATTTGCGCAGGATCGCGCAAGGGCCGCGATGTGCCAGCGGCGATGCGGCGCAGCGCGCCGTCGGTGCGGAATAGTGTGAGCTCGAGCCGGCGGGCGCCGTCGCCGCGCCGCTCGAGCGCGATTTCCAATCGCCTCGCCAGACGCGCCACGCTAGCCAGCACGTCCTGCTCGTGCGCGATCGGCTCGGCAAAGCGCTGCTCGGCAACGTAAGGCGCCGCCGGCAGCCGCGGCGTCAGCGGCTCGTGTTCGGCCCCCAGCGCGCGGTCGAGCTGGCGCAGCAGGTCCGCGCCGAAGCGCGCAGTCAGCGGCGCGCGGGGCAGATCGATCATGTTGCCGATGCGTTTGAGGCCGACGCGCGCCAGCGCTGCCACGGTGCCAGCGTCAAGCCGCAGCGCGGTGAGTGGCAACGGCGCCAGCAATGCGCGCTCTTCGCCGCACGCAAAACTTCCCGGCTCTCCATAATGGGCGACGGCCCAGGCGGCGCCGATGCTGCCGGCGATGGCGATGCGATAGGCGAGGCCGGCTCTCTCCAGCCGGCCGCTGAGATCGGCCACCAGCGCGTCCTCGCCGCCATAGAGATGTGCGCAGCCGGTGGTGTCGAGCAGCAGGCCGTCGGGCGGATCGCACGCCACCAGCGGCGTGTAGCGCAGGCACCAGTCGGCGACCGATTCCAGCAGTTGGCTGTCTGCCCCGGCGTCTTCCGCGATGGCCTCGATGCCCGGATGCATGGCGCGCGCCTGCGCCAGCGCCACGCCGGGCGAAAGGCCGAGCCGCTCCGCTATGTCGTCCACGGCGGTGAGCAATTCGGCATTGCCGCGCTTGCCGTAGACGACCAGTGGCACCGTCGTCCGTTCACGCAACCTTTCGATGCGGTCGGTCGGCAGCCGGCGCAGCCACAGGCTGAGCA
>CAZLWN010000153.1:0-8516 GCA_964563195.1 uncultured Undibacter sp. | reverse complement strand
ACGACAGGATGAACGGCAGGAAGGTCATGGTCGCCACCATGGCGTTCGGCAGCAGATGGCGGAAGATGATCGTGCGGTTCGACACACCGAGCGCGCGCGCCGCCTGGATGTATTCGAAATTGCGCCCGCGCAGGAATTCGGCGCGCACGAGGTGGACCAGCGCCACCCAGGAGAACAGCAGCAATATTCCGAGCAACACGAAGAAGCCCGGCACCAGCACCGAAGAAATAATCAACAGCAGATAGAGCGAAGGAATCGAGGTCCAAATCTCGATGAAGCGCTGGAACAAGAGATCGGTCCAGCCGCCGAAATAGCCCTGCACCGCGCCGGCGGCGACGCCGATGATCGAGGATATGATGGTCAGACACAGGCCGAACAGCACCGAGACGCGGAAGCCGTAGATCAGCCGCGCCGTGACATCGCGGCCGCCGTCATCGGTGCCGAGCCAGTTGGATTCGATCTCGCTGCATTTGGCGAAGCCGTGGGTGGCGGCGAAGGCGCAGTCCTTGTCGGTCAACAGCCAGGTCGGCTTGGACGGGAACGGCGACGGCGGCTTGCTCACCTGCGTGTTGTAGGAGAAGTGAATCAGCGGCCAGATCACGATGCCGCCTTCCTTGTCGATCAAATCGATCAGATAGGGATCGCGGTAGTCGGCGGCAGTGCCGAACATGTTCGGATCATTGGGCTTGCCGAATACGGTGTCGGGATAGGTCACCACTGCCGGGAAATAGAAGTGACCGTTGACCGCGATGAACATTGGCTTGTCGTTGGCAATGAATTCCGCAAACATCGAGATCAGAAACATCACCAGGAAGATCCATAACGACCAATAGCCGCGCCGGTGGGCCTTGAAATTTTCCCAGCGCCGTTTGTTGAGCGGCGAAATCGTGATCCAGCGCCGCTCCGGCGGCACGTTGATGTAACCGGGGCCGACCTCGGTCGTGTCAGGCTGCTCGATGCCGGTGCGCGCGTCCACGGATCACACCTCCCGCGTCTCGAAATCGATGCGCGGATCGATCCAGGTATAGGTGAGATCGGAGATCAGGTTCACCACCACGCCGATGAGTGAGAAGATGTAGAGCGTGGCGAACACCACAGGATAGTCGCGGTTTAGCACGCTTTCGAAGCCGAGCAGGCCGAGCCCGTCGAGCGAGAAGATGGTCTCGATCAGCAGCGCGCCGGTGAAGAAGGCGGAAACGAAGGCGCCGGGAAAACCCGCGACCACGATCAGCATGGCGTTGCGGAACACGTGGCCGTAGAGCACCTGGTTGCGGGTGCAGCCCTTGGCGCGGGCGGTGAGCACATATTGCTTGCGGATCTCGTCGAGAAACGAGTTCTTAGTCAGCAGGGTCATGGTGGCGAAGGCTGAGATCGCCATCGAGATGATCGGCAAGGTGAGGTGCCAGAAATAGTCGCCAATCTTGGCGTACCACGGCAATTGCCAGAAGTTCTCCGAGACCAGTCCGCGTAATGGAAACCAATCGAAGAACGAGCCGCCGGCGAACAATACGATTAATAGAATCGCGAACAGAAAGCCGGGGATGGCGTAGCCGATCACGATCACGGTCGAGGTCCACATGTCGAAATGCGAGCCGGCGTCCACCGCTTTACGGATGCCGAGCGGAATCGAGATCAAGTAGGTGAGCAGGGTCATCCAGATGCCGAGCGACATCGAAACCGGCAACTTCTCCTTGACCAATTGCATCACACTGACGTCGCGGAAATAACTCTGGCCGAAGTCGAAGCGGATGTAGTTCCACAGCATGATCAAGAAGCGCTCATAGGCCGGCTTGTCGAAGCCGAACTGCTTCTCCAGCTTCTTGATGAATTCCGGGTCGAGCCCTTGCGCGCCGCGATATTTGGAGGTGACCGCGTCCACCTGCGAACCGCCCTTAGCCATGCCGCGGCTGCCGAAATCGCCACCGGCCGAGCCGGAAATGCGCGAGGTGGCGCCGGTGTCCGCGCCGGTCAGCTTGGCGATCACCTGCTCGACCGGGCCGCCAGGGGCGAACTGCACGACCACGAAGGCCACCAGCATGATCCCGAACATCGTGGGAATCATGAACAGCAGGCGGCGGATGATATAGGCGCTCATGCGGGTGATACCGACCTGTGGCAGGGCCCGGGGTGCCGGGCCGCCCACCATAACCTGTGGCGGGCGTCTACGTCCTATGACAATTCCACAACATAAACGCGAAGGTGGCGGGAACCAAGCGCGGCGCGGTTGTCCACGTTAGCCCTTCCGTTTCAGTTTCGCCGCCTTGTCGGCGTCGTACCACCAAGTCTCTGGAATGCCGCGGAAATAGCGTGGTTGAGCAGCGGGAAAGCCGAACGCATCCCAATAGGCGATCCAGTGCGACGCTTTGTACCAATGCGGAATCCAGTAGCGCCCGGCGCGGAATACGCGATCGAGCGCCCGGCAAGCGGTGACGAGCTCCTCGCGCGTCTTGGCGGCGATGATGATGTCGATCAGCGCGTCCACCGCCGGGTCGGCGATACCGGCCAGATTCTGCGAGCCCTTGGTACGGGCGGCCCGCGAAGTAAAATAGCTGCGCAGGGAATCGCCTGGCGTAGCGGAGAAGCTGAAGCGCTCCACCGTAATGTCGAAATCGAAATCGTCGACGCGGGCGCGGTATTGCACCGGGTCGACGATACGTAAGCTCGCCTCGATACCGAGCGTTGCCAGGTTCCGGATATAGGGCAGATGGTGCGGCTTGAAGGTCGGCTCGTCGATCAGGAACTCGATGGCAACCGGCGCACCGTCGGGCAGCAGCCGTTTGCCGCCCTTGATCGGATAGCCGGCAGCGGTCAGCAGTTGCGCGCCGCGCCGCAGCCAGCGAACGTCGCGGCCGGAACCGTCGGTCACCGGCGGCACGTATGGCTCGCCGAACACTTCGTCCGGCACCTTGCCGCGGAATGGCGCCAGCAGTTTGAGCTCGTCAGCGGACGGCTTGCCCACCGCCTTCATCGGCGAGTTCTCGAACACCGACTGCGTACGAATGTAGGAACCATACATGATGTTTTTATTCGTCCATTCGAAATCGAAGGCGTCGATCAGCGCCTCGCGCAGGCCCCGATCCTTGAATTTCGCCCGCCGCGTATTGATGAACCAGCCTTGCGCGCCGGACGGCGTGTCGTCCAGAAATTCCGTGCGTTTGACGCGGCCGTCTTTGAAGGCGGGGAAGTTATAGCGCGTCGCCCAGGTGCGCGAGGTGAACTCCTCGCGGAACAAGTAGCTGCCGGCGGTGAAACCCTCGAAGCCGACCTCGCGGTCGCGGTAATATTCGAACCGCACGGTGTCGAAATTGTTCTGACCTTTCGAGACCGGCAGATCGGCGCCCCACCAGTCTTTAACGCGCTCGTATTCGATAAAGCGGCCGGCATTGAACTTGCCGACCTTATAGGCGCCACTGCCAAGTGGAATCTCGAGCGTCGTCTGGTCGAACGGCTGCTTGGCATAATAGGCGCGCGAGAAGATCGGCAGGGAGGCGACGAACAGCGGCACGTCGCGCCCGCGCTTCTCCGTAAAGCGCACCACCACCGTGCGATCGTCCGCGCCTTCGGCGCTTTTCATGTCGCGCAAGAGCTGGCTGATGATCGGGTGGCCTTTGTCCTTCAGCGTGGCGAGCGACCAGGCGACGTCGTGAGCAGTGAGCGGCGTGCCGTCATGAAATTTCGCTTGCGAGCGCAGCAGGAAGCGGCAGGTCAGCCCATCGGGCGAAATGCGCACGGCGCGCGCGGCTTGTCCGTACATGGCGTCGGGCTCACCGCCTGAACGCACCATCAGCACGGCAAAGGTGAGGTCCATCCCAAACGCACCGTCTCCCTTGAGGATGTAGCTGTTGAGCGAATTGAAGGTGAGAAACGACCCGTTATAGCCGCGGCTGCTCGCTATTTCCGAATATATCCCGCCTTTCGGCGCCTGCGGATTGACGTAGGGGAAATGCGGAAAATCCGGCGGCAGCGCGAGATCGCCGAAGGCGGACATGCCGTGACGCTCGACGTCTTGCGCGGCGGCCGGAACGACGAGGCGCCCGCCGGCGCGCGCGGCAACCGCTGCGGCGGCAAGGCTCAACGCGCGACGGCGGCTTAGTTTCATGAAATTTATGACCGTTGCGGCACCTTGGCCGCCTTGTCCTTGTCCCACCACCAGATATTGGGGAACGCCAACAACCCGTATTTCGGCATGGGCTGCGGGCGGCCGAAGCGGTCCCAGCGCGCCGTGCGCTGCTTGCCGTAGGTCCATTGCGGCACGACGTAGAAATTCCACAACAGTACGCGGTCGAGCGCCTTGGTGGCCGCGACCAGTTCGTCGCGGTCCTTGGCGTAGATCACGCGCTCTATCAACTTGTCGACCGCCGGGTTCTTGATGCCAACCAGGTTGCGCGAGCCGGGCTGGTCGGCGGCGCGCGAGCCCCAATAGCCGCGCTGCTCGTTGCCGGGCGACAGCGACTCGCCCCAGGACGCGTTGATGATGTCGAAATCCCATTGCCGCACCCTGTTCTCGTACTGCGCGGCATCGACCATGCGCACGTTTACCGTCATGCCGATGCGTTGCAGCGATGGCCGGTAGAACAGCACAAAACGCTGGCTGGCGGGATCGTCCATCAGGAATTCCACGCTAAACGGCTCGCCGGTCTTGGCATTGACGAGCTTGGTTTTCTTGATCACATAGCCGGCTTCGCGGAACAGCTTAAGCGCCTCGCGCAGATTGTTGCGCGCCGCCTGCGGATTGCCGCCGACCGGATTGGTGTAGGTCTTGCTGAACAATTCGGCCGGCACCTGATCGCGCACGGCTTGCAGGATTTCAAGCTCCTTGCCCTCCGGCACACCTGAGGACGCCAGTTCGGTGCCCTCGAAATAGCTGGCAATGCGTGTATATTGGCCGAAGAAAATCTGCTTGTTCATCTCCTCGAAATTGAACGCGAAGTTGAAGGCACGGCGCACGCGCGGATCCTTGAATTTTTCGCGCCGGATGTTGAAGGCGAAAGCCTGCATGATCCCGAAATTGCGGATCGGGAATTCCTCCAGCACTACCTTTTTCTCGTGCACCGCGGGAAAATCGTAGGCGGTCGCCCAGTTCTTGGCGCTGTTTTCGTTGCGCCAGTCGACCTGGTCGCCCTTGAACGCTTCCAGCGCGACCGTGGAGTCGCGGTAATAATCGTAACGGATCTGCGCAAAATTGTTGACGCCGACATAGACGTTCAAGTCCCTGCCCCAATGGTCCGCAACCTTCTCGTAGACGATGGTGCGGCCGGGCGTGAAATCCTTCACGCGATAGGGACCGGAGCCGAGCGGCGGCTCAAGTGTGGTCCGCGTGACGTCGCGCTTGCGCCCCTTGGCATCGGTGCCATCCCACCAATGTTTCGGCAGCACGGTCAGCTGGCCGACGATTTGCGGCAATTCGCGATTGCCGGGCCCGTCGAAGGCGAATGTCACGTCGCGCTCGCCGGTTTTTTCCGCTCTTGTGACGTGCCGGTAATAGGCGGCGAGCTGCGGGCTGTTTTTCTTGAACGTATCCAATGAAAACATGACGTCTTCCGGCGTCACCGGCTTGCCGTCGTGCCAGCGCGCATTGGCGCGCAGCCGGTAGGTGACCGTGGAGCGGTCGGGCGGGTAGCTGATCGCTTCCGCCAGCAGCCCGTATTCGGTGGACACCTCGTCGAGCGCCGACGTGCTCAGGGTCTCGCTGATCAGTTCGAGACCGTTGGCCAGGCTGCCTTTGACGCCGGCCACCACCATGTTGAAGTTATCGAAGGTGCCGAATGCGATCTGCCGCACCGTGCCGCCCTGCGGCGCGGCGGGGTTGACGTAGTCGAAATGCTTAAAGCCAGCGGGATATTTCGGCTCGCCGAACAGCGACAGGCCGTGCTTCCAACTTGGCTCCTGTGCCGCGGCTATCCGCGCAAGAGGCTCGGCGCCCAGTGCGCCCAAAGCCGGCGCTGCCAGCGTGGCGGCGGTGGCGCGAAGGATTGATCGGCGGCTCATTTTCATTGAAAGTGCTCCGGGCGCCCGCAGCGGTCCATGACGCCATTGCCGGCGATTATGTCGGTTTTTCGGTCCGCGACCAGCATTGCCAACAAGTAACGCGCGGCGGCGCTCAAATTTCCGTGGCCAATCGCCGCAAGCAGGCGGGGCGACAAAAACGGCCGGGCACTGCCCAGCCGCGCGAGCAAAGCCTTGCCGTTAATTTACTTCGGCGCGGCGGCGGGCGCCGCCGGCGCAGGTTTTGGTGCCTCGGCCGGCTTGGCCTCGCCGCCCGCAGGCGCCCCGCTGGCGGCCGGCGCCGGCGCATTTTCGGCCTGCGCCTTCGGCAGCGGCACCGGATTGTCCGAGAGCGTGTGCAGGTAGTCGATCACGTTGGCGCGCTGCTGCTCGTTCTTGATGCCGGCATAAGTCATCGCGGTGCCGGGGATATAGCCACGCGGATCGGCGATGAACTTGTCGAGCTCTTCAAAGGTCCACTTGCCGCCCTTGGCCTTCATCGCGGCGGAGAAGTTGAAACTGCGGCCTTCCCCGCGCGCTTCCCCGACCACGTCCCAGAGATTGGGACCGACCCGGTTGGGGCCGCCCTTCGCGAAGGTGTGACAGGCCTGGCACTGTTTGGCGATTGCCTGGCCCTTTTCCGCCGACGCCTTGGCCAGCCGCACCGGCAGCGGCGTTTCCTTCGCTGCTTCGGCTTTTTTCGCGCCGCCACCTTCCGTCTTCACTGCGATCAGGTAGCCCGGTTTGGCGGGCTTCTCGGGCGCGAAAATGGCGCCGGCACCGATATTGAGCGCGAGCGTGATCAGGCAGGTGCCAAGAATGGCGCCGAGAATCTTGTTGAGCTCGAAGGAATTCATCGAATTACGGGTCTCGCAGCCGGGCAAAACAGTCGGCGTGTGCCAGCCGGGGGCCCGGCGGCGGCGGACAGATACCGGTTTGCCTCGGCTCTGGCAACCCGTATAAGCGCCACGGCCCTTTTCGACCATCGCCAAGTCCGGCCGGGCGGCGCCGGCGGCTCCAACCGATGCCCGACGCGATCATTCTCATCCCGGCCCGCATGGCCTCCAACCGCTTGCCCGGCAAGCCGCTGGCCGATATCGCCAGCCTGCCAATGATCGTGCACGTGCTGCGGCGCGCCGCCGCCGCCAAGATTGGCGAAGCCGTGGTGGCGACTGATTCCGAAGCGGTGGCCGCGGCGGTGGAAAAGGCCGGCGGCCGAGCGGTGATGACCCGCGCCGATCACATTTCCGGCTCCGACCGTATCTTCGAGGCGGTGGAGGCGCTCGATCCCGAACATCGCCTGGACATTGTGGTCAATGTGCAGGGCGACCTGCCGACCATCGATTCCGCCGACATTCGCGCGGCGCTCAAGCCGCTCGATGACCCGGCGGTCGATATTTCGACGTTGGCCGCTGAAATCACCGATCTGGCCGAGCGCACCAATCCGCATGTGGTGAAGGTCAAGGGAACGTTCGTTGCGCCCGGCCGGCTACGCGCCGCGAGCTTCACGCGGGCCGACGCCAGTGGCCCCGGTCCGCACTACCACCACATCGGGCTTTACGCTTACCGGCGGCCGGCACTCGAACGTTTCGTCAAGCTGCCACCGTCGGCCAACGAGCAACGCGAGAAGCTCGAGCAGTTGCGCGCGCTCGACGCCGGCATGCGCATCGATGTGGTGCTGGTGAAAAGCGTACCGCTCGGTGTCGACACGCCGGAAGAATTAGCGAAGGCGCGCGCCCTGCTCGGCGGTTGACTTAAAGCGTAAGGTCTGCGTAACGAACGCCAGCGGATGATCCCGAAAAGCATGTCCTCGACTTGATCGGGGATGGGCACCGGTTTTCGGATTAAGATCATGCGCAGGCGAAAAACGGATAGCAACATGGCCGCAAAGAAGATCGTTTTCCAGGGCGAGCCAGGCGCAAATTCGCATCTCGCCTGCCGCGAGGCCTATCCGGATCACGAGCCGCTGCCCTGCCCGACCTTCGAGGATTGCTTCGCCGCGCTCACCGCCGGCGACGCCGAACTCGGCATGATCCCGATCGAGAACTCGGTGGCCGGCCGTGTCGCCGACATTCACCATTTGATGCCGACCGCGCAGCTGCACATCGTCGCCGAATGGTTCCTGCCGATCCGCAACCAGCTGATGGCGCCGAAGGGCGCTACGCTGCAGACGATCAAGACCGTGCAAAGCCACGTCATGGCGCTCGGCCAATGCCGCGACATCATCCGTCAACTAAAACTGAAGTCGGTGGTCGCCGCCGACACCGCCGGCTCGGCACGCGAAGTGGCCGAGAGCAAGGACAAGAGCCGCGCTGCCATCGCTTCGCAGCTGGCGGCGGAAATCTACGGCCTCAACGTCCTAAAGGAAAATGTCGAGGATGAGACCCATTCGACCACGCGCTTCGTCGTGCTGTCGAAAGAGAAGAAATGGGTGGAACCCGGCAACGGCAAGGTCATCACCACCTTCGTGTTCCGGGTGCGCAACGTGCCGGCCGCGCTCTACAAGGCGCTCGGCGGCTTCGCCACCAACG
>CAZLWN010000152.1:0-8543 GCA_964563195.1 uncultured Undibacter sp. | reverse complement strand
AGCCGATCAACTATCCGACCGTGCCGCGCGGCATGGAGCGGTTGCGCATCACGCCGTCGCCCTACCACGATGACGCGCTGATCGATCGGCTGGCGGAAGCGCTCACCGACGTGTGGGACCGGCTCAAATTGCCGACCCGCGAGCAGGCACTGGCAGCGGAATAGCGCCGAACCCTTTCCTGGGCGATCAATCCTGAAACGGCGGCTGCTCGCGCGGCTGCTCGCGTTCGTGGGCGGGCTTGCGCGCGATCCAGCGTGCGACCACCGGCATCAACAGCGAGACGAACATGATGCGCGTGACGTGGTGGGCGCCGACATAGACCGGATCGAGCGCGAGCGCGATCGCCAACAGCATCATGGCGTCGACCGAGCCGGGCGCAAAGGCAATCGTAACGTCGGCCGCGGGCAAGGCGAAGACGCTGATGACGGCGGCGGCAAACAGCCCGGCGATCACCAGCAGCACCGCGATCGAACCGAACGCGGCACCGAGATAGCTCGACAACAGGCGCAGCGGCGTGTTGGCAAAGCGCGCCCCGATCACGCCGCCGAGCGCGACCATGGCGGCATTAGCGACCCAGGGCGGCACCGCGGCATGGATGAGGCCGCTGCCGTGTAGCACCGCCGAGGTAAACAGCGCGCCGAACAGCAGCCCGCCGGGAATGCGGAAGCGATGGAAAAGCAACGCTCCCGCGGTCGAGACCGCCACAAGTATCGCCAGCTCGTCGACAATCGCGAAGTTGAGCGGGTTGCTCGGGCGGGGCCGTGCCTCGCCGGCAAGGCCGAGCAGCGCCATGGCCGCCGGGAAGCAAACGGCCACGACCACGACGCGCACGCTCTGCGCGATGGCGACCCCACGCAGCTCGGCGCCAAGCTCGGCGGCGGCGGCCAGAACCTGCGACATGGCGCCGGGTGAAGACGCGAGGAAGGCGGACAGCGTGTCCCAGCCATGGACGAGACGCAGATAAACGGTGCCGCCGACGCTAAGGCAAAGCATGGCCACGATCAGCAGGGCGACGCTTACCGGATAGGTGGCGATGCCGTGCAGAGTTTCCGGGGTCACCACCGCACCCAGCGAGATGCCGATGACGACGAACAGGAAACGCAGCACCGGCACCGGCATCAGCATCGGCCGGCCAGCCAACGCCGCAGCGGCCACCACGATGATCGCGCCCGACATCCAGCCCGCTGGCACCCCAACGAGGGTGAAGACGGCACCGCCGATCGCGGCAAGCACAAGCGTCTCCGCGAGGCGCCGGAGCATGACGGGGCGGGAGATGGCGGGCGGTGCGGACAAGACGGACCTTCAATGCCGCGCGGGCGGCTTGCCGTCAAATCGCGGCAGCTATTCAAAAAAGCAGGTCGCGCGTGAGCCCATCGAGATGGCGCACGGCGCCGAGCGCCTCGCGTAAAGCGCCGCGCTGCGCGCGGGTCAACCGCTTGACGGCGATCTTGTTGCTCAGCGGCAGGCCGGCTCTGACGTCGGCGATCTGCTGATCGAGGATGAGATCGAGGAACAAGCCTTGCGCGCGCGCCAGCGCGTCAAGGTCGTGCTGGCCGCGGCCGAGCGCGGCGGCGGCGGCCAGCCGCGCCGGCGTCGAACGCTCGAGCAGGTGATAGCGCACCGCCAAGACGCGCGCGGTGCCGACGATACCGAACAA
This sequence comes from uncultured Undibacter sp., assembly GCA_964563195.1. Taxonomy (GTDB): domain Bacteria; phylum Pseudomonadota; class Alphaproteobacteria; order Rhizobiales; family Xanthobacteraceae; genus Pseudolabrys. The sequence goes on along the minus strand of CAZLWN010000152.1, from coordinate 6,886 downwards.
GCCGACCTTCTTGAGATCGATACGGCCGTTTTCGGTGCGCAAGCCGCCGAACAAATTGAGCCCGGGTGGCATTCCGCCGGGGGCATCCGCCAGCAACTTGGCGAAGGCGGCATTGCCCTGCGCGGTATCGAAGCCGCTGCGCCATAGCTCCTGCGCCAGCGCAGGGTCGCCATAAACGCCGACCAGATCGAAAAAGATGTCGACCGAAAGCAGGTCCTCCGGTTTCGAACGGGTGATCCAGTCGGAAACGCGCGCACGCCAGGTCGCAAGTGAGCCGCGCCATTTCTCGTTACTGCCCATCACGCCGCCCTCGCAATAGGGCACGCCCACCTCGTGCAGGATATCGGCGACCATGCCGCCCAGCCGGGCGAACCAGATGTCGGCGGCGCCGCCGGGCTGCCCTTCCGCGAACACGATGGCATTGTCCTGATCCATGGCGAGCAGGCTCTCGCCACGGCCGCCGGAGCCGAGCACGCACAAGGCATAGGGGCACGGTGCGTCGCCCTGCCCTTCTTCTTTCATGCGCCGCTCGGCCAGCACGCCGGCGCGCCGGGTGAGCGCGCAGAGCTCGCGCGAGATCACCGCGGCGATGTCGCGTCCGCTCACCTCTTCCGCCAGCAGGGCGCCAACGGCCTGCGGCAACCGCGCCCAGGCCGCGGCCAGCGTCGGCACGTCGTCGGCCCGGTCGAGGCTGTCGCCGAGGAGCGTCGCCTCCTGGGCGCGCAGGCGTAACAGGTCGCGCGAGGTGACGATGCCGCAAATCTCGCCGTTCTCGTCTTCGACGCCGAGATGGCGAAAGTTGAACCGGTTCATGAGGCTGAGCGCGCGATAGACGAAGCCTGCGGCCTGCATCGCCACCAACGGTTTGCTGGCGAAAGCGCCGACCGGCCGCGTCAGCGCCTCGACGCCGTGAGCGGCGACCGCGCGCAGCGCGTCGCGCTCGGTGATAATACCGGTGTCGCGCGCGCGCATCGGGCGGCCCTCATCCTTGGCCGGCACCAGCAGCGAGGAGATCTTGTCCTGCGCGATGCGTTGCAGGGCGTCGCCAAGCGCGGCGCCGGCGGCGATGAATTGCGGTGGCGCGCTCATCACGTCGGAGACGCGGTGGCGATAGGGATAGGGATCGATACGCGCGAGCGTGCGCTCCTCGCGCGCGCGCGGCGCCGCCACCGCTTCCCAGCCAGCGCGGTGCTGATCCTCGAGCACATGGGTGAGCGCCAGGCAGGCCTGCTCGGCTTCGGCCAAGGTACGGATATTGCCCTCGCGCAGCTTGGGCAGCAGCGCGAGGAAAATGCGGCCGGTCACGGTGGCATCGCCGAGCGCGGAATGGCGGCCGTCGACATTAACGCCGAGCCAGCTCGCCAGATGCTCGATCGTGAAGCCGCCAAGGTTGGGCTCGGCCACCTCCGCCAGCAGGCAGGTATCGAGCGTGCGCGGCGGCGCCCAAGGCAGGCCCGTCCGTTGGCATTCGCGCTTGAGCACGGCGAGATCGAAGCCGAGCGTGTGGCCGATCAGGATCGAGTCGGAGATCGCGGTGGCGAGGTCCGGCCACACGGCGGCAAACCCAGGCGCCGACGCCACCATGGCGTCGTCGATTTTATGGATTTTGGTCGCGACCGGCGGAATCGGCACGCCGGGATGCACCAGTTGGCGCAGCGCCGCCTTTTCGTCGAGCTTGCCGCCTTTGAGCGGCAGCGCGGCGATTTCGACGATGCGTGCCTTGGCCGGATCGAGCCCGGTCGTCTCGGTATCGATGACGATGGCGTCGAGCGCGATCAGCGGCGTTGCGTTGCTGACTGTTGCCATTGACCCCCGCCCGGCGTCGTTCTTAGGCCCTTGCGGCGGCCAGCCTAGCGCAATTGGCCCGCAAAACTGGGCTTTTCGGCGGGTGCAGCGTCCGGCAGCCGCGAATAGACCCGCCTGCATTCTATGGTGACTTGGCAGGCGATACACTAGTTTAGGTGGGGGCCGGCCGTTGAAGCGGGGCTTGGCCTCAAAACGGAGCGTACATGCTGCAGGGCTGGGTCGTCATTGCGGTGGCGCTTGCCTATATCGGGCTGCTGTTCCTGGTGGCGAGCTACGGGGACCGCAGGCGCCGCTTGCGCCACGACGGCCGCACCCAGCTTCTGATCTATCCGCTGTCGCTGGCGATCTATTGCACCTCCTGGACTTTCTTCGGCTCGGTCGGCTCGGCTTCGCGCACCGGCTACGAGTTCCTCACCATCTATATCGGCCCGGTGCTGATGATCGGCCTGTTCACGCCGCTGATCGTGCGCATCGTGCGGCTGGCCAAGGCGCAGAACATCACCTCAATTGCCGACTTCATCGCCGCGCGCTACGGCAAGGGCCAGGCGGTGGCCGCTACCGTCGCGCTGATCGCCATCGTCGGCACCGTTCCCTACATCGCGTTGCAGCTCAAGGCGGTGTCGTCCTCGCTGGAGACCATTATTGCGCACATCGCGCCGGGCGCCGGGGTGACGCGGCCCTTGCTCGGCGATATCGCGTTGTTCGTGGCGTTGTCGATGGCGGCGTTCGCGGTGCTGTTCGGCACCCGCCATATCGACGCCACCGAGCATCAGGACGGCCTGATGCTAGCGATCGCAACCGAGTCCATCGTCAAGCTGTTCGCATTTCTGGCAGTCGGTATCTTCGTGACGTTCTGGATGTTTGGAGGGCCGAGCGCGCTGCTGGAAGCCGCGCGGGCACAGCCGAACACGGCCGCGATTTTCATGCGCGAGCCATCTTTCGGCACGCTAATCGCCACCATGCTGCTGTCGTTTGTCGCAATCATTTTGCTGCCACGGCAATTTCATGTGGCGGTGGTGGAGAACCACAATGAAGCCGAGATCAAGCGCGCGCGCTGGCTGTTTCCGCTCTATCTGGTACTGATCAACCTGTTCGTGGTGCCGATCGCGCTCGCCGGTCTCCTGACCTTTCCGACCGGCACCGTCGACAGCGACATGTTCGTGCTGGCGCTACCGCTGCACGCCGGCTCCAGCATCCTCACCATCGCCGCCTTCGTCGGCGGCTTGTCGGCCGCGACCGCCATGGTGATCGTGGAATCGGTCGCGCTTTCGATCATGGTGTCGAACGACATCGTCATGCCGCTGGTGCTGCAGCGGCGCGAAGCGCTGATTACCGGCCGTGAGAATATCGGCTCGCTGCTGCTCACCGTGCGGCGGGTGGCAATCTTCGCCCTGCTGCTGCTCGCCTACCTGTATTACCGCTCGGCCGGCGAGGCGCAGCTTTTCGCCATCGGCATTCTCTCCTTCGCGGCGATCGCGCAGCTGGCGCCGGCGTTTTTCGGCGGGCTGTTGTGGCGGCGCGCCACCGCCGTCGGCGCCATCGCCGGCATGACCGCCGGCATCCTGGTATGGGCCTATACGCTGCTGCTGCCGAGCTTTGCCGATATCGGCATTGTCGGGCGGCACATCCTGACCGACGGGCCGTGGGGCATCGCCATACTGCGGCCGCAGCACTTGCTGGGGCTTCACCTGCCGCCGCTGGTGCACGGCGTGGTGTGGAGCCTGATGATCAACATCCTCGCCTATGTCGGCTTCTCGCTGCGCCAGGCGCCCTCTCCGATCGAGCGGTTGCAGGCCAATTTGTTCGCGCCGTCGGAGCTGACGCCGATTGCGCCGAGCTTCCGGCTCTGGCGCTCCTCGGTCACGGTGGATGAGCTCGAAACAACCGTAGCGCGCTATCTCGGCGACGAGCGCACGCGCGTCGCCTTCAACAGCTTCGCCGCCAGCCAGCGCATCAGCATAGAGCCGACGGAAGAAGCCGATTTCCGGCTGGTGCGCTATGCCGAGCACATCCTCGCCTCCGCCATCGGGGCGGCCTCATCGCGGCTGGTGCTGTCACTCTTGTTGCGCAAGCGCACGGTCTCGACCAAGGCCGCGCTCAAGCTGCTCGACGACGCCAACGCCGCGATCCAGTACAACCGCGAAATATTGCAGACCGCGCTCGACCACGTGCGCCAGGGCATCGCAGTATTCGACAAGGACCTGCAGCTGATCTGCTGGAACCGGCAGTTCGGCGAAATTCTCGATCTGCCGCCGAGCCTGATCCGCACCGGTATCGGGCTCGCCGAAATCCTGCGCTTCAATGCGCGGCGCGCCGATGTGAAGGCCGAGCGTATCGACGAATTCGTGCACGCCCAACTCGAGCGCTACGTCGAGGGCCACGAGCCGTTCCCGGAGCGCTTCACCGAGCCCGGCATGGTAATCGAGGTGCGCGCCAACCGCATGCCGGACGGTGGCATCGTCACCACTTTCACCGACATCACCGCCAGTGTCGAGGCGGCCGAAGCGCTGGAGCGCGCCAACGAGACGCTGGAGCGGCGCGTACGCGAGCGCACCGAGGAGCTCACGCTGCTCAACGCCGCTTTGGCACGCGCCAAGGGAGAGGCCGATGCCGCCAATATTTCCAAGACCAAGTTCCTGGCGGCGGCGAGCCACGACATATTGCAGCCGCTCAACGCGGCACGGCTTTACGTCACCAGCCTGATCGAGCGCCGGCGCGGGCACGAAGAGGCGCGGCTGATCGACAATGTCGATGCCTCGCTCGAGGCGGTGGAGGAGATATTCGGCGCGCTGCTCGATATTTCGCGCCTCGACACCGGCGTGATGCGCCCGGAATTCATGAGCTTCCGCATCGACGAGCTGATGCGCCAGATCGAACTGGAATTCTCACCCCTCGCCGGCGGCAAGGGGCTGGAGCTCAAATTCGTGCCTTGCTCGGCTGTGGTGCGCGCCGACCGGCGGCTGCTGCGCCGGCTCATCCAGAACCTGGTTTCCAACGCCATCAAATACACGCCTGCCGGCCGCGTGCTGATCGGCTGCCGGCGCCGCGGCGGAAATTTGCGCATCGACGTCTACGACACCGGTGTCGGCATTCCGCAGTCCAAGCAGCGCGACATTTTCATCGAGTTCCACCGCCTCGACGAGGGCGCCAAGATCGCGCGCGGGCTGGGGCTCGGCCTTTCGATCGTGGAGCGCGTGGCGCGCGTGCTCGGTTGCCGGGTAGAGGTTTCCTCCACCGTGGGCCGCGGCTCGCATTTCGCGGTCACCGTGCCGTTGTCGAGCGCGGTGCCGTTCGACATGCCGGCGCGCGACGACGCCCGCGTCGATCCCGGCCAGCTGGTCGGCACCACCGCGCTCTGCATCGACAACGAGCCGGCGGTGCTCGACGGCATGGAGACACTGCTGCACGGCTGGGGCTGCGCGGTGATCAAGGCACCGGATCTTGACGTCGCGCTGGCGGCGATCGCGGAAAGCCGCACCATGCCCAACGGGTTGCTGGTCGACTATCATCTCGACCACGGCAACGGCATCGAGGCGATCCTGGCGCTGCGCCGGCGCTGCGGCGAGGTACCGGCGATCCTGATCACCGCCGACCGCTCGCCGGCCGTGCGCGAGCAGGCGCGCGCCGAAGGTATTCTGGTGCTGCACAAGCCGGTCAAGCCGGCGGCGCTGCGCGCGCTCTTGGCGCAATGGCGCGTGTTGCGGGTGGCGGCGGCAGAGTAATATTTTTTGTCGTCCCCGCGAAGGCGGGGACCCATAATCCCTGCATCATCGATAGGCTACGGACTATGGGTCCCGGCCCTCGCTTCGCTCGGCCGGGACGACAGCAGAGGCTACCCCTCCGCCGGGGCGCCTTGCGGCCATTGGCCGGCTTCGATCTTGGCGGCGGCGATCACCGCCTGGGTGCGGCTTTCGACGCCGAGCTTCTGCAGAATGGCGGAGACGTGCGCCTTCACGGTCGCCTCCGACACGCCGAGCTGATAGGCGATCTGCTTATTGAGCAGTCCTTCCGACAGCATCATCAGCACGCGCACCTGCTGCGGCGTCAGCGTCGCCATGCGCGCCATCAATTCGCTGGTCTCGGCGTCGGAGCCGGCGGTGAGATCGATGTCGGGCGGCGTCCACAGCCCACCGTCAAGCACGCCGCGGATGGCGCTGCGCATGACCTCAACGCCGAGCGTCTTGGGGATGAACCCCGAGGCACCGAATTCCATGCAGCGGCGGATGGCGCTTGGGTCGTCGTTGGCCGACACCACGATCACCGGCACGCTCGGATATTGCGCGCGCATATACATGAGCCCGGAAAAGCCGCGCACGCCGGGCATGGTGAGATCCAGCAGGATGAGATCGACCTCGCCGCCGCGCTCGAGCAAATCGGCAACCTCATCGAAGGTGCCGGCTTCCGCGATGTCGACGCGCTCCAGCAATCCGGCAACCGCTTCGCGCAACGCGCCGCGAAACAGCGGATGATCGTCGGCAATCACCAACCGATAATTCGTAACCTCGTTCAAACGAAGCAACCTCTTAAACGCCACGGGGCCACAATCATGCGCCTGCCGGCCGGTAATCTACATAGCTTAATTTCCGCCGGTGCGAGATCGCTGCGCCACAACTTTGCAGCAGTACCGGACCGCGATAGCTCATACAGTGTGCAATGCAGCATCGGTTTTCGGCCCAGGCAACGATTGCGGGACGATAATTATCAAGATATTTCAGAGCCTTCGCAAAAAATTCTTGGCCGAAAGTCTAATAAGGGTTCGGGTTACCCAATGTTAATCTAAGTTAACTTGGTGCACTCGGTGACGCGACCGGGTGTAACGCGGCCAGCCGGGGGGCGCCGCTCTATTGTCTGTTAGCTCCCCCAATATTGAAAGTCCGACCCGCGCACCGCGCGGGCCCGGCAAGCTTAGGGAGGCGACTGAACGCGAATCGTCCACTGCCGCGGTCAATCACCGATCAACACGACGACCGAAGCGGGGAGCGATTCGAAGCGATACCGGAAAAGAAGCAAACAGGCTCGCCGGCGTCGCACGACCCGATACCGATCACATTCGTGTCCGGTCGCCATAACGTGCAAACAG
>CAZLWN010000151.1:0-8691 GCA_964563195.1 uncultured Undibacter sp. | reverse complement strand
AGGTGCCGTGGGGCATCAACCGCCGGCGCGTCGTCACGCTCAACGACGGCAAGCCCGGCGAGCGCTCGATCTCCATGGCCTGCATGCACTGCACCGACGCGCCATGCGCGGCGGTGTGTCCGACCAACGTGTTTTACACCACGGCGGACGCGGTCGTGCTGCACAACAAGGATCTGTGCATCGGTTGCGGCTATTGCTTCTACGCCTGTCCGTTCGGCGCGCCGCAGTATCCGCAGGTCGGAAACTTCGGTTCGCGTGGAAAGATGGACAAGTGCACCTACTGCGCCGGCGGCCCGGAAGCCGACGGCAGCAAGGCGGAGTACGAGAAGTACGGTGCCAACCGCCTGGCTGAAGGCAAGCTGCCGCTGTGCGCCGAGATGTGCTCGACCAAGTCGCTGCTCGCCGGCGACGGCGAGGTCATCGCCCAGATCTACAAGGAGCGCGTCAAGGTCCGCGGCTACGGCTCCGGCGCCTGGGGTTGGCAGACCGCCTACCACGAATCGATCGCGAGCTGATTGAATGGCGGCGGCGCGGGCCTCGCTCGCGCCGCCGGTCTCGATAACAAGAACACTGGGGTAATAAGGGGAGAGGATGCTATGGCGAAGCTTCTCGCTACGATCCGCTTCATCGCCGGCGCTCTCGCGCTCGCATTCATCATCGCAACGGTCACGCCCGCACCTGTTTCCGCGCAGGGCGGTCCGACCGCCGCCACCAGCGAACAGCAGCTCATGCAGCAGCTTCGCGACGGGGTGATCGCGGGCCAGGTCAGCATTCCGGACAAGAAGGCCGGCAACCTGATCCATCCGGCGGGGCGCGACTGGCGCACCTTCCACACCGTCACGCTGAAATGGATCGGCGGCATCGCCATCCTTGGCATATTGGCGCTGCTCGTCATCTTCTATATGTGGCGCGGCACCATGAAGATCGAGGGCGGCCGCTCCGGCCGCACCATGGTGCGCTTCAACGCTTTCGAGCGCTTCGTGCACTGGCTGACCGCCTCGACCTTCATCATCCTCGGCATCACCGGGCTCAACATCACCTTCGGCCGCGCGTTGCTGTTGCCGATCATGGGACCGGAAGCCTTCAGCACCTGGTCGGAATGGGGCAAGTACACCCATAACTACCTGAGTTTCGCCTTCACCATCGGCGTGGTGCTGGTGTTCCTGACGTGGATCGGACAGAACTTCCCGAACGCGGCCGACGTCGAATGGCTCAAGGCCGGTGGCGGCATGGGCAAGGGCGGGGCGCACCCGCCCGCGCACAAGTTCAACGCCGGGCAGAAGCTGCTCTACTGGTTCATCGTGATCGGCGGCGCGGTGATGATCATCACCGGCTACATGCTGATGTTCCCGTTCTACTACGGCATGGGCATCGGCGACATGGAGCTGGCCGAGATCTTCCACGGCGTGGTCGGCGTGCTGTTCGTGGCGCTGATCATCGCCCACATCTATCTCGGCACGGTCGGCATGGAGGGCGCCTTCGAGGCGATGAGCGAGGGCACCGTCGATCTCAACTGGGCCAAGGAGCACCACAGTCTCTGGGTCCAGGAGGAAATGGGGCGCGGCGCCGGCGGCGCCCGCACCCAGCCGGCCGAATAGATTGCGGCCTGCCCAAACACGAAACGCCCGGCCTTGCCGCCGGGCGTTTTGTTTTTGCGCTTTTCGGCTCAGCCGGTGACCGCCAACCCGGCCGTCAGGCAGGCCGAAAAAGCGACCGTCAGCATGGCCATGCGCGGCGTCATCGGCATCAGCTCGTCGTAGCGGTCGCGCGTCCACACCGCGCGCGTGACCAGATACGCGATCGGAACGGTCATCAACGGCAGCAGCACCCAAGCGCTGAAGCCAAGGCCCAGCCACAGCCAGAACGGCATCAAATAAGCGAAAACGAGCAAACAGAGAAATTCAGTGCGGCTCCAGCCTTTGCCGAAGCGCACGGCGATGGTGTTCTTGCCTTTGACCGTGTCGAATTCATAGTCACGAATATCGTCGATGATCAGAATATTGGTGATCAGCGCGCCGACCGGCAGGCTGACCGCCACCGCGGCAAGCGGCAGCGCCTGCTGCCAATGCGCCGGCCCCAGCACAAATGCCGCCTGCACATAATAGGTGCCGATCACCGACATGGTACCGAAGAACAAAAAGAACAGCGGATCGGCGAAGCCGTGGCGGCCGACCGGCCAGGGTCCGGCCGAATAGGCCCAGCTCGCCAGGATGCTCGCGAGCCCGATCACGATCACCGGCCAGCCGGCCATGGCGAGCAGCGCCAACCCCACGATCACCGCCAGCCCATAGGTCACGATGATGGTCGCGCGCAGCGCTCGAAGCGAAAGCAGGCCGCTCGCGACCGCCTGCACCAGCTCCGGGTGCTCGCGGTCGTCGGGCTCGCGCCGCAGGTTCTCATAATTGTCGGTGACCAGCCCGCCGAACTGGATCAGCCAGCCGGCCAGGAACGCCAGCGCCGCCGGCCCGGCCGCGAACACGCCGTCATGGTGGGCAAGCCCCATGGCGACAAGGACCGGCGCTATCGCGGTGGGGAGAGTGTGGCCCGGATAGAGCAATTTGCGCGTCCATACCTCGCGCAGCGACCACGCCGGAGCCTGGGACATACAGCAGCCTCTCCGCTCGATGCCTGCCCGGCCGGACAATTGCCTCTATCGCGGCCGTCCGGCAATCCGTAATTTGCCGCAGCCGGGGGCCCATAGCCTCCGCCTATGCGCGCGAATTTCAACTTTGCGCCCGCATTGACCGCGCTTTCGGTCGCCTGCGCCGTGGTATACCTCGCCGTTCATTGTCGAGGATCCCGGACCTATATGACGACCATGCGCATCATCGGTCTCGCCGGCTGGAGCGGGTCGGGCAAGACCACGCTGATCACCAAGGTCATCCCGCGCCTGCGCGCGCGCGGCGTGACGGTGTCCACCCTCAAGCACGCCCATCACGGCTTTGACCTCGACCAGCCCGGCAAAGACAGCTTCTTCCACCGCGCCGCCGGCGCCACCGAGGTGATCATCTCGTCCGCCAAACGCTGGGCCATCCTGCACGAGCTGCGCGAGGACGCGGAATGGGACTTGCCCGACCTGCTGGCCAAGATGTCGCCGGTCGATCTGGTGCTGGTGGAGGGCTACAAGCGCGATCCCTTCCCGAAGCTCGAAGTCCACCGCGCCGCCAAAGGCAAGCCGCTGATTCATCCGGAGGACCCGCACGTGTTGGCGATTGCCGCCGACATTGCTTTGCCGGCGGCCAAGGTGCCGGTGGTCGACCTCGACGACGTCGAGGCGATCGCCGATCTGCTGCTGAAATACGCCGTGCCGATTGGTGAGACCGACGTGGTTCGGAGCAGCGCGTAATGGCGCAATTGACCGACGACTGTTTCGCGTTTTCCGGCCCGCTGCTGCGGCTCGACGACATGGAACGGCTGATCGGCGAGCGCATCGTTCCGGTCGTCGAAACCGAACGCGTGCCGCTGCATGGCGCGCGCGCGCGCGTCGCCGCTTTCGACGTCAAGGCGCCGGTCGATCTGCCGCCGTTCGATAATTCCGCGGTCGACGGCTACGCCGTGCGCCATGCCGACCTGCGCGCCGACGGCGACACGACGCTCGCGGTCGGCGGCCGGCTGGCTGCCGGCGCGCGCGCGGATTTCGCGCTAAACCCCGGCCAGGCCGTCAGAATTTTCACCGGCGCGGCGATGCCCAAAGGCGCCGACACGGTCTTCATGCAGGAAGACGTCACGGTCGAAGGCGACCATGTCTGCGTGCCGAGCGGCTTGAAGCGCGGCGCCAACCGGCGGCTCGCCGGCGAGGACGTGGCTGCCGGCCGCGTCCCGGTGCCGGCCGGCACGGTCCTGGAGGCGCAGCACATCGCGCTCATGGCCGCGCTCGGTCTCACCGACATCGAAGTGCGTCGCCGGATCAAGGTCGCGATCTTCTCCACCGGCGACGAGGTGGTGGAGCCCGGTAGTGTGCGTGCCGGCGCCGCTATCTACGACTCCAACCGTTTCCTGCTGGTCGAGCTGCTGGAGCGCCTGGGCGCCCTGGTCACCGATCTCGGCATTCTCGCCGACGAACAGGACGCGCTTTCGCGCGCGCTTGGCGACGCGGCGGCCAGTCACGATCTGGTGCTCACCTCGGGCGGTGTGTCCACCGGCGAGGCCGACCACGTGCGCAGCGCGGTCGAGCGCGTCGGCAGCTTGGTGTTCTGGCGCGTCGCCATCAAACCGGGGCGGCCGGTGGCGATGGGCGTGATCCGCGGGGCCAAGGGCCATAGCGCCGCCTTCGTCGGCATGCCCGGCAACCCGGTCGCCGTGTTCGTCACCTTCGTACGGGTGGTGAAGCCGCTGCTGCGGCAGTTCTCCGGTGCGCGCCCGCAAAAGCTGGTGCCGCTGCCGGTGCGCGCGGCCTTCGCCTACAAAAAGAAGAAAGACCGCCGCGAATATGTGCGGGTGGCGCTGCGGCGCGCGAGCGATGGCGAGATCGAGGCGGTCAAGCACCCGCAGGACGGCGCGGGTATCTTGACCTCGTTGACGGAAACCGATGGCTTGCTGGAATTTCCGGAGGACGTGACCACCATCGAGCCGGGCGCGCGCGTCGGCTTCCTGCCTTACGCGGCGCTCATCGGCTGACCGCTAAACTCCAGACTAGACGCGCACGTACTGCGTGGTGAACGCCTGAGCGACCGGCTCTTGCATGTTGTCGAGCACCACGTAGCCGATGATAGCGATAATAATGGCGGCCGCGCAGGCGATGATGAAGGATTGCATGGTTTTTGGCTCCTCTCCCTGACCCATCGTTTGTTACTATAGCAGATAGAAAAGAGTGTTGAGACAGGTCAAGATTCAAACTCACCCGGTCGCATGTTGCAGTGCAATGCGGGTCGCGCGCTCGGCGTCCTCGGGCGTGTTGACGTTGAAGAACGGGTCGATGGGTTCGGCTGGCCAGTCGGCGATGGCGACGCCGTGGCGCGCCGTCCACACCTCGATCTTGCGCAGGCCTTCCTCGACCAGCGCCTTGCGCAAGCCGGCGCGCAGCGCCAACGGCCACAGGCCCACGACCGGGTGGCGCCATTCGCCCGAGCGGGCGCAGGCCAGCGGCACGCCCGCGCCCATCTTGCGCCGGGCAAGGTGCAGCTTCTCCACCAGGTCGTCCGGCAGGAACGGGCAGTCGCCCGGCACGCTCACTATCCATTCGACGCCGTTGTCCTGGCGGCTGAGCCAGTCGAGCCCGGCGAGAATCCCGGCGAGCGGGCCGGGAAAATTCGGCACGTTGTCGGGGATCACGGGACAGCCGGTGTCGGCGAAGCGTTCCGGATCGCCGTTGGCGTTGATGATGATGCCGGTGCATTGCGCCGACAGGACGGCAAGCACGCGGTCGAGAATGCTGACGCCGCCGATCTCGATCAGCGCCTTGTCGCCGCCGCCCATGCGGCGGGCAAGCCCGCCGGCCAGCACCAGGCCGAGGGTTGGGGGCGTAGGAATTTCCGTCATTGCCACGGGCACGCTTTCCCTCTCCCCTGGGGGGAGAGGGTGGCGAGCGCGGAGCGATAGCGAGCGCGAGCCGGGTGAGGGGGCAAGTGACTCCTGTTAGGCACTTTCCCCCTCACCTGCCCTCGCTTCGCTCGCGCACCCTCTCCCCCCGGGGGAGAGGGTAAGAGAGATTGCGGCACGCGCATTCCGCCACATGCGGACATCAACTCAATCCTCGTGCACGGCGGCCTTGCGCCGGTGCTTGGAACTTTCTTCCGCGACCGAGTCGAGATCCTGGTCGAAGACGATGCGGTCTTCGCCGGCCAGCGCGACAAAGCGTTTTCCCCGCGCGCGGCCGACCAGCGTGAGATTGGCCTTGCGCGCCAGTTCGACGCCCCAGGCGGTGAAGCCCGAGCGCGAGATCAGGATCGGGATGCCCATGCGCACGGTCTTGATCACCATCTCGGAGGTGAGCCGCCCGGTGGTGTAGAAAATCTTGTCGGCGGGTTTCACCTTCTCCTTGAACATCCAGCCGGCGATCTTGTCGACCGCGTTGTGGCGCCCGACGTCCTCCATATAGACCAGCGGCCGGTCTTCCTTCGCCAGCACGCAGCCGTGGATGGCGCCGGCTTCCAGATAGAGCGACGGCGTGGTGTTGATCTTGTGGGTGAGCGCGTAAAGCCATGAGGTGCGCAGCTCGGCCTTGGGCAGCGTGACGTTCTCCAGCGCCTCCATGAGGTCGCCGAACACGGTTCCCTGCGCGCAGCCGCTCGTTTGTACTTTTTTCTTCAGCTTCTTTTCGTAATTGGTCTTGCGCTTGGTGCGCACCACCACCACCGCCAATTCCTCATCGTAGTCGACGCCGGTGACCACGTCGTCAGGCTTGAGCATGTTCTGGTTGAGCAGATAGCCGATCGCGAGAAATTCGGGATAATCGCCGATGGTCATGGCGGTGACGATCTCCTGCCCATTGAGGAAGATCGTCAGCGCGCGCTCGACCGTCACCGCGGTCTCGATCTTGGCACCGGTCTGGTCGATGCCGGTGACGCGCTCGGTCAGCCGCGGATCGTTCGGATCGGGCCGGATGATGTAATCGTCGCGTTCTTTGCTCATGGTCCGACTATAGCAGAAAATCTGCCCACTATAGGTGGGCAGTATTCTGGGTGTTGTCCATGCCGTGCAGCAAAATCTCGGCGATCTCGGTTCCCAAGCGGCGCGCCGCCGCCTTATGATGAGCGGCAACGAGCCCGCCTGAAGGCTCATCAACGTGCCCGGGGAGACGCCTGCCATGCTTCGCGCCACCAAAGACATCATGCTGCCGACCACCATCACCGGCTCGCTGCCGCGGCCGAGCTGGTACACCGAAAATCTAGGCGCGCGCTCCTTCCTCGACGCCATGGTGAACAACCATTTCCGCGAACAGTACGTGGACACGGTCTCGGTCTATCTGCACGAGCAGGAACTGGCCGGGCTCGACATCGTCACCGACGGCGACGCGCATTTCGATTCCGACGTCGGCGGCCAGAGCTGGACCAATTATCCGCCGCGCCACATGGGCGGCTTCGACAAAAATCCGCAGCCGACGCCGGCCGGCAAAGGCGGCCTGGCGTTCCCGCCCGGCCACATCCTGCACGATTATCTTGAATCGCGGGTCATGCCGGGCATCGTCGGCCCGGTCACGCGCGGCGATCTGCAATACGCTGCCATGTGGAAGGTGGCGCAGCGCATGACCAAGAAGCCGGTCAAGTTCGGCACCATCGGGCCGGAACTGGTCGCCTTCGCGGTGCAGGACAAGCACTACAAGAGCATGAAGGACCGCATATTGGGGGTCACCGACGCCTTGAACGAGGAATTGCATGACCTCGCCGACGCCGGCTGCCCGATCATCCAGTTCGAGGAGCCGCAGATTCACCTGCTGTCGATCCGCAAGATCGTCGACGACGTGATCAATCCCGCCTTCAGCGTCGAAGTGTTCAACCGCACGGTCAAAGGCCTGCGCGCCAAGACCGAAGTGTGGTGCCACACCTGCTGGGGCAATCCGTCGCAACAAAGGATGTTCACCGAGGTGCAGAGCTACAAGACCGCGCTGGAAATGCTCAACAAGGTGGACGCCGACGTCGTCACCTTCGAGTCGGCCAGTGCCCACGGCATGGACCTGGAGGCCTTCGGCAAGATCATCACCGGCAAGAAGATCTGCATCGGCGTCATCGATCATCATTCGCTGCAAATCGAGCGGCCGGAGGAGATCGCCGAGCACATCCGCAAGGCGCTCAAGCACATCCCGGCCGAGCGGCTGGTGATCTCGTCCGACTGCGGCATGGGCCGCGAGGGCATGAGCCGTCGCCACGCCTACTACAAGACCGTGGCGCTGGTGCTCGGCACCAACATGGTGCGCAAGGAGTTGGGGTTGCCGGAAGCCGAAGTCCTCGCCGCTGATCCGCGCTATTCGCTGGTGGTGCCGGCGAAGTGAGGCGCCGCGCGCCGCATCTGCGGCGTACGAAACGAAGCGGCGTCCGCGCAAGCGGACGATGCACTAGGCGTTGTGATCGCTGGCGTCCGGATAGAACAACTGCTGGCCGTTGACCTTGTAGCTCTCGATCACCTTTTGGCCTTCCGGCGAGACGACATAATCGATAAATGCCTGGCCGAGCTTGGCCTTCACGTGCGGGAACTTCTTCGGATTGACCAGGAAAATGCCGTACTGGTTGAACAAGCGCTTGTCGCCTTCCACCACGATGACGAGCTCGCGCTTGTTCTTGAAGTTGATCCAGGTGGCGCGGTCCGACAGCGTGTAGCCGTTCTCCGCCGCCGCGGTGTTGAGCGTGGCGCCCATGCCCTGGCCGATGGCCTTGTACCAAGGGCCATGGTCCTTGGCGATGTCGATACCGGCCGCCTTCCAGATGCGCAGCTCGGCGCCGTTGGTGCCGGAGCGGTCGCCGCGCGAGATGAACTCGGCCTTCTTGTCCTTGATGGTGGTGAAGGCCTTGCCGACGTCCTTCATGCGTTTGACGCCGGCGGGATCGCTCATGGGGCCGACCACGACGAAATCGTTGTACATCACCGGGTAGCGCTTCACGCCGAAGCCTTCTTTGATGAATTTCTCTTCGCGCGCCTTGGCATGCACGAACAGCACGTCGGCGTCGCCGCGCATGCCGGTGTCGAGCGCCTTGCCGGTGCCCTGCGCCACCACTTTCACGGTGATGCCGGTCTTGGCCTTGAACTTGGGCAGCAGGT
>CAZLWN010000150.1:0-8702 GCA_964563195.1 uncultured Undibacter sp. | reverse complement strand
TCCCCATCTGACAAGATTAGAAGGTGTTGCGTCGATCGGTTGAATCCGCCGCCAAAAGCGGACATTCGCGCCGACAATGTTCTCGCGTTATTCAGGAAGCAGTGCCCGTATCAATGAGCCGGGGTAAAGAGCTGAACCGGTTCTGAAAATCCTTTCAGCGTTTCAGAACCTGATAGCTCAAATTTCAGATCGACCCGAGTACAAGCATCCCTGACCTCACGAGATACAAGGATGGCGTTTGCTTGCGCGATACCACAAATTCGAGCGGCCATTTGCACAGCCAAACCAAAAAAATCGTCGCTCTCTTCGACAGGTTCGCCGGCATGTATACCGATCCTTACACGGATCGGCGTCTTACTGTTTTGATTGTAGGACGCGAACTCCTCCTGAATCTTCATGGCACATGCGACCGAAGCCGGTACATCGGCAAACGATGCCATAATGCCGTCCCCGAGGTGTTTCACCTCGGAACCACCATGCTGTTCCAAAGATCGCCGGATGATCGCATCGTGAGCCTTGAGCAGTTCCACCGCCATCCGATCCCCGAGTTGCGCCGTCATCTCCGTCGAACCGACCATGTCCGTGAACATGATGGCGCGGAAGGCTGAATCGTCGATCAGCGTCGTTTTGGCAGAAGGGAGATCTTGGATGCGACCGAGAAAGGCCTCGACAGCCGACAGATCCACGGCAATCATTTCGTTGGCCACGTGTCCATGGGCCTCTGCATGGACCTTATCAGCCGTCCCTTTGTCTGGTGCATCTACAAGGCAGAATGTCGTTCGGCGTTTAGCATCGTACCAATACGTCAGGAACTTTACGCCGTATTTGTCTTGGACTTCCAAGTCCTTGATGTGCAGCTTTGCAACGTCTTCCGGAGACGCTTCACCCACATCGTGACGGTCCAGGAAGATTGGCATCTGTTACCTCTACCTCTCCATAAGTTCGGTAAAATCCTAGCACGAAATTGCTCAAGCCCTAACCACGAAAAGATGCCAGCGATTGGGCATGCCCAGGTTGTCTTCGCTTCCGACCACTCAGCGCGTGATCAAACTGCTGGTTCGGGTCATAGCGGACATTCCGAGATGCCCGAGCCATGTTCGCTTTGTTCCCGAAAGCGGACATTCGTCGGCGGCTCGCACAGGTCGTCTTGTGGTTGTGCGTATGCGGGTCCGCGCGCTATTTCAGCGGTGGCCCGATGCTCACCGTCAACTTGCCGACGCCTTCGGCCTCGCACTCGATCTTGTCGCCGGCGACGGTGGCGGCCACGCCCGAGGGCGTGCCGGTCATGATGATGTCGCCGGCTTCGAGTTCGACCATTTCCGACAGCTTGGAAATGGTTTCCGGCACGTTCCAGATCATCTGGGCAAGATCGCCGTCCTGGCGCAGCTTGCCGTTCACTTTCAGCGTGATGCGGCCCTTCGCCGGATGGCCGATCTCGCTCGCCGGCTTGAGCGGCCCGCACGGCGCAGAATGATCGAATGCCTTGCCGACTTCCCACGGCCGCTTCAGGTCGCGTGAAGCGATCTGCAAATCGCGGCGGGTCAAGTCGATGCCGACCGCATAGCCCCAGATGCAGTCATTGGCTTTGGCGACCGGGATGTTGCGGCCGCCGCTCTTAAGCGCGACCACCAGCTCGACTTCGTGATGCATGTCCTTGGTGAGCGAGGGGTAAGGCACCGTGGCGCCGTCCGGCACGATGGCGTCAGCCGGCTTGGCAAAAAAGAACGGCGGCGCGCGCTTGTCCTGCCCCATCTCCTTGATGTGCTCCATGTAGTTGCGACCGACGCACCAGATGCGGCGCACCGGAAAAACCTTGTCGGAACCGGCGACCGCGATGGTTGCTTGCGGCGGCGGCGAAATGACGTAGCGGTTATCGGTCATGATATCGGATGTGGCTTTTCTGGAGGAGGGGCCGGCAAAGTTGCTTTCGGGTATCGGAGTAGCGCCGCCGCGTCAACGGCTTCAGTCAATTTCCCGCTCATTCCCGCGTAAGCGGGAATCCGGGGCAAGATGTGAGGACACCAATTTGTTGCTCTGGGTCGCCGCTTTCGCGGGGACGAACGGAGAGTCTGTCAGGACGTCGCCACCGCCGCGACCGGCGGGCGGGTCTCCTGCTCCTTGAGTTGCAGACGGTAGAACGTGGCGTAGCGGCCGCGCTGGCGCAGCAGTTCGTCATGGCGGCCTGATTCCACGACCTGCCCGTCCTCGACCACGAAGATGCGGTCGGCGTGCGAAACGGTGTGCAGCCGGTGCGCGATGGCAAGCGAAGTGCGGCCCTTGCAGAGACGTTCCATGGCCTCGCGCACCTGCAATTCGGATTCTGAATCGAGCGCGGCGGTGGCCTCGTCGAGCAGGATGATCGGCGCGTTCTTGATGAGCGCGCGCGCGATGGCGATGCGCTGGCGCTGGCCGCCGGACAATTGTAGACCGTGCTCGCCGACCGGCGTGTCGTAGCCGCGCGGGAACGACAGGATGAAATCATGCGCAAAGGCCCCCTTGGCGGCGGCCACGATCTCGTCCTCGCTGGCGCCAGGCTTCCCGAACGCGATGTTTTCCCGGATAGTGCCGCGGAATAGGAACACGTCCTGCCCGACATAGGCGATGTGGCGGCGCAGCGAGCGGCGCGAAACTTTTGTGATGTCCTGCTCATCGATCAGAATCTTGCCGTGCTCGAACTCATAGAATCGCATGATTAGATTGAACACGGTCGACTTGCCGCCGCCCGAAGGCCCCACCAACGCGGTCAGCTTGCCGGCCTCGGCGACGAACGTCATGCCGCGCAGAACCGCCTCTTCGCTGCGATAGGCGAAGTGAACGTCGTCAAATGTGATGCGCGCGTTCTTGATCTGTAGAGCCGGTTTGTCGTCGTCGGCCGGCTCGCTCGGCGGCGAGTCGAGAATTTCAAACAGGATGCGCACGCCGACCAGCCCGCTATTGAGCTCGATATTGAGGCGGGCAAGGCGCTTGGCCGGTTCGTAGGCGAGCAGAAAGGCAGTGATGAAGGAGAAGAACTGCCCTGCAGTGGCGCCGTTCTCGAGCACGCGGTAACCGGCATAGACCAGCGCGATCGCGACGGCGCAGCCGCCAAGCGTTTCCATCAAGGGACTGGCGCGGCTGGAGACGCGCGCCATATTGTTGGCTTCGTGCTCGACCGCTGCGACGTTGCGGTCGAAGCGCTCCCGCACAATGTCCTCGAGCGTGAAGGCTTTGACGATTCGGATGCCTTGCAGCGTTTCCTGCAGCGTCTCGACGACGCGGGTGTTGCCGTGGAACTGGCTGCGCGCGATGACATAGATTCGGCGGATCATCTTGCGCAGCACGAATAAGGCCGGTGGCGCGACCACGAAGCTGAAGAACGACATCACCGGATCTTGCACCACCATGACGGTGATCAGCCCAATGAGCGAGAGTACGTCGCGGCCAACTGAAGTGATCAGCAGATTGATCACCTGCGTGGCGGCCGCTGCGCCGGTCGTTAGTCTGGCGATGAATTCCGTGGAATGCCGGTCCGAGAAAAACTCGAGCCCCTCGTTGAGCAGCTTGCCGAACACAGCGCGCTGGTTGTCGGCGACGATGCGGTTGCCGATGCGCGAGAGCATCACGGTCTGGCCGTAGGTAGCCATTCCCTTGGTGGTGAACAGCGCGACCGTGACGCCGCCCAGCACGAAAATGCCCGTCATATTGCGGTTGATGTAGGCTTCGTTGACCACGTTGCCGATGAAATAGGCGATGAGCGCCGTGCATGCGGCGGCAATTCCCATCATGATGAAGGCGACCAAATATTTGCGCCAATGCACCAGGCCTTGCTCGGTGAGCAGGCGCCAGGTCAGGTGGCGGGCGCCGTAATGCGCGTCGGCCGCCGGAGGCAAGATGTGTTCGTTCATTTGCCCTCTGTCGGGCTCGATTATGGCACGTTTTGCAGCGGGCAGCGTTTCCTTGCCTGTGCCCGAGGAAATTTTCAAGCCAAAACACGCTTAAAAGGGCGGCGAACCGCCCTGTTCCGCCCGCGTTCAGGAGGTGGCGGTGGCGCGCTTGCCCGGCAGGCGTTTCTCCCAGGCCAGCGCGTGCGCCACGATCGTGTCGAGGTCCTGGAATTGCGGGCGCCAGTCGAGCGTGGCGCGGATGCGATCGACATTGGCCACCAGCGCGGCCGGATCGCCGGCGCGCCGCCCGCAGATTTCGACTGAAAAATCGCGGCCGCTCACGCGCCGGACGGCGTCGATCACCTCGAACACCGAGGCCCCGCGGCCATAGCCGCAGTTGAACGTGGCGCTAGCGCCGCCGCGACGCAAATGAGCGAGCGCCGCCGAATGGGCGCGCGCTAGATCGCTGACGTGGATGTAATCGCGGATGCAGGTGCCATCCGGCGTCGGATAGTCGGTGCCGAACACATCAATGTTCAGCCGCTTGCCGAGTGCGGTCTCGCAGGCGACTTTGATCAGGTGCGTCGCCTGTGGGGTCGCTTGCCCGGTGCGACCCTTCGGGTCGGCGCCGGCTACGTTGAAATAGCGCAGGACCACAAACCGCAGCCCGTAGGCCTTGCCTGCATCGTGCATCATGATCTCCGACATCAGCTTCGACGAGCCGTAGGGCGAGATTGGCGCGGTCGCGGCGTCCTCGCGTATCGGGATTTGCGTTGGATTGCCGTAGACGGCGGCGGTCGACGAGAAGATGAATTGCTGCACGCCCGCATCGACCGCGACATCGAGTAGGGCGCAGGTATTCATCGTATTGTTGCGGTAATAGCCGAGCGGATCGCGCACCGATTCCGGCACCACGATCGATGCGGCAAAATGGATGATGGTGCTGACACGGTAGTGTTGGATGGTCTTGGCCACCAGCTCGCGGTCGCCGGTGCTGCCGGCCACAAACGGAACCGTTCCGGGGATGAGGAATCGGAAGCCGGTCGACAGGTTGTCGAGCACGACGACAGGCTCGCCGGCGTCGACGAGCTCATGCACCATGTGGCTGCCGATATAGCCCGCCCCGCCGGTGACCAGGACTGTCATGCCCGTATCTCGTATGCCCGACAGCCGTGTAGCGGGTCACGGTGAAGGTGCGCTTTAAGACGGTGGCGTGCGGTCATGGTTATGGCGGCCATCCTTAATGATCGGTATATGAGTGCCGAATACGATATGACCGATATCCTTTTCATCAAGACATCTTCCCTTGGCGATGTGATCCATCACATGCCGGCGGTGACCGAGGCGCGCAAAATGCGGCCTGAGGCGCATTTTGCCTGGCTGGTGGAGGAAGCCTTTGCTCCGCTCGTGCGCCTGCACCCGGCGGTCACCGAGGTCATCCCGGTGGCTTGGCGGCGCTGGCGCAAGACGCTCTATGCTCCCGGCACGCTGATAGAGATCGCTGGTAGCCTGCGCGCCATTCGGGCACGGCGCTATGACGAAATCGTGGACAGCCAGGGGCTGCTGCGCTCCGCCATCATCGCGCGCATCGCGCCCGGGCGACGCCACGGCTATGACGCCGCCAGCATCCGCGAGCCGCTCGCCGCCGCATTTTACGACGTACGTCACCGCGTTGCCCGCGATTTGCACGCGGTCGCGCGCAACCGGACGCTCAGCGGCCTGGCGCTCGGCTACACGCCGCAGGACGCGCCCGATTTCGGACTCGACCGCGCCCGCTTTGCCGTTGCGGGCGAACGTTATGCCGTGATGCTGCACGCTACGGCGCGCGTATCCAAGCAATGGCCCGAAAAAAATTGGATCGCGCTCGGCCGGGCGCTCGCCGCGCGCAAGATCGATTTGGTGTTGCCCTGGGGCACCGCCGACGAGCGGGCGCGCAGCCAGCGCATGGCCGGCGCGTTGCCGCGCGCGCGCGTTCCCGAACTGGCGCCGCTCGACGCGGTGGCCCGCGTTATCGCGGGCGCCGAATTCGTCATCGGGGTCGACACCGGACTTCTGCATCTCGCTGCCGCGCTCGGCGTGCCGCTGGTCGCGATCTTCACCGGCACCAAGCCCGGCTTGACCGGCCCGGTCGGCAGCGGGCCGATTGCCGTGCTCGGCGCCGAAGGCGCACCGCCGGCGGTGGAAGAAGTGAGTCAAGCGGTGGAGAAGATCGTGCGCTGATCGGCGCGTTACGCCGCGCCGGCGCGCAGCAGATCGTGGACGTGAATGACGCCCACCGGCTTGCCGGCTTCCACCACGAACAGCGCGGTCACTTTGGTCGCATTGAGAATTTCCAGCGTCTCGCTGATGAGCTGGTCGGGGCGCACCGTCTTCGGGCCGCGCGTCATCACCTCGTCGACGCTGGCGTTGAGCAGATCGTTGCGCATGTGGCGGCGCAGGTCGCCGTCGGTGATGATGCCGACCAGCAAGCCGCGCGGATCGGTAATCCCGACGCAGCCGAAGCCCTTGGTGGTCATTTCAATGATGGCGTCCGACATGGCCGTGCCGAGCGGGGCCAGCGGGACCGACGTCCCGGTGTGCATCAGCTCACGTACCATCTTGAGCAGCGTGCCGAGCTTGCCGCCCGGATGCAGCAGGCCGAATTGCGCCGCCGTGAAACCGCGGCTTTCCAAGAGCGCGATCGCCAGCGCGTCGCCGAGCGCAAGCTGCATCAGCGACGACGTGGTGGGCGCGAGATTATGCGGGCAGGCCTCGCGCGCCTGCGGCATGGCCAGCACCACGTCGGCGGTTTTCGCCAGCGTCGAATCCGGACTGGCGGTCATGGCGATGAGGCCGATGCGGTGGCGCCGCGAATAATCGGTGAGGTTCTTCAGTTCCGCCGTTTCGCCCGACCAGGACAGGGCAATGATGACATCGTCCTTGGTGATCATGCCGAGGTCGCCGTGGCTGGCCTCGGCCGGATGCACATACAGAGCCGGCGTGCCGGTGGAGGCAAAGGTCGACGCGATCTTGCGCGCGACATGGCCGGACTTGCCGATGCCGGTGACGATCACGCGGCCCGATGCGGCGCGGATCAGTTCGACCGCGGCAATAACGGCGCTTCCCAGGTGGTTGCGAATGGCGGCCGCCAGCGCATCGACGCCGCTGCCCTCGGCTTCGAGGGTGCGCAACGCCGAATTGATGATGGTTTGCGCGCGCTCGCTGGTCGCGTCGCTCGGCTGTGGCTTGGCCATCGGCCCCGTCGGTCCTCGTTCGATTGTGTCGCTTGATAGCACGGAAACCGGCGGCGCGTCAGGTTCTGGACGGTCCATTCGTTAACCCGCGTTTTTTGCCACGTTTTCCAAGCATTTTTCGACGAATTCCGCGAGGTCGCCGCCGGTGAAAAGCTTGCCCGCAATGCCGGCTGCGCGCGCCGCCTGCATGTCGATGTCCTGGTCGCCAATGAAAAAGCTGCGCGCGCGGTCGACCAGCCAATGCTGCATCAGGTCGAGGATCATTCCGGGTTTTGGCTTGCGCCAGTCCGAAACCTTGCGGAAGGCTGCGACCTCCGCTTCCGGGTGAAAGAGGCAATAGCGCACGTCGTCGATGCGAGCACCTTGGGCGGCAAGCTCAGCACGCATCCAGGCGTCGAGTTCGCTCAATTGCTGTTCGCTGTAGCGGCCGCGCGCGACGCCCGACTGGTTGGAGGCGATGAACACCAGATAGCCCGCCTCGTTGAGCCGGCGGATGGCGGCGGCGGCACTTGGGATCCAGCGGAAACGCTCGCGCGTGCCGACATAGCCGTCGTCGAAGTTGATGACGCCGTCGCGGTCTAGAAAGACGGCGGGGCGGGGCGCGTCGGTCATGGCAGCACGTCGCGCACGCTCGCCAGTACGGTTTCCACCGCGACGCCAGCGGTGCGCCGATGTTTGACGGCCTCGTTGCCGATGCTGCGCGCGCGCTCTTTGGCGGCCTCGTCGCCGGGCGGCTCGAGAATAGCGGCGATCGGGTTGAGCGGCTTCCAATGCCACGGGCTGGTCGGTCCGAAGATGGCGATGGTCGGCGTGCCGAGCGCCGCCGACACGTGCATCAGACCGGAATCGTTGGTGACCGATATATCGGCGGCGGCAAGCGCCAGGATTGCGTTGCGCAAGTCGGTGCCGGTGAGATCGCGCACGCGGCTGCCGGCGGCTTCAGTGATCTGCTTTGCGATTGGCGTCTCGTTCGGCCCGCCCAGGACCCACACCGACATTCCGTCGTTCACCAGCACGCGCGCCAGCTCGGCATAATGCTCCGGCGGCCAGGCCTTGCCTTCGCCGACCGCGCCCGGCGATAGCGTGACAATGGGAGGGTCATCCCCGGCCAGGCCTTGTCGGGTGCACCAGGCATCCACTTCGCGCGCCGGCACCTTCAGTTCCGGCAGCGGCCATTCCTTCGGCCGCGCAGCGTTCGCCGCCAGCGCCAGCGCGCCCATCTGGTCGATCATGCGCGGCAGCGCGCGTTCGCCGTAACGCAGGTCGTTGAGCAGGCCATAACGCAATTCGCCGACGAAGCCGGTGCGCCGCGGAATTCCGGCGAGCCACGGTGCCAGCGCAGCCTTCCATTTGCGCGACATCACCAGCGCCTGGCCGTATCGGCGTTCGCGCAAGTCCGCCGCCAGCGCGCGCTGCTGCACAAGACCAAGCCACCGGCGCGGTAGATCGGCGATGATCGCGGCCCTTAGCCCCGGCATGTAGTCGGCCAAGGGCGCGCACAGCGTGCTCGACACCATGTCCACCGCGCGCTCCGGCGCTTGCTCCTTCAGCAGCTTCACCACCGAATGCACGCGCACGAAATCGCCGATCCAGACATAGGGCACGA
>CAZLWN010000149.1:0-8765 GCA_964563195.1 uncultured Undibacter sp. | reverse complement strand
CCGCGTCATGGCGATCGTGCCGATCGACATCTTGTCCTGGACGCGCGAGACCGCCACCGGGTTCGGCCGGGTTAGCGCCGACCGCAAACGCATTGCGCCCAAGGCGCGCGGCGTGCTGGGCATCGCCGGCCAGGCGACCAGTCTGGCCAAGCGGCGGCTGAAGGCGGAAGGTTGGGCCGTGCTGCAGCACCGGCGCCTGTAAGACCGGCGTGCCGCGGGTTGCCGGCAAAAACCGGCCTCTGCTATACGCGGCACACCGCATCCCGGTAGAGGTTCCAATGTCCGTCGATGCCGATACCGTCCGCCGCATTGCGCATCTCGCCCGCATCGCGGTGGCCGAGGACGAGATCGAGCATCTTAAAGGTGAGCTCAACGCCATCCTGGCCTGGGTCGAGCAGCTCGGCGAGGTGGCGGTCGAGGGCGTCGAGCCGATGACTTCGGTGACCCCGATGGCGATGAAGAAACGCGCCGACGTCGTCACCGACGGTGGCATCGCCGATCAGATCGTCAAGAACGCACCGGCGAGCGAGGAGAATTTTTTCCTGGTGCCGAAGGTGGTGGAATAATGAGCCAAGCGCATCATTTCACCATCCCCGGGCGAGCCACCGGGTCCGCGCGAAGCGCCGCCCGGTGGCAGGCTCCGCGAGACCCGGGGATCTCATGCAGCAAGACGTGGATGGCCCGGACAAGCCCGGCCATGACGGAGCGTATCTGATGTGCATCGCCTGCGAACTCGGTCTGTGGATGGCGATGGACGACTTGCCGGCTGAGCCGCCACCGGGCTTTCCGCGTGCCAAGCCGGCGGACGATGCGGTGCGCTTTGCCTGCGATGCGCCGCAAGACGCACCGCCTGCGCGCGAGGCGCAGCCGCCCGAGGACGAGCGGGCACCGTGAGTGAACTGACCGCGCTCACGTTGGCGCAGGCGCGCGACGGGCTGACGAAGAAAAGCTTTTCCGCCGTCGAACTGGCGCATGCGCATCTTGCGGCGATCGAAAAGGCGCGCGCGCTCAAAGCCTTCGTGCTGCAAACGCCGGAGCGCACCGTCGACATGGCGAAAGCGTCGGACGCGCGCATCGCCAAGGGCGAGGGCAGGCCGCTCGACGGTCTCCCGATTGCCGTGAAGGACATGTTCTGCACGGCGGACGTGCGCACCACCGCCTGCTCGCACATCCTCGACAATTTCGTGCCGACTTATGAGTCAACTGTCACCGCCAATTTGTGGCGCGACGGCGCAATGCTGCTGGGCAAGACCAATTGCGACGAGTTTGCCATGGGCTCGTCGAACGAAACCTCCTATTTCGGCCCGGTGATCTCGCCGTGGCGGCGCAAAGGATCGAACACGCCGCTGGTGACCGGCGGCTCCTCCGGCGGCTCGGCCGCGGCGGTGGCGGCGAATTTGTGCCTCGGCGCGACCGGCACCGATACCGGCGGCTCGATCCGGCAGCCGGCGGCCTTCACCGGCACCGTCGGCATGAAGCCGACCTATGGGCGCTGCTCGCGCTGGGGGATCGTGGCCTTTGCCTCGTCACTCGATCAGGCAGGTCCCTTCGCGCGCAGCGTGCGCGACGCCGCCATCCTGTTGCGCTCGATGGCCGGGCCCGACGCCAAGGACACCACCTGCGCCGATCTGCCGGTGCCGGATTACGAAGCGGCGGTCGGCAATTCGGTGAAGGGGCTGCGGATCGGCATCCCGAAAGAGTACCGCGTGGACGGCATGCCGGCGGAGATCGAGCAGCTTTGGCTTAAGGGGCGAGAGTGGCTCAAAGCTGCGGGCGCCGAACTGGTCGACATCTCGCTGCCGCATACGAAGTACGCGCTGCCGGCCTATTACATAGTCTGCCCGGCGGAGGCCTCGTCCAATCTCGCGCGCTACGACGGCGTGCGCTACGGCCTGCGCGTCGAAGGCAAGGACATCAAAGCGATGTATGAGGGCACGCGCGGCGAAGGCTTCGGCAAGGAAGTGCGCCGACGCGTGATGATCGGCACCTATGTGCTCTCCGCCGGCTATTACGACGCCTATTATTTGCGCGCGCAGAAGGTGCGCACGCTGATCAAGCGCGATTTCGAGCAGGCGTTCGATGCCGGCATCGACGCCATGCTGACGCCGGCGACGCCGACGGCAGCCTTCGGCATCGGTGAGAAGGGCGACGATCCGATCGCGATGTATCTGAACGACGTGTTCACGGTGACGGTGAACATGGCCGGCCTGCCGGGCATTTCGGTGCCGGCGGGACTAGACGGGCAGGGCCTGCCGCTCGGCCTGCAGCTGATTGGGCGGCCGTTCGACGAGGCGACGCTGTTCTCGCTTGGGGCCGTGCTGGAGCAGGCGGCGGGGACGTTTGCGCCGGAGCGGTGGTGGTGACGCCGCATGCCTTCAACCTCACGCTTTCGCACAAGGTGCCGCCGCGCGCGGTTTCCGCGCCGCTTGCCGCGCTCTGGTGGGCGAAGAAGGGCGATTGGGACAAGGCGCACCGCATCGTGATGGACGAGGCGGGCCAAGACGCCGCCTGGGTGCACGCCTATCTGCACCGCGTCGAGGGCGACCTCGGCAATGCCGGCTACTGGTACCGGCAGGCGCGCAAGCCTGCGGCAACCGGCGTGCTCGATGACGAGTGGGCGGCGATGGTGGAAGCGCTCTTGCACGCGGGCGCGAAGCGGACGAAATAGAGCGCCATGACCGTACAGAGTAAAGATTCCAAGTTGATCAAAGGCGCGAGCGGCGACTGGGAGGTCGTCATCGGCATGGAAGTGCACGCGCAAGTCACCTCCAAGTCCAAGCTGTTCTCCGGCGCCTCGACCGAATTCGGCGGCGCGCCCAACAGCCACGTCTCGCTGGTCGACGCCGCCATGCCCGGCATGCTGCCGGTGATCAACGAAGAATGCGTGCGCCAGGCGATCCGCACCGGGCTCGGGCTGAAGGCGGCGATTAATCTTAAATCGGTGTTCGACCGCAAGAACTATTTCTATCCCGATCTGCCGCAGGGCTATCAGATCAGCCAGTATAAGCAGCCGATCATCGGCGAGGGCGAGGTGATCGTCGATCTGGAAGGCGGCGAGAGCGTCACCGTCGGCATCGAGCGGCTGCATCTGGAGCAGGATGCCGGCAAGAGCCTGCACGAGCGGCATCCGACGCTGTCCTATGTCGACCTCAACCGCTCCGGTGTGGCGCTGATGGAGATCGTGTCGAAGCCCGATCTGCGCTCGGCCGGCGAGACCATGGCGTTCCTCGCCAAGATGCGCTCGATCCTGCGGTATCTCGGAACCTGCGACGGCGACATGGAGAAGGGCAATTTGCGCGCCGACATCAACGTCTCGGTGCGCCGGCCGGGCGAGCCGCTCGGCACCCGCTGCGAAATCAAGAACGTCAATTCGATCCGCTTCATCGGCCAGGCCATCGAGCACGAGGCACGCCGGCAGATCGAGGTCATCGAGGACGGGGGATCGATCGAACAAGAGACGCGGCTGTTCGACGCCGGTAAGGGCGAGACGCGCTCCATGCGCACCAAGGAAGAGGCGCACGATTACCGCTATTTTCCCGATCCCGACCTGTTGCCGCTGGAACTAACGGCGGAGGAGGTGGCGGCGCTGAAGGCTGAGCTGCCGGAGCTGCCCGACGAGAAGAAGGCGCGTTTCATGCGCGACTTTGGTTTGTCGGCTTACGACGCGGGCGTGCTAGTGGCCGAGCGCGAGACCGCGGATTATTTCGAGGCGGTGGCCAAAGGGCGCGATGCCAAGCTTGCCGCCAACTGGGTGATCAATGAATTGTTTGGACGGCTCAACAAAGACGGCAAGAACATCACGTCTTCGCCGGTTGACGCCGCGCAGCTCGGCGGCGCGCTCGACCTGATCGAGGACGGCACGATTTCCGGTAAGATTGCCAAGGACTTATTCGAAATCCTCTGGAGCGAGGGTGGCGACCCGCGCGTGATCGTCAAAGCGCGCGGCATGACCCAGGTGACCGACCTTGGCGCGATCAAGAAGCTGGTCGATGAGGTCGTCGCCAAGAATCCCGACAAGGTCGCCGACGCCAAGACCAATCCGAAAGCGATCGGCTGGTTCGTCGGCCAGGTGATGAAGGCGTCGGGTGGCAAAGCGAGCCCGCAGGCGGTCAACGAACTGCTGAAAAAGAAACTCGCTCTCTGACACCGAGCACGCGTCGCGCATTTCGCGCGCTTTAGATCGATCACTCGTGCGATCGTTGCGCTCAGCGCGCGCGCCGTCGCGAAAAATCGAAACCGAAACCGAATTCGGACGCACGCCGGCAAAAAACTCCCCCTTCGGAGGCGCCGCCGTCCGCGAATCACCTGGCACTGATTCGCTCTTTTTTGATCGATTCCGGCCCCTCGGCCCCCTCGCGCGCGGCAAATTGTGCAAAATTTTTTTGCTGTGCACATTTGCGCGACGCGCGCGCGACCGAGACGAAATTCGGTGTGCGCGCGCGCGAACTTTACGCGCGATGGGCGTTCGCAGGCGAAATCGAACTTTGCAAGATGTCCTTATTTCATCGTAGTTTCTGCAATCTAGACGATTGCTGCGCGATGCTACGTCATGCGTTAACGCAAACGCATTGTCACACCCAATGTGCGCGTCGTTTGCGCGCGCGACCGCCTCGAATGCGCGCTATGTACACGTTTCGTTAAGCCGGACACTGTTTTTTTCGTTGTGCTGTAGTAAACGAAATGCAGTGCGCGTCGATTCGCGGCGCGCGCTGATGCGACACCCGCCATGTTTTCATGGCTAGGAGGGCAGCAATGGCTAAACGTAGAAAGAAGGCAGCGGCGAAAGCGGCGAAGAAGGCGAAGAAGCGGAGGAAGAAGCTCTAGTCTAGCGCCTCTTGCCGATCTTCGACCGTAAATTTCGTGTCGAGGATTGCGTCATACGGGCCGGTGCGCGCCAGGGAGTGATGAGCGCCTAGCAGTCGTTCCCGGGCGCGCCGGTTCCGATGATGACAGAGGGCGTCGGCGAGACCTCACCGTCTCGCCGACGCCCTCAGTGTATTTGGGTGTCGCCCCATCGGATCGCGCGCACGAGGAGCGCGACAAGCGCGTGCAATGGCAAGCGCAATGACGGCGCGATCGGAAACTTGGGTTGTCCCATTCGGTATCGCTCTCCTTTTCTTTTCGCGCTCGCTCGCGACCGTTTGTGCGTTGCGCGGCGGCTACTTCTTGTCGAGCGCGGGTTGGTCGTCTTGCGGATTGCCGAGGGCGCGCCTAGCTCAGGACGAGTTTTTCGGAAAGCCAATTGCAAACGGAGCAGTGACATGGCGCGCGGGAAGGTCAAGCGGACAGCGAAATCCAAGGCGGGCAAGGCGAAATCCAAAAACAAGAGCGCAGCCAAGAAGGCCGCGCCGATCGAGCTCTATTACTGGCCGACTCCGAACGGCTTCAAGATCTCGATCATGCTGGAAGAGTGCCGCCTGCCCTACACCATGATCCCGGTCAACATCGCCCGGGGCGAGCAATTCAATCCCGACTTCCTGAAAATTTCGCCGAACAACCGCATGCCAGCGATCGTCGATCCGCAAGGACCGGGCGGGCAGCCGATCTCGATCTTCGAGTCAGGCGCGATCCTGCAATATCTCGGCCGCAAGACCGGCAAATTCTATCCGCGCGAGGAACGCGCGCGCGTCGAAGTCGAGCAGTGGCTGTTCTGGCAGATGGGCGGCGTCGGCCCAATGGCGGGGCAGGTGCACCACTTCAAGAACTACGCGCGTGAGACGCTCACCTACGCAATCAACCGCTACGTCGACGAGGTCAATCGGCTCTATGGCGTGATGAACCTGCGGCTCAAGGACCGCGAATTTATCGCCGGCAAATATTCCATCGCCGACATGGCGATCGTCGGCTGGGCCAATGGCTGGAAGCGGCAGGGCCAGGACATCTACGAGTTCCCGCACCTCAACCGCTGGCTCGAGACTATGAAAGCGCGCCCGGCGGTCCAGCGCGGTATGACGCTCGGGCTCGAGCTGCGCCAAGGCATCGACATGAAGGATCCGAAGGTACAGGCGGTGCTGTTCGGCCAGCGCGCGCGGGCAAGCTGACGAATTTGCCCGGTCAGTCGGCGCGCTTCCACATGTTGGCCTTGCACAGCACGCCGAGCACGCAGCCCTGCAGGCGCGCGGTGCGCGCATTCGTGACCTTCAGATGGGCTTGGTAGGTGTTGCCGTCGTCGGCGTTATAGATCAAGCCCGACCATTCGTTGGGGCCAGTCGGCCTGAAGCCCTTCACCACCGTGAGCCCAATGAGCGGACGCGCGCGTTTGGCGGGATCGGGGTTGCGTTTGTCGGTCTTCGGCTTGCCAGTCGAGCGGTCGATTGGCTCACCGAGCCAGAACACCTTGCCACACAGCGTGCTGCCACAGTCGCTGAGGCGGACCTTAAGCATGCCATCATGCGACAGCCATGTGCCTTCCGCGCTTCCGGCGCGCGCTGCGCCCGACAACATCATCAGGCCGATGGCGGCCGCAGCAATAAATTTCATCGAACATAATCTCCCGTCGCGGCGCGCGGCCCGCGCTTGGTGTTCTCGAGGGGTGGTTAGTCGCGGCTGAAGCGGATCGGTTAGCGATCCGTCACCGCGGCAGGGAAACAGGCCGTTTGCGGCGGTATTACGGCGTTTCGGGCTGTTCCGGCAGGGTGTCGGCGCGTGCCGTTCATCATCGATTCATCGCAAGATTTAAACCCTCGTTCAATGATTGTCCCGATGATCGTGCCGCTCGCAGGGATATTTCCGTGCGGCAAGACAGGGGGCGCGCAATGGGCCGTTTGGGGCGGGACCAGGGCGCGAAAAGGGGGAGGCCGAAATGGCTGACATCGAGATGGCGGCGGTGAGCACCGCCGAGCCGGCGGACGCCGAAGGCTGCTTTGCGCGCGGCATGATCTATTCGGCCGGCGCGGGCGTGGCGGTCGATCTCATCGAAGCGCACAAGTGGTTCAACATCGCGGCCATGCGCGGCCACGCTGACGCCGCGCGGCTGCGTCGCGAGATCGCCGAGCAGATGAGCGATGCCGAGATCGGTTGCGCGCAGCGCGCCGCGCGCGGCTGGCTCAAGGCGCACCCGCAGGAGTCGGCCACAGCGGCCGTGCCGGTCGCGGCCTAAGGTGCGCGCGGCCGCTAGCGTTTCTTGGACTTGCGCGAGTGCGCTACAGGGCCGGTGTAGAACTGATTGGGTTCGCAATGGCCGCCGATGCCGCTGATCGTGTTCAGGCACTGCTGGTAGGTGACGAAGCCGCAATTGGTGGCGGTATATTCGCGGCCGCCGTAGACTGCACACCATTTGTACGGGTCGGCGTGGGCCGCCGACGTCGTCATCATTGCTGCGGCGATCGTCGCCAGCACGATGGTCGAAAGGCACATCCATCGCATCGCAAACCTCCAGTTTGCTCGTGTTGTCGGGAAATTATTAACGAACCCTCGCGCGTTTGCTTTCATTTGCAGCCTTCCCGAAAAGGCCGCTCGCCGGCGTGCACTCGCTCGACCAAGTTTGACCGCAGCCCATAGATTCCGCTACGCATTCTTGCACGCGGAGACGTGGCCGAGTGGCTGAAGGCGGCGGTTTGCTAAACCGTTATACGCTCCAAAGGCGTATCGAGGGTTCGAATCCCTCCGTCTCCGCCAGCCGTCTTGTGATTTGACTTTCAACGCAAAAAGCGGCCGACATCAACCGCCTCGCGCAATGCATTTTGCCGCAGGCGACCGATTCGAATGTCAACTGCGGCCAAGGCCGCAGCAGCGCCCGGGCGACCGCCGTCTGCGAAAGACACCAAGGGGACCAGCAAGCAGCTATGTCTCCGATCTAGGCGGTTAGGGGGTGGGAAGACCCGCAAAAGGCCCGAAACCGTTTCGCAGTTGCGAGAAATAGTGTCCTAAATTCGCTAGGGCGGCAGCTATTTCGACGCGGAGTTGCAGCTTGGGAATCTTCGGTAACATTCTGAAATTGAACACGAAAATCGAGCAAAACGGGCTGGACAGGGCGTCAGCCGGGTTGGCAAAAAGGGGGCCGGCGCATTCTGCGTGTTTTTTGCGCAACACTTGGCCAAAAAGCGGCATCCGCGCCTGTGGGAAGGGGCGTTCTTGATTGCGCCGAAGACCCTATCGGCTAATGTCAGGACGCGACGGTGGGGGGCATCCCCGTGTCGCGCTGTCCGGTTGACGGATTGTACCTAGTGTTATGCCCAAGCTTGACGAACAATATTGGGATAATCGCGTGGTGCGAAAAGTTTGTCCGGCCGGCGGGGAGCAAGGGGAAGTTCCATCGGTGTTTGTCGCACTGGGCGGATACGGAACCCTCTCACGATGAACAATGTTTGGAGGTTCAAAATGAAGATGGTGAAAAGCCTTCTCCTTGGCTCCGCAACGGCTCTTGTTGCGATTGCTGGGGCACAGGCCGCCGATCTTCCCGTTAAGGCCAAACCGGTCCAGTACGTGAAGATTTGCAGCCTGTACGGTGCGGGGTTCTATTACATTCCGGGCACCGATACCTGCCTGAAAGTGGGTGGCTTCGTTCGCTCCGAAGTCAACATCAACACCGCCAGCGGTTCGTACGTGCAATATAACGCGGTGAATTTCTCCGACAGAGCCACGAACTATACGCACTGGCGCACCCGCGGCGGCATCACTGTGGATGCCCGTGCGCAGACCGCGTACGGTACGATACGAGCGTACACGATCGTCGCCCCGACCGTAACCGACATTGCCCCCGGCACCGGCACGGCGATCTGGCATCACCGCGCGTTCATCCAGTTCGCTGGTTTCACCGCCGGTCT
>CAZLWN010000148.1:0-8935 GCA_964563195.1 uncultured Undibacter sp. | reverse complement strand
AGCACCCAAAATCTTCAGATATCAACAAGCTGCCGGCCGATTACCCCATCTTTTCACACCGGAAGCGGGCATCCGGCAGAATGGTTACGGGCTAACCCGCCCTTGGCGCTGTGTTAGGATCAACGTCATGATGGCTTCAGACGACAATCGCCCCCCGCCATGGGTGCCATTAGGATCGAGTAGGACGACTCTCCGGCGGCGCTCGCCATGTTCGACCACGGCGCCACGTTGTGGCGTACTTGGGCGGCGCGGCTGAAGATGGCCGAGGAGATGGAGAAGGTCTAAAAAGGCTTTCGTCGCTGCGGCGGCCAAGGAGGACAATCATGTCGACGATCGTCGCCAACAAGGGCAAGCATTCCGCCCCCGGCCAAGGCAACATCTACGCCAAGGCCAATGAGGTCATCGTAAAGATCACCGGCGCCGACACCAACCAGACCTTCGAGGTGGTGGAGGAGAACTGCAAGCCCGGATTCCAGTCGCGCGCCCACTACCACATCAAGGCCTACGAGACCTTCTACGTGTTCGACGGCAGCGCGGACTTCCAGGTCGGCGATGAGACCTTCCACGCCGGCAAGGGCTCCTGCGTGCACATTCCGCCCGGCGTGCCGCACCAGGTGACCGCGCCCAACGGCGTGCGCATGCTGATGATATACAGCCCGGCCGGCACCGAAGGCATGTTCGCGGCCATGCACGCGCTCACGCAGGATCAGCTGATGAACGCGGAGCTGACCAAGGCGCTCGCGCTCAAGCACGACACCGTCATGATCGAGCAGAGCAAGGACGGCCGCGGCAAGGGAACGATCCTGGGTTGACGATCCAACCGCCGGGGCCCGGCGACCAGGCGATTGCGCCGGGAATCACCACGCCGCCGGCTCGCCATCTTGCATCTTCTTCCCCCGCCGCCCTCCCCCGTAAACGGGGGAGGGAGCAGGCTGCGGCACCGCTGAGTTGACGGCTGCGTTCGCCGGCGTGCGATTAGTCGATGGACCGGTACAGGCGCTCGTCGTAGAGGCTGCCGGTCAGCGGGTTGAGCAGGACCGTCGGATCGCTCGGCACGCCGCTGCCCGGCGGGATGCCCGACAGCTCGTCGCGGAAATCCTTCACCGCCTTGCTCACCGTGTGCTTGTGCTGATCGGCTGACGATTTCCAGACCTCGACCACTTCCATGTGGTTGGGGCGATTGGCCTGGGTCAGTGCGTCGAAGCGCAGATTGCCGTCACCCTTGCGGCCGGCCGCCACCAGCTGCGTCACCAGGTCGTTGCCGCACGGGCCGGTTTCCTTTACCTGACGCTTGCAGGGCGCGAACTGCTCCGGCGGAATAATGTCGACATGGGTGAGGACATAAACCGCGCCCTTGCCGGGCTTCGGTTCCTTCTTCGGATCGCCGGCGATCAGGCCGACATGAGCGCGTTCGTCAAACGGGCTATAGAGCAACGGCTGCAGCGCCTTGCGGAACGCCAGCGTGTGACCGTCCTTGGCATGGGCGTCGCGTGCGTCCTGATCCGACCAGGCTTCCAGGATGATGAAGTGATTCTTGCGTCCGGTCCGCTGCAGCGCCTCGTAGCGCAGATTGCCGGCGTCCTTCTTGCTGTCGGTGCTGTGTTGCTTGATCAGTTTCCTGGCCTTGGCGGCTGCACTCGGCGCAACCTCGACATAGGTGACGATATAGAACGGTTTGGCGGACAACATGGTGCCATCGCCAAGCTTCACGTCGGCCGCCGTTGCGGATGCCGCGCCGAACATCACGATGAGAAACGCGAATATAAGATGCAGGTATCGTGGCATTGTTTCCTCCCTCCCCATGCGGGATGCCCGTTGGCCTCTTGTTCTTGTGTGGCCAAAGCGAGCTTCCCGCTAAATCGAGAGGCTTGTCAAACGCAATCCGTATCTCGGCCGTGCTAGGCTTGGGACGATGAACACTTCAGACGAAAAACCGCTGCCGGCGGTCGGCGCCTTCTGGATCGAGCAGGCCGATTATCCGGCGGCGCTGGCGATGTTCGACGACGGCGACACGTTTCCGCCCAGCTGGCAGGAATGGCTGAAAATGGCCAAAGAGATGAAGAAGGGCCTCGAAGCCTACGGCCACCCGGTCATGAAAGTGCACATCGATCCGGCCACCTTTCCGGCCTGGTGCGCCGCGCACGGCACCACGCCGGGCCGCCAAGGTCGCAAGGCGTTCGTCGCCGCGGCGGTAAAGGAGCGATACGGCGAGCAGGACTGAGCGAAACGACTATCCGGCTGCGCTGGCGATGTTCAACGACCAGGCTGCAAAAGGCGCATGGCGCCGGACCGTGCAGCCGGGGTTCCAACCCATCCAGAAAACTTCTACCATTCACGTTAATCTGGGAGATATCCGGGAAACCCTGGTTACGTTAAGTGGTCGGCATTTAAGACCGCGCAAGCAATCGTCGGCCACGGGAGGGGGACGTGAGGGGGCCCAAGCTTAGCTATCTGGCGCTCGCAGTCCTGCTGCTGTTTGCCGGCAGCGAGCGCATGAACGCGCAGACCATCGGTTATGGCGAAGCCCTCCGCCAACTGGCGGCGAGTTGCGGCGGGGATATCGAAAAATTCTGCAAGAAGTTCAACCTGGGCGGCGGGGAGATCGCCGAATGCCTGGAACAGCATTACGCCCGAGTCTCGTCCCGCTGCAAGACCACCTCACTCGAGATGAAAGCGCTATTGAAAAAAAGAGCCCGGGCCCGCAAGTCCGTCTCGCACATCTGCGAATTGGACAGGCTGAAGCTCTGCGGTGGCATTCAGCCGGGCGACGGCAATCTCATGGCGTGCTTTGAAAAAGCGAAGTACAACGTCAGCTATGCGTGTCAGCAGGCGATCGTCGACGCGGGCTACGACGTTACCATTTCCCCCGGCAGGTCGATCGACAAGACCCATTTAAGCTCGACCGACATCATCGGCAGTCTTCAGGGAGTCGAGAACGCTGTCGGCATCAGCGCGGCAGGTTTGCGGCAGCTTGCCGCTCGCGCGGTCCACAACCCGTCGCGCGCCGACCCGGTGGACCGGCCGCCGCTGTCCGAACAGCTTGGCAAGCTCGCGCAGGTAACCATCGCCGTGCAGTTCGACCTCGACTCGGC
This sequence comes from uncultured Undibacter sp., assembly GCA_964563195.1. Lineage (GTDB taxonomy): Bacteria > Pseudomonadota > Alphaproteobacteria > Rhizobiales > Xanthobacteraceae > Pseudolabrys. The sequence continues at coordinate 5,843 of CAZLWN010000148.1, read as the reverse complement.
GCGAATCAATCCGGATTCTTTCGGGGCCGTCGGGCTTTTGGCGGATGCCATGTATCATCCGTATCTGCAGGGCTATTGCTTCCTGATCGTCGGACATACCGATGCCAAGGGCGGCCGCGAAAACAACCTAGCGCTTAGCCAACGACGCGCCGATTCCGTCCGGGCGGCGATGATCGATCCCTTCGCGATTCGTCCGGCACGTATCGCAGCCGTCGGCCTGGGCGAGGAACAGTTGCTCGATCCGAGCCACCCCTTTGCGGCAGAGAACCGGCGCGTCCAGTTGATCAATATCGGCAAGCAAGGCGCCAACGCCGAATGCCCCGACCGCCCGGAAAAAGTTATCAAATAAATGGTGGCCGCCGCTCCGGTGCCGCTTCTTTTTCCGGCTGCGGCTAGGTGATGGTGGCCCCGCTGTCCACCACCAGAATCTGCCCGGTGGTGATCGCGGCCTCGTCCGAGGCCAGGAATACGGCCGTATTGGCCATGTGGATCGGCAGGCCAAGCCCGAGCAGATGCTGCGTCGCCAGCTTCTCGATATCCTTGGAGCCCTCCATCAGCTTCTTGACCCGGTCTGACAGCGTCACCGAAGGGGCGATGGCGTTGACGCGGATCTTGTGGGCTGCGTATTCGACCGCCATCGTGCGCGTCAGGGCGGCAATCGCGCCTTTGCCGGCGGTGTAGCAGTCACGCCCCGGCACCGCGATCAGAGCGAGCGTCGACGTCATATTGATGACCGCGCCGCCGCCCGCCTTGATGATCAAGGGAATGCCGATCTTCGAACAGATGAAGGTGCCGTAGACGTCGAGCTTCATCACCCGCCAGAATTCTTCTTCCGAGACCTCCGTCACCGGCCCGTCCTGCGGGGTCGAGCCGCCGGCATTGTTGTGCAGGATGGTGAGCTTGCCGAAACGCTTGACGGTTTCCGCCATGGCGGCTTCAACGCTTTGGCGCTCGCGCACGTCGCAGCGGATGAAGAACGCGTCGCCGCCGGAGACCTTGCCGCGCTGGCGCGCCGATTCCGCGGCCGCCTCACCGAGCTTTTCATCGATCTCCGCCACCACGACCTTGGCGCCTTCTTCGGCGAATCGTTCGGCGGTCGCCCGCCCGATGCCGCCGCCACCGCCGGTGATGAACGCCACCTTACCCGCCAACCGCGCCATCGCGTCACCTCCGCCCTAATGCACCGCCGCTCCACTGCGCGGCATGATGGCGCCGTGGTGGCGAATCACCTGCCCGGCAAGCTGGTGCGCGGCCTGCGCCGCCTCCGCTGCGCCGCTGCCGGCAAGCCGCGCCGCCAGATAGCCGGCGTTGAAGCCGTCGCCGGCGGCGGTTGAATCGACCGGCACCACCACCTCCGGGACCGGCACGGCCTCGCGCTTGTCGGCGGAGGCGACAATCGCGCTGTTCGGCCCGTTCTTCACTACGATCTCGCCCACGCCGAACGCTTGCAGCCGCTCGATGGTCGCTTCCGGCGAAGGATCGCCCCACAGCAACGCCCCGTCATCATAGGCCGGCAGCGCGATGTCGACGCGCTTGAGCGTTTCCGCGAAAACGGTGCGGGTGCGCGTGAGATCGCCCTTCCAGGCGTGCGGGCGGAAATTGCCGTCGAAGGCGATGGTTGCTCCCTTAGCTCGTGCCATCTCGATCGCGGCCAGGAAGCGGCCGAGCCCGACATTCGAATAGAGCGACAGCGTGACGCCGGAAAAATAGATCAGCCCTGCCGCGGTCAGCGCTTCCGCCACGCGGCTCCAATGCGGCAATTCGAACAGCTCGCGCGCCGGCGCAGCATCGCGCCAGCTATGGGTGCGGCGTCGGCCTTGCGGGTCGGCGTCGATCAGCGCCAGGCCGGGCAGGCGGCCGGACACGCGCAGGATCAGGCCGGTATCGACGGTTTCGGCAGCGGCAAGCGCCACGATCGCGTCGGAAAACGGATCGTCGCCGAGCGCGCTGGCGAAACCCGCGGGCACACCCGCGCGCGCCAGATAAATCGCCGTGTTGAAGGTGTCGCCGCCACTCGCCAGCGCGAAGCGGCCATCGCCGCCGCGCGCCAGCTCGATGATCGCCTCGCCGATGCAGACGGCGCGTCTGGCCTCGCTCATGCGGCATTTTCTACCACGCCCGCGTGCGAGTGTCGCGCGCCCCAGGCGCTCGCGCCGAGCGCGGCGAAATAGCCGGCGGCGCTCAACATGGCGATGCAGAAGCTCACCGGCCAGTCGCTGTAGAAGGCGAGCGTCAGGCCCAGCCAGGCTTCCGCCAGCGCCAGCGCGGCCGCAAGGCTCAAGCCACTCCATAAACCGGTGGTCAGGCGCTGGGCGGCGGCCGGCGGCCCGACCATCAGCGTGAACACCAAAAGCACGCCGACGATCTGTGCGCATTGCGACACCGCCAGAGCCACCACCGCCAGAAACGCGGTGGAGACGAAGCGCAGCGGCACGCCTTTGGCCTCCGCCAGTTCCGGCTGCAAACTGGCAAAGATCAGCGGCCGCATGATCGCCGCGAGGCCGAGTAACGTGATGACGGCGAGCACCGCCAGCGTGGCGATGGTGGCGTGATCGACCGCCAGCACATTGCCGAACAAGAGCGCGACTGCTTGGCTGGCAAAGGCCGTGTAGTAATGCAGGAACAACAGGCCGAAGCCGAGCGCCAGCGCCAGCACGCTGCCGATGGCGACGTCGCGGTTGCTGATGCGCTCGCTCAAAAGCCCCATCACGATGCCGGCGGCGAGCGTGAAGCCGGTGAGGCCCCAGATCGGAGCCAGGCCGATCAGACCGGCGCCGGTCGCGCCGGCGAATCCAATATGCGAGAGCGCGTGACCAGCGAAGGTCTGGGAGCGCATCACCAGGAAGAATCCGACAATGCCCGACACCACTGCCACGATGCCGGCGGCGCCGAAGGCATTGTTCATGAATTCGTATTGGAACATTTCAGTGATGATGGTCATGCCCGTGCCCGTGATCGTGCCGGTGCGCGGCGTGCTCGACGTCGCGGCCATGCGACATCACGAAGATTTGGCCTTGCGTGCGCACCACGTGGATGTCGGTGCCGAACAGCCGCGACAGTACCGGCGCGGTGATGACATCCTCCACCGTGCCGAGCACCGCCTGGCCGTTGCCGAGATAGAGCACGCGGTCGAGCGTGCCGAGCAGCTGGTTGAGCTCGTGCGCGGTGAACAAGACGGTGATGCCGCGCTCGCGGCAGACCTTGCGTACCACGGCGATTGCCGTTTCCTGGTGGCGGGCGTCGAGGCTGATCAGCGGCTCGTCGAGCAGCAGCAGTTGCGGCTTGCCGATCAGCGCCTGCGCCAGCAGCAGGCGTTGCCGCTCGCCGCCGGACATCTCGGAGAGCGGGCGCTCGGCAAGGTCGCGCGCGTCGATCAGCGCCAGCGTCTCGTCGATCATCTGCCGGTCGGCGCGCTTAAGCGCGGGCACGCCCCAGCGCTCGCCGTCGAGCGAGGAGGCGATGAAATCGAGCCCGCGGATTCTCAAGTCGGGCAGCACCGTGCGCACCTGCGGCAGGTAACCGATGGTCGCATCGCCGCGCTTTGGCGCGCGCCCGAACACGCGCACCGTTCCGGCGCTCGGCGGCAGCAGGCCGAGAATGGCGCGCATCAGCGTGGTTTTGCCGGCTCCGTTCGGTCCCAGCACGCCGATGAACTCGCCGGTTTCAATGGCGATGCTCACGTCCTTCAGCACATTGCGTCCGCCGATCCGTAGCGTGACGCGATCGAGCGCGACGGCGTCGGTCATGAAGAGGGCCCCGCCAGCGCCTTTTCGGTACCGGCGAGCTCGCTCGCCATCCACTGCTGAAAGGTCATGCCGGGCGGGATCGTTTCGGTCACGCCGACCACCGGCACCTTGGCGGCGCGCGCGATGTCGACGAGATGCAGCACGATCTTGTCGGAGGCCTGCTTGTTATAGAACATGACACGTACCTTGTGCTGCTTGAGGTCGCGCTCAAAGGCGGCGACGTCGCGGGCGCTCGGCTCGGTATCGTTCATGATGGAGAGCTGGAATTTCTCGTTGCGCATCTTCAAGCCCAGCGCCGCCGCCATGTAGCCGAACACCGGCTCGCTGGCGGTGACGGCTGCACCGCCGTATTTTTTGCGGATGGCGGCGATCTTGTCATTGACCGGCTTGAGGGAAGCAAGGAACGTTGCCAGCCGCGCTTGAAAGTCGCCAGCATGGGCGGGATCGGCCTTGCCGAGCGCGCCGGCAAGCGCACGCGCGACCGCCGGCATGGTGGGCGGGTCGTACCACAAATGCGGATTGTCGCCGGCGCGCTTGTGCACCAGGTCGGCGGCGACAATCACGGTGCGCCCCGGCCTCGGCGTCGCTTTCAGCAGCTTATCCATCCACGGGTCGTAATCGGCGCCGTTGTAGATGACGATTTGCGCCGCCGCGAGTTGGCGCACCACCGAGGGCGAGGTCTCGAACAGATGCGGGTCGTGGTCGGGGTTGCTCATGACGCTGACCACATCGACTTGGCCGCCGCCGATCTGGTGGGCAATGTCGCCGTAGAAATTCTCCGCCGCCACCAGCTTGAGCGGGGCGTCGGCGGCGCGGGTGGTAACCGATGAGGCAAGAGCGATGAGGAGGGTGAGGGCAAGGCCGGCGATGGTTTTCATGGCGGATGTCCGTGTTGGCGGCGGTGCGGGCGGCGCCGCGGGCGGCCGGCCGATATGTAATATTATAACATCCCGCCTGGCAAGGCCCGGCCGCCCCCAAGCCGCGCGGTCCGCGCCAAGCCGGGCAACCATCGATTTTTCTGTGATTTGCGTCGCGGAATTGGGGACCGGGCCGCCTTAGATTTGCAAAGATGGCCCGTGGGCGGGAGGCTGTGGTGCGGGCGTTTTGTCTGGCTGTCATGTTCGCGGCGTTGTGCCTGCGGGTGGTGAACTATGCGACGGCCGACGGCGCCGATCCTTCCTATCTGGGCGCCTGGAAGCTCACGGCCGCGGCGGCGGCGCCGTGGGTCCCGGCGCAGCGCCAGCTCGACGCGGCCGAGCGCGCGCGCCTCATCGGCCAGACCATCGTCTTCAAGGCCACGGCGATTGCGGGCCCTTCGCCCTTCGCCTGCCGAGCGCCGCATTACAAGTTCCGCGACTTTACCGCCGCCATGATTTTCCAGCGCGCTTTCGAGAAAACGCAGCCGAGCGATAATTTGGCCGATCCCGAGCGGATCGCAGCCACGCTCGGCTTTGCCGGGCCGGGCATAAAGACGCTGGAAACCGGCTGCGACCTCGATTTCCGTTTCGTCGACGCCTCGACTGCGCAAGTCGGCCTCAACGACGTCGTCTACACGCTCAGGAAGCAGTAGCGCGCGGCGGTCCAATCAAGCCGGGATTTGTTTCTGCTCGGCGGCGCGCGAGGCCTTGATGGCGGCGAGAACCTTTTGCGACGCGGCCGGCAGGGACGCGACGCGCACGCCCACCGCGTCGTGAATCGCATTCAGGATTGCCGCCGCGGTCGGCACCGCGGTCGGCTCGCCAACGCCTTTGGCGCCGAAAGGTCCGGTCGGATCGAAACCCTGCACGATGTCGACCGTTATCTCCGGCATGTCGAGCGAGGTCGGCATGATGTAATTGGTCAGGTTGGGATTGATGTGGCGCCCGTCGGCGTCGAACAGCATTTCCTCCTGCAAGGCCATGCCGACGCCCATCGAGATGCCGCCCTCGACCTGGCCCTCGACCAGCATAGGATTGATGGCGGTGCCGCAGTCATGGGCGGCGGCGATGCGCAGGACTTCGACCTCGCCGGTCTCGTCGTCGACATCGACCTCGGCGATCTGCGTGGCGTAGACGTAGGTGGCGAACGGTTTGCCCTGCCCGGTCTCCGGATCCATGG
>CAZLWN010000147.1:0-8947 GCA_964563195.1 uncultured Undibacter sp. | reverse complement strand
ATCTCGGCATCGAGCACGTCGCGCGGCAGACGGTATTTCGGAATCCCGAAGCGCATCATGCCGCCGGCAAACGGGCCGGCCTCGTGGATTTCCACCGCATGACCCATGCGCCGCAGGTGATAAGCCGCCGACAGGCCCGAAGGACCCGCGCCGACCACCAGCACGCGCTTGCCGCTTTCGGCTTGCGGCGGCTCGAATTGCCAGCCTTTGCGGATCGCGACGTCGCCGAGGAAACGCTCGACCGAATTGATGCCGACTGCTTCGTCGATCTGCGCCCGGTTGCAGGCGGTTTCGCAGGGGTGATAGCACACGCGGCCCATCACCGCCGGCAGCGGATTGTCGAGCGTCAGCGTGCGCCAGGCGGCTTCGTAATTGCCGGACTCGGCGTGATAGAGCCAGGCTTGAATATTCTCGCCGGCCGGGCAGGCGTTGTTGCAGGGCGGCAAGCGGTCGACATAGACCGGCCGCTCGGTGCGCCACGTTCCGGTCAGGTTGGCGAGGCTGGAGCCGACGTCGAGGGTGATCGCAAAGGGATGTTCCATTAGAGCATAATCCGTTTAGATTGAATCACCGCGCTTCCCTCACATTTTGCTTGCGCTTGATCTTTTCCGAAAACCGGCTCCCACTTTTCGGGATCATGCGCTAGGCGTCCCCCTCCTGATCGAGCAAATGATACTCGGCGATGTTGCGGTCGGCGATCGCCTGCACCAGTCCGATGCGCTTCTTGCTTTCTTCGCTGGCGAATAGATGGGCAAAGCGCCGCTGCGGCTTCAAGTAATCCTCGACCGGAACCCGACGGCGGATCTTCTGGCTGCCGGTGATAGCGCCATGCTCGGCTTCGAACAGCGGGAACAGCCCGCACTCGACCGCGAGCCGCGCCAGCCGGATCGTGTCGTGCGAGAGCGAGCCCCAGCCGAGCGGGCAAGGCACATGGATATGCAGATAGCGCGCGCCATGAATGCCCATGGCCTTGGTCACCTTGCGCTCGAGATCGTGCAGATCGGCGACCGTGGCGGTGGCGACATAGGGGATGCCGTGGGCTACGGCGATCTTCGGCACGCTCTTGCCGGTGCCGAAAACATTGCCCGGCTCCGGTCCCATGGCCGGCGTGGTCGCGGTACGCGCTGCCGGCGGCGTCGCCGAGGAGCGCTGCACGCCCGTGTTCATGTAGGCTTCGTTGTCGTAGCAGATATAGAGCACGTCATCGTTGCGCTCGAACATGCCCGACAGGCAGCCGAAGCCGATGTCGGTGGTGCCGCCGTCGCCGCCCTGCGCGATCGCGCGCACGTCGGTCCGGCCTTTCACACGCATGGCGGCGGCAACGCCGGTCGCAACCGCGGCGGCGTTGCCGAACAGTGAATGCAGCCATGGCGTCTGCCACGACGTTTCCGGATAAGGCGTAGTGAACACTTCCAGGCAACCGGTGGCGTTCACGGCGATCAAATTGTTGTCGGTCGCCCGCATCGCGGCGTCGATGGCGAAGCGCGCGCCCAATGCCTCGCCGCAACCTTGGCAGGCGCGGTGGCCGCAGGTGAGCGCATTGGAGCGGTCGGTCGAGGCCTGTACCGCGCGTTGCTGCTCCGAAACGAGGCGGTTGCCGACGGTGAACGTGCCCTTCTGATAGAAGTGCAGCTTCTGCGTCGCGTCCATCGTTATCGTGCGATCGTTCACCGGGTTCTCCCTTATTCGGCGGCTCTTTCGGCGGCTTGGCTGAGACGCCGCAGCAGGTTTTCGGCGGTCGGGCCCGAACGCCGCACCTTGCGCACGTAGTGCAGTTCCTTAGCCACGATCTCCTCATTGAGATCGAGGAAATGCGAGCCCTCCCACGGCTGCACGAAGGCGCGGCGCAGCACGCGATGCAGGGACGCGCTGGTGATCGGTCGCCCGCCGAGCCCGGCGATGACCGAATGCACCTGCGGAGCGCCCGCTACGTTGCGCAAGGCCAGATCGACATTGTTGGCGAGCGGGCCACCCATGCCGACCGCCAGGCTCTTCTCGATCACGACAACGTTACGCGCCCGAACCAGCGTTTCGCGCAGCGCCGCGATCGGGAACGGGCGGAATGAGACCAGCGTGACAAGCCCGACCGACAGACCGTCGGCGCGCATCGCATCGATCGTATCCTTGATGGTGCCGTTCACCGATCCCATGGCGACGACGATCAATTCGGCATCCTCGGCACGATAGGTGCGCAGCAGCCCGCCGCTGTCGCGTCCGAACTGCTTCTTGAACTCGGCGGCAAATTCGGGAATCAGCCGCAGCGCCAGGGTCTGCTTGTAATGTTGCAGATAGCGCACCTCGGTGAAGGCGTCCGGTCCGACCATCGCTCCGATCGAGATCGGGGCCTGCGGATCGAGCACCTGCACCGGTTCGTAGGGCGGAAGATAGGCGTCGACGTCGGCTTGCTCGGGAATGTCGACCTGCTCGACCGCGTGCGTGAGGATGAAGCCGTCGACGCAGACCATCACCGGCATCGACAATTCCTCGGCCAGGCGGAAGGCCTGGATATGCAGGTCGGCGGCCTCCTGGTTCGTTTCCGCGAACAGCTGCATCCATCCGGAATCGCACATGGCCATGGCGTCGGAATGGTCGTTCCAGATGTTGATCGGCGCGCCGATTGCCCGGTTGCCGAGCGTCATCACGATCGGCAGGCCGAGACCGGAGGCGTTGTAGACAGCTTCCGCCATGAACAGCAGGCCCTGGCTTGCGGTGGCGGTATAGGCACGTGCGCCGGCAGCGGACGCGCCGATCGCGACCGACAGCGCGGCAAATTCGGATTCGACGTTGATGAACTCGCACTTGGCGATTTCGCCGGTGCGCACCATTTCGCCGAGGCCCTCGACGATGTGGGTCTGCGGCGTGATCGGGTAGGCGCAGATCACCTCGGGCCGGCAAAGCCCGATGGTCTCGGCCATCGCCCGCGAGCCTTCGATTTGTTTGAGCATCGGCGATAATCCTTCAAGCGGCCGCCGGCGCGTTGGCGACAGCGTCATAGGCCGCGGTGGCAGCGGCGATATTCGCCCGCGCGATTTTTTCGCTGAATGCTTCGCTGATCGCAGCGGCCACCGATTTCAATTGCACGATGCCGGTGAGATGGGCGAAAGCGCCGAGCAACGCGGCATTGGGAAGCGGGCGCCCAACATGCTTGAGCGCGAGCTCGGACGCCGGCACCGTGAGGACATGCCCCTTCGGCAGCTGACCGGCGATCGCGTCGAGATGGAGCTCGGCGAGGCTGCGGTTGCTGTTGACGAGCAGATAGCCGGTCGGCTTCAAGCCTTGGCAGACGTCGATCGCCTTGAACAATGTCGGGTCCTGCACGATCAAGGCGTCAGGTTCCAGGATTGGCTCGCGCAGCCTAATTTCCTTGTCATCGATGCGGCAGAACGAAACCACCGGCGCGCCCATGCGCTCGGAGCCGAAGCTCGGAAAAGCCTGGGCGTGCTTGCCCTCAAGATAGGCGGCGACCGACAGAACTTCCGCGGCGGTGACCACGCCCTGCCCGCCACGACCGTGGATGCGTACTTGGAACATAACTATCCCTGTTTGGAATTGCCTTTGCATAAGCGGCTAGCATTGGTCACGCGCCGATTTTATTTGCAAAATCAACTTAAAATAACGAGCGAATTCCACCTTGAGATAGATCAATTGCCGAAATCCGAAGCGGGAACAATCAAATGGAGGCAGGCGAAACCGCGCGCACCGCGTTATCAGCGCGCCCTCAATATTGCTCGCGTGGGGCTGGCGATGAAATTGTCATCGCATGGGACCGACAGTCTTGCCGCGGACCGCGCTTGCCGGACGCCGGAAACCGCATGGGCTGGCTGACGACGCAGTGCACTCGGTCCCCTGCTCTGCTCGAATTCCCTGATAACAGGGAATTTAACAGGGAATTTTGCAAAAAAGCGGCCTTTGCCACGCCGGAGACTCTAAATAGTAGAGCCACCGTGGGGCGTTAGATGCAAATTCCCTACTCAACAGAACAGGGAATTATTTTTGCGGAACAGGGAATGCTGTCGCAAGAACAGTCGACACATTTTCGCTTTTTGACGATCCTACGAACCTGCGTGCTAATGCCTCGGCTGCCCCCAATCTTGGCAAGGGGAGACGCCAGGGGATCGCGACCAAGTTTTGATCTAATTTCAGCTTCCATCTCCCTCGTCATAAGACGGCGCTGTCTTTTGCTGAGCTTTTGATAAGATCGTTTTGCTTTGTCCATCCAGCAGCCTCCTTCTCTACTAGGGCGTGGACTCATAAACGGACAGCCAGACGCCGATGTGGGTGTGCCGCCCAATGTCCGTTTTTTGGAGTAACAGCGGACAACGCCGGATTTTGGCTGGGTACGGTTAGTCCGCTTTTGACCCAAAGCGGACATTAGCTGTGCACTGCGGCAATGGTTTTGATGCCGGTTTCGGTCTCTATCAAGGTACTCATTTAAACCGATATACTGCTGTCTCCTGAGCTTGGGGACGAACATGCAACGGCGCGAGTTCATCACACTTCTCGGCGGCGCTGCAGTCGTGTGGCCGCTCGCGATACGGGCGCAGCAATCTGAGCGGATGCGGCGTATCGGTGTGCTGCTGAATAGCGTCGAGGGCGACTCGGATTCCTTGGCCAACCTCGCGGTGTTCCTCAAAGCGTTCAAGCAACTGGGCTGGACCGATGGCAAAAACGTGCGGATCGAGACCCGTTGGGGCGGCGGGCGTGCCAGTGGCATTAGCAAAGAGGCGGCCAGTTTAGTGGCGCTCGCGCCTGACGTCATCTTCGCAACTGGTACGGCAGCCATGAGACCGTTCTTGCAGGCGACACGCACGATACCGATAGTGTTCGTGCAAGTCGCCGACCCGGTCGGCGCCGGCTTCGTCGATAGTCTGGCGCGGCCGGGCGGTAATGCCACCGGCTTTATTCAGTTCGAATACAGTTTGAGTGGAAAATGGTTGGAACTTCTGAAGCAGATCGCCCCCAGTGTGACGCGAGCAGCTGTCTTGCGAGATTCCGCCATAACCTCTGGGATCGGACAATTCGCAGTTATTCAGTCCGTCGCTCCCTCGCTTGGGATGGACGTGACGGCGATCAACTTGCGCGATGCCGCCGGGATCGAGCGCGCGGTCACCGCGTTCGCGCGCACCGGCAACGGCGGTTTGATCTTGACGGCCAGTGCGTTGTCCGTGTTTCATAAAGATCTGATCATCGGGCTTGCGGCCCATTACAAACTGCCCGCGGTCTATTACCGACGCTACTACGCCACCAGCGGCGGCTTGGTCTCCTATGGGTATGATCTAGTCGAGCAATATCGGCGGGCGGCGGGCTACGTTGACCGCATCCTAAAGGGTGAGAACCCGGCCGACCTGCCGGTGCAGGCTCCAACCAAGTATGGGCTTGTCATCAATCTAAAGACTGCCAAGGCACTCGGCCTCACCGTGCCGCCAACGCTGCTTACTCGTGCCGATGAGGTAATCGAATAGAGATGCTATTTGCTGCGGTGCAATTGTCGCTAATGGCACTTAACGGATAAACCAACCGCCCCCGAGTTTGTCTGCTATTGGATCAACAGCGAACAAAGCCGAATTTTGACCGGGAATCGTTTGTCGGCTTTTGCTCCGTCGCGACGATTGCTGTGCAGCAGTAAGATATCGGCGGCCGGGCGAAAGCAGTCGCATCGCGGACATCGACAATTGGCGCTCCTGACCGCGAAGCGGCGAGTTGTGTGATTGGCGGCTGGTGGCCATAGAGAGTTTCTCTGTTAAGATTACGCTTTAACTGATATTTAATTATAGGCTGGTGGGCACGAAAGGCTCGCCTTAGTGTGCGTTGGGACGCTAGCTCTCCAACCTGCGAATTGGTGGGTATGCCATGATGTGTAATAAAATTTCTGCGGCGTTGATCATTTCTTGCAGTGTCGCGCTTACCCTTGCCTCGAATGAAACATTCGGTGCGTCGCCGGCAGCGCACGGCGGAAAGTCTGCTTCGACGCATTCGACTTTTTACCCATCAGCCGCCCGATCGCGGCACCAACATGGGGGACGCCATACGGGCGCTCTCTGGCCGGCAGCCGGGGGTTACTACTACGGACCAGCGAATGGCAAACCTGAAGTAGTTGTCACGGAACCAAAATCAGGCGATGTCCATTACACCTGTACACTTGATATTCCTTGGGATTGGGTACATCGATGCCCGAGTCCTCCTGAACCACCTCCTGCACCCGTTGTCATAACGCCATCTGTGCCGGGTTGCCCCGCGCAGCGCGTAACGGTTCCTAGCGGTAACGGCAAAGAGCAAACCGTAACCATCTTTCGTTGCTAAGAGGAAATGGGCCATTCACTTGTTATTCGACTACGCCTCGACTTTGACTACAACATTCCGTGTGGCTACCACCCTATTCCCTGCCTCACACCCACTCTTCCCCGCAGGCCTGGGCACATTTGATCTGCTCGGCTGCCGTCGGAAGCGGAAGGCTAAGCCCACAGCCTGATCAAACTTGCTAATCGAATTTCAACGAGACCGCCGCGGGGCGGTCTTTCTTTTTGAGCACAAGAATGTCGCCTTTTGGCACTTAGCGGACAACCCAGTTGCGCCCCCGTTTGTCGGCTTTTGGACAAAAGCGGACATTGCCGGAACTATATCGGTAGCGCCGGCAGTAATTCGGGCAGCGGAATGCTGATTCACAATAAACCAGACGGAAATTTGCGAGCTGAAAAATTATAACACAATCAATTAGCTGTGCTGGCTGGCGACGCAGTGCACTCCGCCCCCTGCTCTGCTCGAATTCCCTGATAACAGGGAATTTAACAGGGAATTTTGCAAAAAAGTGGCCTTTGCCGTGCCGGAACCCCCAAATAGTAGAGCCACTGCAGGGCGTTGGACGCAAATTCCCTACTCAACGGAGCAGGGAATTGGGTTTATGAAACAGGGATTTTTATGGGCGTAACGCAAAACCATCGTCGGATAAGGTTTTCGGTACAGACAAGGATGACCAAGAGCAGCCATAGCAGCGGAATTATCGCCTCAGCTTAGGCGATTCCCTCACCTCAGAAACGCGGACGAGGTTTTTGGTACACACAGGTAATAGCGGACATTCGATTGCATCACGAAAAAGCCCGACGCGTTGCAAAGTGAAGCCTCAAAATGTTCACAAGAGGCAGATTGCCTTCGGAGCAAATCTTTGGAGGAGACCACTATGCAAGATTTCTCCGATTCCTATGAAGGCGAGCGGTTCGAGAGGTGGCTCGTTACCTTCCAGGAGCAGCTCGAACATTGGGTGCACGAAGCCCGTTCAAAGCGAGCGCAAGAGATGATTGACTTTTTCAACGATGGACGACTAACCATTGCGCCCAACGACACGGCAGACGAGAAAGTCACAGCTGATTGATGCGTGGCATGACGCAAGTAAAAACATTTCTGCTTGCGACGATATTGCTGGTGCTTGCAAGCGTTTCAGGCGCGTATGCTCAGGGCACGCGCGATAACACCTACGGGAGCGGCGCAGGGACTACAAGACATGGCGTTAAGACCGGCAAAGGTCCCTTATCACAATCAATCCCTCCCGCGGTTAGTACGACTAATCCTCAGAATAATCCGAATCCCCAGGCTCCTCTACGTCCACAAAATATGCCGGGCCCTGCGCTAACTAATCCGCCACAGCAACCATTCGGCACGGGCGATAAGAAATAATATTAGCGGGGTCCGTTTCTGACTGCGGCGCTTACGCAGTTAAACCAATGATGGGCGCCCCGACGCGTTGCCTCCACAGCGCGCCGGGACTTGAACCAAACTGCCAGTTGGGGGGCGGGCGGTTCGGTCCCATGCTCTTTTAGCAACAATCACGCGGGAGCTCTGCAACCATAACCGTATCGATTAAAATTTACGTTAATTCAAGCTCACGCCTCAAGTCTCACATGGCGCGCATTATAATAGTTGCACTCGTTAACAGTTCGCGCACACGCAATGAGCCTTATTCTGAAACGGACTGCTGTTTTTTTCTTGTCAGTGTTGTTGTGGGCATTTCTCGCGGCGACGGTGTGGTCCATGACTAGTTCCAAGCACCATGGCAATAAGTCCTTATCGAAGCAGCCGGCTATTCCGGGCTTCTCGCAAAATAACCCTGGCGGCGGATAGTCTTTTCCTTATGAGGAGAAGAAAACTCATGTCGAAATTCGTCGCGTTCCTAGAAGCAGATGGCATGGCAATCAAGTACGCGTTGGCCGCCGCAATTGTTTTGGCGGGCCCCGGGAAGAGGCTGCGTTCAGGTTGTCGACGCTTGCGGCAGGATAGTCACTCGCTGCTATTAACTGTCGGTCGGCCGAACCCGGTTTTGCTGCGCTACATGAGTCCGTTTATGGCCGGTTCTGTTGAACAAGTCGGGCAGTAGATCGAAGTGGATCGAGCAGTTGAACTGGCGGCGCAGTCAAGTGCTGGGCGGGGCTGCTTTTATGCTGGTTGCAGGGGCTCACAACCACCTTTACCGAACACGGACAGAATGGAGGGATCATCGCGACTGAGGCACCGCACCAGATATGGCATTCGGGAAAACCGCATAGAGGTTCGATCCTCCCTCTCCGCCAAATGTTATTGAGATTATTATTGTTTTCGGTGTTTTGTTGCTTTAACCCCCGGTTCAACCCCGTATTGCCCGACAGGTGCAAACGCGGCAGAGGCATCCAAGCCGCTTGGGCGCTTGGGGTGTTCTACCCCGGCCCTTAGAACCCGCCCTGCAAGGCCTGCAAGCCGCGCCACCTGTGCCGCCTTCGAAGGGCATCCCGGTTGCGTTGCCCTTTCAATTCGACGGCTCGCTGTGCATGTCCGCTTCTCTAATAGGCCGGTCAGGGTCAAGCGCTTTCAGACCATCCACCGTCACAGTGTCGATGTCGCTCGCGGGCTCGCGCTTCTCTTCGGAATCGTGTCCGTCGTCAGATAAATTGAGACAGATGGCGGTGTGAACGTCAGGATTGAC
>CAZLWN010000146.1:0-9193 GCA_964563195.1 uncultured Undibacter sp. | reverse complement strand
GCGCGGCCGAAAACAGGCGGCGGCCGAAGCCGAGGCCCTGGAACTCGGGGCGCAGATAAAGCTCGTAAACCTCGCCGTCGTAAAACAGGCTGCGGGCACGGTTGCGGCCGTAGTTGGCGTAGCCGGCGATCTGCTCGCCGAATTGCAGGATAGTGATACGGCTGCCTTTGCGGATAGCCGATTCCCACCAATCCGGCCCGCGTCGATTGATCAGCTTGTCGAGTTCGTTGCCGGGAATAATGCCCTGATAGGCCGTTCGCCATGCCTCGTCATGGGTCTCGGCGACTGCGGTTGCGTCGGAGGCCTTGGCGCGGCGAATCTCTATGAGGGTCGTACTCATTTGAGAATAGAAGCAATGAACTCTGCGCCCTTCAAGCCCTATGATTAATGATCGGTAAATGGTGTGGATTACTGGTCACAGCTGGGCAATAATCTGGCGGCGGAGCCTGCAAAAACGCGTGCGCGGGGTTGCCTGCGCATGCGGAAAGCGACTTGATTGTGCTGAATTGGGACATGCGCCGCGCACGGGCGATGGCGCGCGAGGGGATTGATTCGCGTTGCCTGATTTGGGTTATACCGCCTCGGCTTCCTTCTGGCGCTCCGCCTTCTTGCGATCGTTTTCGTCGAGCAGCTTTTTGCGCAGGCGGATCGATTTCGGCGTTACCTCGACCAGCTCGTCGTCCTCGATATAGGCAAGCGCCTTCTCCAGCGTCATGCGGATCGGCGGCGTGAGCCGCACCGCCTCGTCCTTGGAGGTGGTGCGAATGTTCGTCAGCTTCTTGCCCTTGAGCACATTGATGACGAGATCGTTGCCGCGGGTGTGCTCTCCGACGATCATGCCCTTGTACACTTTCCAGCCCGGCTCAATCATCATCGGGCCGCGGTCTTCCAGGTTCCACAGCGCGTAGGAGACCGCCTCGCCCTGGTCGTTGGAGATCAGCACGCCGTTGCGGCGACCCTGGATCGGCCCCTTGTAGGGCGCGTAGCCGTGGAACAGCCGGTTCATGATGGCGGTGCCACGCGTGTCGGTGAGCAGCTCGCCCTGATAGCCGATCAGCCCGCGCGTCGGCGCGTGAAACACCAGCCGCAACCGGTCGCCGCCGGACGGACGCATTTCCAGCATCCCGGCTTTGCGCTCGGCCATCTTCTGCACCACGATGCCGGAATGCTCCTCGTCGAGGTCGATCACAACCTCCTCGATCGGCTCCAGCACTTCGCCGGTTTTCTCGTCCTCGCGCAGCAGCACCTTCGGCCGCGACACCGACAGCTCGAAGCCCTCGCGTCGCATGGTCTCGATCAGAATGCCGAGCTGCAATTCGCCGCGCCCGGCCACTTCCATGGACTCCTTCTCGTCGGATTCGCGTACGCGCAGCGCGACGTTGCCTTCGGCCTCGCGCAGCAGCCGGTCGCGAATCATGCGGCCGGTGACCTTGTCGCCTTCGGTGCCGGCAAGGGGGGAATCGTTGACGCGGAACACCATGGCAAGTGTCGGCGGATCGATCGGCTGCGCCGGCAGCGGTGTTTCCACCTCCGGCGCGCAGATGGTGTTGGAGACGGTGGCGTTGGGCAGCCCCGCCACCGCGACAATGTCGCCGGCCTCGGCTTCCTCGACGCCGGTACGCTCCAGCCCGCGGAAAGCCAGCAGCTTGGTGACCCGCCCCTGCTCGACGAGCTTTCCTTCGCGGTCGAGCACTTTGACGTTCTGATTGGCCTTGACGGTGCCGGAGGTGATTCGGCCGGTGACGATGCGGCCGAGATAAGAATTGGCTTCCAGGATGGTGCCGAGCATGCGGAACGGGCCGGGCTCGACATGCGGCTGCTGGACGTGGCGCAGCACCAGATCGAACAACGGCGCCATCGACTCCTTCGGCCCGTCCTGGCTCGCCGCCATCCAGCCTTCCTTGGCCGAACCGTAGAGGATCGGGAAATCGAGTTGCTCGTCGCTGGCATCGAGCGCGGCGAATAGGTCAAACACCTCATTGACCACCTGCGTTGCGCGCGCGTCGGAGCGGTCGACCTTGTTGATGACGACAATGGGCTTGAGCCCCATCTTCAACGCCTTCGACACCACGAATTTGGTCTGCGGCAGCGGACCCTCGGCGGCGTCCACCAGTACGATGGCGCCGTCGACCATGTTGAGGATGCGCTCGACCTCGCCGCCAAAATCGGCATGGCCGGGCGTGTCGACGATATTGATGCGGGTGCCCTTCCAGACCACCGAAGCCGCCTTGGCCAGAATGGTGATGCCGCGCTCGCGCTCCAGATCGTTGGAATCCATAGCGCGCTCGACCACGCGCTGGTTCTCGCGGAACGTACCCGATTGCTGCAAGAGCCGATCGACCAGGGTGGTCTTTCCGTGGTCGACGTGGGCGATAATGGCGACGTTGCGTAGATTCATTGTTTTTGCCTGCGCATGGTTTTTTCCGAAAACCGGTTCCCATCCCGGGTCAAGCCCGGGACAGGCTTTTTCGGGATCATGCGCTTCCAGAAACCAAAGCGCGGGCCGATCCGGGCCCGCGACGTTATTGCGGCGCAATATAGTCACGCACGGCCCGGAAGCAACTCGCGACTGGGACTAAGCCCGAATGGAGTTAAGCCCCCGCCGCCCGGCCCCAGGGGCCGGGGCGCCAGCCGCGCGGCGCTGCGTCGTTGAGCATCATCATTTCGGCGATGGTCTCGTTGGTGACCAGACCGGTGAGCTTGCCGCCGGCGTCGGTGACGCCCACCGCGGGCGCCGATTTTTCCTGCAACAGCTTGAACGCCTGCTCGAGCGTGAAGCGGTAGCCGATGGTGGGGAATTCCCGGTTCATGGCGTCGGCGACGCGGGCGTCCGGCCCCAGCGTCTTGAGGGCGCGGATCAGCGCGCCGCGGTCGAGCATGCCGACCGGCTTGCCGGCGCCGTCCACCACCGGGAACTCGCCCTGGCTGGTCGCCAGCAAGTTCTGCACCGCCTCGTCGATATGCGCTTGCGGAGTGAGCGTGGCGAACTGCGTCATCATCGCGTGGCTGACCGGGACGCCGCGCGAGACCGCGCGCAGCGCCACCATGTGCGCTTCCGCACTGGCGGCGAGATAGACGAAGATGGCGATGAAGATCAGGATCGGGTTGTACATCAGGCCGATGAACCCCAGCGCGAAGGCAACAAACTGGCCGATCGAAGCGGAAATCTCGGTCGCGCGCACGTAGCCCAATTTGCTCGCCAGCGCCGCGCGCAGGATGCGGCCGCCATCCATGGGGAAGGCCGGGATCAGGTTGAACAGCGCCAGGAACAGATTGACGATCGCCAGCCGGTCGACCATCGAAATCTGCGTGCTGTCGACCAAGGTTGCCGCGCTCGGTTGCAAATTGGCGCCAGTTACATAGACCAACAGGAGGGTAATGACCACGTTGACCATCGGGCCGGCGATGGCAATGAGGAATTCCTCCCATGGCTCTTCCGGGATGCGCTCGAGCTGCGACACGCCGCCGATCGGCAGCAGCGTTACATAGGGCGTGGCCACGCCGAAGGCGCGCGCGGTGAAGATGTGGCCGAACTCATGCAGCAGCACGCAGAGGAACAGCAGCACGATGAAGAGAACCGTATTCCAGGCCGTGGCCGCGCCGCTGGCCGCGTAGCTGGCGGCGAAAATCCAGGCGAGAAAAAGCAGAAATGTCAGGTGGATGCGCACGACGGTGCCCGCCACCTTGCCGATATTCAATGACCAGGACATGGAAGCCTCGTAGGATCCGGGTTGTCTTTCATAGGTAAGGGTTCCGCGGACCCTTTGCGAGGGTCTTAGCGTTGCTTCTGGGGAGGGCGCATGGCGCAAAAACTGACCGCGGAAGCCCGCAAATCGGCTCTGGCCAAGCTTGCCGGCTGGTCCGAGGTGGCCGGCCGCGACGCCATCAGCAAGAAATTCGTGTTCAAGGACTTCAATCAGGCCTTCGGCTTTATGACCAGGGCCGCGCTGGTGGCAGAGAAAATGGATCACCACCCGGAATGGTTCAACGTCTACAAGACCGTGGAAGTGACGCTGTCCACACACGATGCCGGCGGCGTCACCGAACTTGACGTCAGGTTGGCCGAGGCAATGGACAAGATTGCGGGATGAGGGTCGTGCCTTGCATGCGCCCAAATTACTGCCCAAATTACCCCGATGGCATTCGCACGCACCGCGTTCTGGCGACGTGAGGAGGACGAAAGCGCCCTGCGCCGCAGCTTTTGGCGCAAGCTGGCGCGCGTCGCCGCACGCATTCCCTTCGCCGAGGACCTGCTGGCCGCCTATTACTGCGCGTTCGACCGCGATACCCCGACGCCGGTGAAGGCAACGCTCCTTGGCGCACTTGCCTATTTCGTGCTGCCCACCGACGCCATTCCCGACGTGCTGCCCGTGCTCGGTTTTACCGACGATGCGGCGGTGCTTGGTACCGCCCTTGCGCTGGTTGCCGATCACATCCGACCGGTGCATCGCGACGCGGCGCGCGGCAAGCTGGAGGAATTCGCGCGCCAGGATTAAGGCCGCAGAATCACCTTGCCCATCACTTTGCGCGCGGCGATGGCCTTGAGCGCAGCCGGCGCCTGATCGAGCGGATAGACCGCGTGCACGTGCGAGGACAGCTTGCCCTGCGCACACCAATCGAGAATTTGCGTCATGTTGGCGCGATGGCCTTGCGGGTCGCGCAAAATCCAGGCGCCCCAATAGACGCCGAGCACGTCATAGCTGCGCAGCAGCACCAGGTTGAGCGGCAGCTTGGGGATTTCGCCGGTGGCGAAACCCACCACCAGGAAGCGCCCACCCCAATCCATGCCTCGTAGCGCGGCTTCGCCCTGCACCCCGCCAATGGGATCGTAGACCACATCGACGCCCTTGCCGCCGGTCAGCTGGCGCAGCGCGTCCTTGAGATCGGCCGCAGCATAGTTGACGCCGGCATCGGCGCCGTGCTGGCGCGCGAACGCAAGCTTTTCGTCGGACGACGCGCAGGCGATGACGCGCGCGCCCATCAGCTTGCCGATTTCGACTGCGGAGAGACCGGTGCCGCCGGCGGCGCCCAGCACGGCAAGCGTCTCGCCGGGCTTGAGCTTGGCCCGGTCCTTCAGCGCATGCAGCGACGTGCCGTAGGTGACGGTGAGGCCGGCCGCGCGGTCGAAGTCCAAGCCGGCCGGCAGTGCAACGAGTTGGTCGGCGGCAAGTGCGACCTTCTCGCGCGCGGCGCCCCAGCCGATATTGCCGATGACGCGGTCACCGGGCGCAAATCTGGTGACGCCGGCAGCGACGCTTTCGACTTCGCCGGCGAACTCGGCGCCGGGCGAGAACGGGAAGGCCGGCTTGTGCTGGTACTTGCCGGCGATGATCAGCGTGTCGAAGAAGTTCAGCGCGGCGGCCGCGACCCGTACGACCGCCTCGCCCGGCGCTGGCGTCGGATCGGCGATGTCGGCGAGTTCGAGGTCGTCGGGCGTGCCGTAGCGGGTGCAGAGCAGGGCTTTCATGGTGGTCGGATCGGAGGGGGATGAACGGGCGCGCCATTTCTAGCACGGCGCGGGTGGGCATTCGGGCTGGCGGTGTTAACTTTCCGCGGCTAACCTGCGCGCCCAGCGGCGCATTGCCGCCTTCACATTGTCGATATTCGCCCATAATGGGCTAGTATCCGGCGCGTCTTAAGGGGGCGGTTCCGCAAGCGTCAGAATTTTGACCGGTAGGGCCCGATGAACATGACTTTTTTGCTCCGCACCACGATTGCCATCCTGGCGGCTTCGGCCTGCGCAGTCGCGATCCCAGCATCCGCGCAGCAGAAGAAACCAGCGCCGAGCGACCAGGCCACGCTGCTCGGCCAGTTCGGCGACTGGGGGGCCTACAAGGCGAGCCCCGGCGGCAAGGAGGTCTGCTTCGCGCTGTCCAAGCCGACCTCCGCGGTGACCGATCCGCCCGGCCGCAACCGCGACCCCTCCTATGCCTTCGTCTCCACGCGCCCGGCCGAGAAGGTCAAGAACGAGGTCTCGGTGATCGTCGGCTATCCGCAGAAGCCCGGCATCGACGCCTCGGCCACCATCGGCTCAGCGAGCTACGTCATGTACACACAGAACGACGGGGCTTGGGTGAAGAACGCCGCCGAAGAGGCGCAGATGGTGGACGCCATGCGCAAAGGCTCCGACATGGTGATCAAGAGCATCTCAACCCACAACACCAAGACCACCGACACCTATTCGCTCAAGGGCGTCTCCGAGGCGCTCGACAAGGTGGCGGCGGAGTGCAAGTGACCCGAAAGGTCATCACCGGGCCGCCACGCAGTGGCGAGACCCGGTGATCCCGCTTAGATAGACTGTGCCTTCCCAAGCGGGATCGCATCGGAAGTCGGGCTTGCCCGACTTCCGCATTTTGGACGTGCCGCAAGTCGCGTATACGCGACTTGCGGTGATAAGCCCGGCGATGACAGGGAAATATGACGCTGCAGCTAGAAACCGCCCCTCTCGTCGAGAAGACGCCGCTCGAGCGCTATGTGGCGCCGGCCAAGCCGTCGCTGATCGGCTTGTCGCGGGCCGAGCTTAGCCAGGCGCTCGGCATGCTCGGCGTGCCGGAGCCGCAGTGCAAAATGCGCGTACAGCAGCTCTGCCACTGGATCTATTTCCGCGGCCTGACCGATTTCGAGTCCATGACCAGCGTGTCGAAGGAACTGCGCGCAGCGTTGGCGGACTATTTCACGCTCGATCGCCCCGAAGTGGTGGCCGAGCAGGTCTCGGTCGACGGCACGCGCAAGTGGCTGCTGCGACTGCCGGGCGAGACGCAAGGTACGGATATTGGCGAGCGCCCGCACGAAGTCGAATGCGTCTATATCCCCGATACCGAACGCGGCACGCTGTGCGTTTCCAGCCAGGTCGGCTGCACGCTCACCTGCACCTTCTGCCACACCGGCACCCAGCGGCTGGTGCGCAACCTCACCGCCGGCGAGATCGTTGGCCAGGTGATGGCGGCGCGCGATCGACTCGGAGACTGGCCGGGCGGCGTGCGGCCGAGCGACGGCGTCGTTCCCATGGCTGAACGCTGCATCACCAACATCGTCATGATGGGCATGGGTGAGCCGCTCTATAATTTTGAGGCGGTGCGCGACGCGCTGCTGATCGTGGCCGACGGGGACGGCATTGCCATCTCCAAGCGCCGCATCACGCTCTCCACCTCCGGCGTGGTGCCGATGATCGAACGCGCCGGCACCGAGATCGGCTGCATGCTGGCGGTGTCGCTGCACGCGGTGCGTGACGACTTGCGCAACGAGCTGGTGCCGCTCAACCGCAAATATCCGATTGCCGTATTGCTGGAAGCCTGCCGCAATTATCCCGGCGTTTCCAACGCCAAGCGGATAACCTTCGAATACGTCATGCTCAAGGACGTCAACGACTCGATCGACGACGCCAAGGCGCTGGTGCGGCTTCTCAAGGGCATTCCCGCCAAGATCAATCTCATCCCGTTCAATCCCTGGCCGGGCAGTCGCTATGAATGCTCCGACTGGGAGAGAATCGAGAATTTCTCGCAGGTGGTGTTCGACGCCGGCTATGCCTCGCCGGTGCGCACGCCGCGCGGTCGCGACATCCTCGCCGCCTGCGGCCAGCTCAAGAGCGCGAGCGAGAAGCTCTCGGCGCGCGAGCGCATGGCGCTGCGCGCCATGGCGATGACGGATTAACGCTTGGCGCTCCTTGGCCGCATCATCGTCATCATCGTCGCCGTCATGCTGGCGACGTTCGCCGCCGGCATCGCCATTGCTATCGGCGTGCTCGGCCCGGAATGGCACGGCTTCAGCGGCGACGTGGTCGAGCGTGGCACCTTCTCGGTATTTGTGGTTGCCGGCGCCGCCTTCACCGGCGCGGTCGCCCTGGTGCCGCTGGTAATCCTCATCGCCGTTGCAGAAAGCTGCAAAATTCGTTCGCTGCTGGTCTACGCGGTGGCGGGCGCAGCTGTCATGCTGCTCGGCTATTCCGCCAACGGGCTGGCGCCGCCATCCTATGAAGAATCTATCGACAATCCGCCGCCGCCGATTTCCCGCGGGACGCAAGTTGCCGCCGCCGCGGGCATTGTGTTCGGCGGGGTCTACTGGCTGATCGCCGGCCGCAAGGCGGGGCGATGGCGCGAACGTTGACTTCCCTTCGCCGCCACGGCTAGACCGTCGTCCAGTGTGCAAAGGACAATCATGAACCGTACCGGGCTGATCATCGCGCTCGCAATTGCCGCCGTCGCCGGCGTTGCGTTCGGGCTCTACCCGCAGCTCGACTTACGCGTCGCGCAGAATTTCCACGACCATATCGACGCCAGCAAAAACGCTTTTGCTTGGCGCATCTATCCGCCGCTGATGCAGGCCCGCGACATCGGGCTCTGGATCGGCACCGTGCTGGTCGCCCCTGCGGTGGCCGCGCTGGTTGTCAAACTGATCCTGCCGTGGCGAAAAATGTTTGTCTCGGGGCGTGCCGTCGTGTTCCTGATCGCGACGCTGACACTGGCGCCCGGGCTCATGGTCAATGTCCTGCTCAAGGACCACTGGGGCAGGCCGCGGCCGATTGACGTCGTGCAATTCGGAGGCGATCAGCAATTCATGGCTTGGTGGGATCCGCGCGGCGTTTGCCCGAACAACTGCTCGTTCGTTTCGGGCGACGTGGCCGGCGCGTTCTGGACAATTGCGCCGGCGGCGCTGGCGCCGCCGCAATGGCGGGCGCTAGCCTATGGCGCCGCGCTCGCGCTCGGCACCGGCATGGCCGTCATCCGCGTGATGGCGGGCGGACACTTCATCAGCGATACGATATTCGCCGGCGTTTTCACCTTCCTGATCATCTGGGTCGTGCACGGCCTAATCTACCGCTGGCCGCGCACGCGGTTGTCGGACGAAGCCATCGAGCGCGCGATTGAGCGGCTGGCGACGCCAGGCCACGATTTCGTCACCGGATTGTTCGGAGGCAAACGGAAGCCAGAGCCGTAAGGGCATGACAGTTGCGGAGTTACCGCCGTGTGCGTTTATGGTAGCGCGGCAAGGGACTGAGTCGGTGGGAGGAGCCTGTGGCGGAGCCTAAGGCTAGCGTCAAGCGGGTACTGCAGATCAAGCTGCGGGCGCTGGGAGAGCCAGCGCAGGTGCTGGCGTTGGTGCGCAGCGCCGCGCCGTTCTACCGCACGCTCGGCGCAGCCGGCTTCCGCGTGCTGCAGAACGTCGATGACCCGGCCCAGCTCGTCATCGAAATCGA
>CAZLWN010000145.1:0-9230 GCA_964563195.1 uncultured Undibacter sp. | reverse complement strand
GTCCGCCGGGCGCGCGTGATCGTGATGGTGATGCACGGCAATCCTCCGCGAGTGGCATAATTTGGTACCACAATGCTTAATTTTGCGCTATGACTTATTAAACGAGGCGGAAGGCAGCGAACGCCGTGGCGACGGATACAAATGGGCGAGGGAAGAAGATCAGCACCGCCGTACGGGTTCGACGCGTGCGGGCCGGCGACATTCCGCATGTCATTGCGCTTGACACCCGGGTAACGAAGCTCGCCAAGGCCGAATATTGGAACGATGCGTTCCGCCGCTATGGCAAGCAGCGCCTACGCGAGGGGTTCTTTCTGGTGGCCGAAAGCCGCATGGACCGAACCGGCGCGCGCGTGGTGGGCTTTATCATTGGCGAGATTCGCGCCTGGGAATTTGGCTCCACGCCTTGCGGTTGGGTATTTGCGTTGTCGGTTGAACCAGAGATGCGCTTGCATGGCATTGGAGACGCGTTGCTCGAGGCGATCTCGGCTGAGTTCAAGAAAGCGGGCGTCAACAAGATGCGAACAATGGTGGCAAGGGATGGCCGTCTTCCTCTGCTTTTTTTTCGCAGCGAAGGAATGATGGCTGGGCCCTATATCCAGCTTGAGAAGGACCTCGATTGAACAGGCAAATCGGCAATGAGAATTTCGACGGGACCAGTATGCGGATGACGATATCGTGAGGCTGCAGATTTCGACGCGGCTTGCCATTTTCGCGGTTCTGGAACTTACCGCGCACGAAGGCCGTCAGCTTTCCGTCGCCGAAATCGGTCAGAAGTACGGCGTCTCTAGTCACCACCTAGCGAAGGTCATGCACGTCATGGGCCGTGTCGGCCTCGTCCATTCCGTTCGTGGCGCGGGTGGCGGCTATCAGTTCGTCGGCAATGCGCGGCGAATAACGTTACTCGACGTGGTCCAACTGTTTGAAGACCTGAACTCCGTTGAGCAAGACGTAGATGCCACGGATGCGACGCCCGTAGGCCAAGCCCTGCGTGAAGTTATCAGCGAAGTCGACGATATCTCGCGCGCGACCCTCGGATCGATCACGATAGCGACGATGCGCAAACTTGTGGATCGCCACGCGATCAGCGGCGCGGGGCGTTCGAAGGTGGTGTTATCGCGGCGACGGACTCAATCGCGTCGCTGACTGATGCAACGAAAGCCTTATTTCGGGAGTCACTTGAACGAATTGCATCTGAAGGCCCGCAGGCCAATGATTTTTGCCAATTAATTGTGCGTTGCAGCATTGACGAGCCGCCAGGCCTTGAAAATCATTGATCAAGATCAAGGCGGCCTGGTCATCGGTACCTTGAGTTAGCGGGGTGCCATTTAAGGCCTTGTCCATGGGTTCAAAACTGACGGCTGGCGACCTTCAAATCATTACCCGGATCGCGGTGTTTCGGGGACTGAAAGCTGAGACCGTTGAGCACATCATCGCGCCCGCGACCGCCATCATGTTGCGGCCGCACGAATGGATCGCGCGCCAAGACGATCCGGCAACGGCATTCTTCATTGTGATCGATGGATGGATAAAACTTTATCGGAGTACCCCTGCCGGCGATGAAACCGTGATCGATATTATGACGACAGGTCAGAGTTTCGCGGAGGCCGTCGCGTTCACCGGTAATCGATATTTAGCCACGGCCGAAGCAGTGAGCGAAGCGCGCGTCGGACGTATTCCTGCCGATCATATTGTGCGTTGCATCCGCGAAAGTCCCGATATCGCATTAGCGATGATCGCATCGACCTCCCAGCACATGCATCATCTCGTCCAACAGGTCGAACAGCTCAAGGCGCAAAGCGGCGTGCAGCGAGTCGCCGAGTTTCTCGCGTCGCTGTCAGTTGCAGAGCATGGTCATTGTGCGGTCGCGTTGCCGTATGACAAGGTTCTGATTGCTGGACGGCTTGGCTTGACGCCGGAGTCGCTGTCGCGTGCCTTTGCGCGCCTGCGAAGTATCGGCGTCGTAGTCGATGCATCGCACGTTGTGGTCAAAGACGTCGCCAAGCTGCGTCAGCTCGCTAGCGACGATCGCAGCGCGGTGCGCGGCACTTTGCGGGTGGTGCGTTGAAGCTAAGTCGGCTGGTATTTTGTCTAAGTGTCGGGATCGATAGGCCCTAACGCCAGCCTCACGCCATTACTACGAGGACCTTCCAATGTCATTACAGATTCTCCATCCACCCGGCTGGTTGCCGCCGATCGGCTATGCGAATGGTCTTAGTGTGGCGGCTGGTCGTCTCGTGTTCATTGCCGGCCAGGTTGGCTGGGATGCCGATCAGCGTTTCCACAGCGAAGAACTCGTTCCGCAATTCGAGCAGGCGCTCAAGAACATACTTGCCATCCTCGCCGAAGCGGACGGGACGCCGAACCACATTTGCCGAATAACCGCTTTTTGTATCGACAAGCCGGCCTATCTCGCGGGTCGGCGCGAACTCGGGCGCATTTGGAAATCGCTGATGGGAAGCCATTTCCCTGCGATGAGCATGATTTTTGTCGCTGATCTTCTCGATGCGCCAGCAAAGATCGAACTGGAGGCAACGGCCGTTATTCCAACGTTACCGACGTAATCGTCCGGCGACGGTTTGGCGTTGCCGGAATTAAACCCCGTCCCCGCGCCTTTAGCCGGGTCAAGTCATGCGTTCAGCGAAAAGCCTTGCGGTCAGACGCCGCGCAAGCGCGGCGGCCGCGACTCGACGATAATTGGCGGACGCAATCGTGGTTCGCATGGGTTGCACTTGCCTCTGCACCAGCCGGTCGATCTCTTGCAGCAGTTTATCGTCGACTGTTCGGCCGGCAACGATTTCCGTGCCGGCGAGAAGGAACGGCCGTGAATTCGTGCCGGTCAGCGCGATGCGCAGTGCGCTGACGTTCGCACCGGCCGTTGCGAGCGCGACCGCAACGCCTGCCAATGGAAAATCGATAGCCCCTCGTACTCGAACCTTTGCATAAGACGACGGAGGCGGGTCGGAACGCAGATGGACCGCCACGATGAGTTCGCCGTCGGCCAGCGCGAGGTGAGCTTTGCCGTCTTCGACATAGAGTTCGCTCAGACGAATTCGGCGCTGGCCTTGAGCGCCGGCAATCTCGACTTCGGCGCCGAAAACGAGCAGGGCAGGCGCAAGATCGCCGCTGAAGGTGGCGTGACAGCGCTGTCCCTGGGGGGCGACATGGCAAGTATCCCCACGATGCTTCAGGCAATAAGCGTTTGCGCTCCGCCACCATTCGCTCTGGTTGTAGTAAATGCAGCGAGTATCGAGGCATAAATTGCCGCCGACTGTCCCCATGTTGCGGTGGCCGGGCCCGGCGATCGCTTCGGCCGCTTGCGCCAGCGCGCAATATTGACTGGCGATCACGGCATTGCGAGCAAGAGCAGCGATGGTCACACCCGCGCCAATCGTGACGCCGCGTTCGTTGGTGTTGATCTCGGTCAGTTCATCGATGCTGCAAAGATCGACCAGTAAATCCGAGCTGGCAATGCCGCGCCGCATATTCACAATGAGGTCGGTTCCGCCCGCGACAAAGCGACTGCCGGGATGGTTCAGGCACGCCGCAATCGCCTCTTTGACGGTGCTTGGCTGGGCAAGGCGGAATCCGGCCAAGGGTGCACTCATGATGTGGCCTTCAAGGTTTTCGCAAGCCTCGCCTGCCGCCGGCGCTGGACGAGCGCTTCCATGACCCGGTCGGGCGTCACAGGTAATTCGTCGAGATCGATATCGATAGCATTGGCGATAGCGTTGACCATGGCTGGCGGGAAGCCGGCCAATGCGCCTTCACTTGCTTCCTTGGCGCCAAATGGTCCGTATGGGTCGTGGCTTTCGACGATATGGACTTCGATCGGCGGGGACTCCGCAATGGTCGGCATGCGATATTCAAGCAAACTCGCATGTGCCGGCAAGCCATCGAGATAGCGTGTCTCCTCGCACAGCGCCTGTCCCATTCCCATCCATACCGATCCCTGTATTTGCCCTTCAACCGCTAGCGGGTTGATAGCGTGGCCGCAGTCCAGTGCGGTCCAGACTTTGTCCACGGTCACGGTACCGGTTGTGTCGTCGATGCTGACCTCGACGACCTGGGCGGCGTAACTGAACCCCATTGTCGAGCCAACGGCGCCGCCCTTGTGCCGACCTCCCTGCGATTCGGGCGGGCAGGTGAACGTTCCGCTGACGGTGATCGCGCCGCGATCGGCCAGCGCGGCTTTCACCACTTCGGCGAAAGGAAGGCTCGCTTGCTGGCCGCTGTCGATGCGAAAGACTTCGCCGATCACCTCGATATCGTCCGGGTGCGCTTCGAGCTTGCCGGCGGCCGCGTCCACGAGAATTGCCTTAAGCTTTTTTGCCGCATCGATTGCGGCATTGCCAACCATGAAGGTGATGCGCGATGAGTAGGCGCCGTTATCCTTGGGTGTCACCGCGCTATCCGCCGCGATGACCCTTACGCGATCGAGCGATACGCCGAGCGTTTCCGCGACTGCAATAGCTACCATGGTCGACGAGCCTTGACCGATATCTGCCGCGCCGGTCAGCGCGGTGATGCCGCCGTCGAAATCGAGCCGCACATTGACGACAGCATGGGGCTCACCGGTCCAATGAATGGGCTTGGCCGCGCCGCTGACATAGTGCGAGCAAGCTATGCCCAGTCCCTTGCCCGCCGGCAGCTTACCGATGCGATCCCGCCAGCCGCTGGCACGCTCAACGCGGTCAAGGCATTCCGCCAGTCCATAGCTGTTGACCATCAGGTCATTCAGGGTGCGGGTCGGCGCGTGCAGGAGATTGGCACGACGCACGGCAAATGGATCAAGCCCCAGATCGCGGGCCATCCGGTCGAGCAGACATTCGAAGGCATGACGCGTGTCGACTGCGCCGTGACCGCGCATCGCGCCGCAGGGCGGCAGATTAGTGTAGACCCGATAGCCATCGTATTTGATCGCCGGAATGTCATAGAGACCCTGCAACAACGCGCCGGCGTAGAGGATCGTCACGATACCGTATCCAGCATACGCGCCGCCGCGCTGGACGACCTCGCACGTGCATGCGGTAATTTTTCCGTCGCGACGCATGCCAAGCCGCAAAGCCATATCGGTTTGCGGGCGTGCGCGGTGGGTCAAAAATGTCTCCTCTCGGCTCAATCGCATGAGCACTTTTCCGGCTGCGGCGCGGGCGAGAATTGCCGTTATAATTTCAAAATTGAGGACTTCGACGCGTGCGCCGAATCCGCCACCAATGAACGGCTTCACCACACGGATGCGCGAAGAGTCCATCTCGAGACATCGCGCGAGCATGAGGTGCAGGTAATAGCCGACTTGGGAAACGGATTGTACGGTGAGCCTTTCGGCTATTGGATCGTAGTCCACGAGGCAGGCATGTGGTTCAATTTGAGCATGGTTGAGTTCCGCGCAACTGATCTTTGCTTCACGGACAAGATCCGCCGTCGCGAGACCCTGCTGCCAATCGCCAAATTCGTGATGAACTTCACGTTCGAGATTACCGGGCTTATTGTCGTGTAACAACGTTGAACCCGGTGCTCGAGCTTCCTCTGAAGTGTAGTATGCCGGCAAACGGTGCAGTTCTATTTCGATCAGACTGATTGCGCGCTCAGCGGTCTCAGCATCAATGGCGGCCACAGCGGCGATGGGCTCCCCACGGTAGCGCACCCTTTCGCGCGCCATCGGATATTCGTTCATGGCGACCGGCAAGACACCGTAAGTGAATGGGCAATCATCGCCGGTAACGACCGCAAAGACTCCCTCAAGCGCTCGCGCCTTGGAAACGTCGACCCGAATGATTTCTCCGTGGCTTACGGGGCTCCGGAGTATGCGCCCGACCAGAGCGTCAGCATGGTCGAGGTCGGCGGTATAGCGTGCGCCCCCGCTGACCTTTTCAAGGCCATCAATAAGAGGAACGCCGCGGCGCGAGACACGACTGTCTGTGATCGGATCAGCGGTCATGAGGTTGCCCCGCCGCTGCCTGGACGGACTCGATGATTTTTACATAACCCGTGCACCGGCAAAGATTTCCCGATAAAGCAGCACGTATTTCGCTTTCGCTTGGTTTTGGATATCGGCGCAAAAGAGCCTCAGCCGCCATGATCATTCCCGGCGTGCAGAAGCCGCACTGCGTGCCGAGCTTTTCGTGAAAGGCTCGCTGCAAGCGGCTGAGCCGGCCCTGCTTGGCCAAGCCTTCAATCGTTTCGACGTTACGGCCTTCGCAGCGCACCGCGAGCGTGATACAGGATGGCACCGCTTCGCCGTCGACTAGGACCGTGCATGCGCCGCACTCGCCGCCATCGCAGCCGATCTTCACACCGGTGAGGCGCGCGACTTCACGCAAATAATCGACGAGTAACTCTCTCTCGGCTACGGCGTCTTCGCGCCATCGACCGTTAAGCCTCAATCTTAGCAGACGCTTTTTCGGCTGCGGGCCCGGTGCATGCATCGGAGCGCTCCTAACTAATAAATGCGCTGTTTGGCGGCGTATTTCCATGACTAAAATCAAGGCAACTCGTCCCCGAATGCAGCACTAGCGGCCGACCGACCTGACCAAAGTCAAGGATTGGACTGCAATTCGTCAGTAAATATTCAAATATAGGTGGAGTTCATTGGCGAGGCCAATAATGGCGCTTCGCGACTATAATGCCCGGGTCGATTTTGTGGATCGGAACGTCGCTGAAGGTCGGGACGACAGGACCGCCTTTATCGATCCTGCTCGCAACCCGACTTATGGCGAGCTGTGGGCGTCGGTGCCGCCGCAAGCCAGCATTTCTCGATTAATCGCAAAACTTGAACTAGCACGTCCTTTGCCCGGCGACTGCGCGCCGATGTGGCGCGCCGCCGCATATTTAAAATTTTGCATCATTTGGAGATGGGCATGCTGACGCAAATGGCGCGTGCGGGCAATGAAGCGGAACAAGCAGCGCAAGACGTTTCCGCGCTGAGCGTGTTTTTCAATCCGAAGAGCGTCGCTGTGGTAGGCGCCTCATCGGACCCGAAGAAGCCGGGCAACACCGCGCTGCGCCACATGATCTCCATGGGCTACAAAGGGAAATTATATCCGGTCAATCCGCGCGAACAGGGCATCCTAGGGCTGCCGTGCTACAAAAACGTGAGCGACATCCCGGAACCGGTCGAGCTGTGCATCCTGATGGTGGCGGCCGAGCTGACCGTGCCGGTCGCCAAGGAGTTGGTTGAACGGAAACGCCGCTTCAATGACGTAAAGGGCGCTATCTGCATGTCTGCGGGTTTCGGCGAGCTCGCCACTGCCGAGGCCGGTCAGCGGCAAAAGGATTTGGTCGACATTCTGCGGTCCGCGTCGATACGGCTCATCGGCCCGAACTGCGTCGGCGTCATGGATACGGTGAGCGGCTTCAACACCAATTTCGACATCGGCTCCTATCCGCGCGGCGGCATTAGCGTTCTCACGCAGAGCGGTGCCTTCGGTAATTCATTTCTGTTTGCTTCGGGGACGAGCGGCCGGGTGGGCCTGAACAAATATATCTCCATGGGCAACATGGCCGACGTTCAGATGGCCGAACTGGTCGCCTTCTTGAAGGACGATGAATCGACGCGTGTCATCGGCATCTATCTCGAAGGTTTGTCTGATCCGCGCGGCTTTTTCCAGGCGGCCTGCGAAGCCGCTGCGGTCAAGCCGGTGGTGGTACTGAAAAGCGGCCGCAGCGAATTAGGCTCGACCGCAGCGCTCTCCCACACCGGTGCGATTGCCGGCGCCGAGGTGATCTATGAAGGCGCATTCCGCCAGTTCGGATTGATTCGCGTGCGTAGCGTCGCGGAGTTCTACGACACGCTGCGCGCGTTTTCGATGCAGCCGGTGCCAAAGGGTAACCGTGTCGCCGTACTCACCCACATGGGCGGGCCGGGAACGATGTGCATCGACGAGATTTCCGAATTGCCCGGCATTGAGTTGGCGTCGTTCACCGATGAAGCCCAGGCGACGTTGAAAGCGATCCTGTCGCCCGCTGCCAATGTCGGTCATCCGCCCGGTTATATTGACCTCACCGCCGCACACTTCGAGCATTTGCATAATGAGGTGCTGCAGATCCTGTTCAAGGACCCGAACGTCGACCTGGTGATCCAGATCCTGGCGCCCAGCGCGTTCCTCGATCAGCCGTTACTCGCCAAAGAGGTCGCTAGCGCGTTTCGCTCGCAAGGCAGCATGCCGAAGCCGCTGCTCAATGTCATTACCTTCGGCGACTTTGCCGACGAATTGCGCCGCGGTTTAGAAGGCGCCGGCCTGCCGAGCTTCGATTACCCGGACACGGTCGCACGGGTCGCTGCCAATCTCTCGAATTACGGGACCATCCGCGCGCCGGCCGCTCAAGCTGACGGAAAGACTCAAGTCGCCACCACGGAAGGGCCGGCGGCGCAACTGATCGCCGCCACTGCCAAAGAGAGGCGCGTTAGCCTGCTCGAACCGGAAGCCTACGCGGTGTGCAAGCAGTATGGCATCCCGGTGCCGCCGTTCAAATTGGTCGATTCGCTGGAGGGTGCCTTAGCGGCCGCCAAGCA
The DNA here is from genome assembly GCA_964563195.1 of uncultured Undibacter sp. Lineage (GTDB taxonomy): Bacteria > Pseudomonadota > Alphaproteobacteria > Rhizobiales > Xanthobacteraceae > Pseudolabrys. The sequence continues at coordinate 718 of CAZLWN010000145.1, read as the reverse complement.
AATCGGCTACCCGGTCGTGATCAAAGTGGTGTCGGCGCAGATCCTGCACAAATCCGACATCGGCGGCGTTGTGCTCGGAATCGGTTCCGACAGTGCACTTGAAAAATCCTATGCGCAGCTCGTCGACAACGTCCGTAAGGCGGCGCCCGGAACCAGCAAGCCGAGCGTGCTGGTGCAGAAAATGATGCCGGGGGCAACCGAGTTGGTACTGGGCGCGATCCGCGACAAACTGTTCGGCCCGGTCGTAATGTTCGGCCTCGGCGGCATCTATGTCGAAGTACTCAAGCGCGTCGGTTTCTACCTGGCGCCGTTCGGCATCGAACAGGCGCGCGAACTCATCCACGATGTGCTGCCGCCGAAGATCATCGCCGGCGCGCGCGGCCGCAAGAAACTCAATGTCGCCGCCATCGCCGCCATGTTGGTCTCGCTTGGCCGGTTGCTGGAGGAGCACCCGCAGATTGAAGAAGTGGACTTAAACCCCTGCCTGGCGCTCGACGATGGCTGCCTGGCGGTGGACGCGCGCATCGTCCTCGCCAAGGCTGAGTGAGATGGCCCAATGACCACCATGTACCCACAAGAGTTACCTGCAATATCGAAGGGTAAGCCGCAGGAATGACCGAAATTCGCGACTACAATGCCGCTGTCGATTTCGTGGATCGCAACGTCGCCGAGGGACGGGGCGAGAAGACCGCGTTCATCGACCCGTCGCGCAACCTGA
>CAZLWN010000144.1:0-9290 GCA_964563195.1 uncultured Undibacter sp. | reverse complement strand
GCCAAACCCTCCCACCGGCACAACGATAGTGGCTCAGTTTTAGGGGGCAAAGACAGCTGCAAAACAGATTTCGAAAATACCAAGCGTGTCGAACAAAGCGCCAAGGGTCATTCAATATAAGGGCGCTAGAAAATTAGAAGGCGTTGGTGACGTCACAGGCGAACTCGGATACGCTGTAGGCTTTCGTAAACTTTTGAATTTCATTATGACGCGAATGCCCCATGAAGAAATTATGGTAACTGGCGTCCGACAAAACAAATATCCGATACCGGAAATAGCTATCCGCGAGTTTGTCGCAAATGCGCTAACGCATCAAGATTTTACTATTCCCGGACATCCAACGATTGAGGTTTTTAAAGACAGGATACAAATAACAAATCCTGGAATCCCGCTTGTCGATCCTTCTCGCTTTATCGACGCCCCATCTAAGTCGCGAAATGAAAAGCTTTCAGCCGCAATGCATCGCTTGGGTTTGTGTGAAGAACGCGGAAGCGGAGTTGATCGGGCCTTGGATGCGATTGAACGTGAAGCATTACCTGCGCCTTTGTTTATGACGGTAGAAAAATCGACCGTTGTAGTCATTTACAGGGAGCGCAGCTTCGCCGGTATGTCTCGTGAAGATCGCATCCGAGCTTGCTACCAGCACGCCAGCCTTCGCTTTGAGGGTGGCGAGCCTATGAGCAATGCGAGCCTGCGAAATCGATTTGGCTTACCGGAGCGGCAATATCCTCAAGTTTCGGTAGTCATCAAAGAAACCATCGAAGCCGGACTGGTCCGGCCCCTAGACGAAGATCAAGCAAAGCAAACTGCTCGATATGTCCCGTTTTACGTGCAGACCGGCATTATGTAGGCCCTACAATTAGGACCGAATCGGACCTAATATTATCATTTATATTCCTTATATTCCAAATACTTACTCTATTCCGGCTTCGTTCCCTTTTGTAAGTGATTCGCCGATGGGTACGCGAAGTGCAATATCGCCCATTAAAAGGGACCACTACGGGGACGCCAAAAGGGGCCACTAATGAAGGAAAAGGGCCAGTACCCATCTATAAATAGGAACATAATAAGAACAAATCAAGCGGACTAGTGGCTGTCCTAATTTCATGGCCCCAGTGTCCGAATTAGGACAGTACCGGCGGCTGCAATTTCCCTTGTCGCTGGCGCATCGCCGACCGTCTGGCAGTGACCGAACAGCGCCTGCGCGGCCTCATATGAGGGGCCGTTTGCCATCCCCGCGCGCCATCAATATTGTCGTTCGAGCGTTCTCCTTGTCTCGGCGAGTACGAGCTCTCAGCCAAAGTCGCGGCAAATGTGTCCAATGGCGTGAAGGAGTTTTCCGGTCCCATGATCGTGCGGCACGTCGGTATTTGCACGCACGATGGACCGGACCAGGTGGACGGCCAAATCCGGCTGCAATTTGCCGGCGCGACGTCGCAAGTGACCGCGACCCTGCTGTTCGACGGCCATCAATGCAGCTACCGCGGACGGCTGTCGCAGAGCGAGCGCGGCGAATTGGTTTGTCCCGGCGCCGCGGTCCCTTTCAACATGTGGTCGCAATAGTTCAGGGGCCGTTACGGTTAGCGCTTTCGGTAAACGAAGTCTAAAGATCGCGGCTGGGTGGCCTCGCTCGGCCAGCACCGCACGGATCGGCCCGCCCCCATTCAGCCCTCCCGGTCCGTTCGCGCGATATGCCGAATTAGAGCAAAATCCAATGAGGAAAATTCATCTTTCGCGCCCAAAGTCATTGACTGATCGACGACAGTTGCGGGCTTTTCCCATGTCCTTATCAACGGCCGAGACTTTCCTTCAGCACGCGAAGCACCAGCTTACGCAGGCCGATATCAATCAAAGCCTCGTTCGGGCGATCACGGAGCTCATCCGCGAAGTCAAAAGCCTCGAAAGCGAGGTCCATAGCATCCGGCGAAATATACAGATGAGCCGCCGAATGTAGTGCCGGCCAAGCGCGCTGCTCCTTCCGTCGATCGCGGTACATCGACATTATTCGCTGGCTACCGGTCAATTCATGTTCCCCAACGGCCCATCCGCGGTGGCCTGTTCTGACTGGCTGCGCAGTTGACGGCCGCGAGTGCCGTCCGCATTCAAGACCCGGCGTCCTAACTGGACTCGCCCAGCGTCCTAATTTGCACTAGGTTATGTCATCGTCGGCAGCGAAGCTCGGGCGCCGCCAGCTGAGAGATTTAATCGCGCTCCCGCCGGCAAGTGAAGGATGTGCGGGATGTCGGATTCTGAAAATTTTGAACCGCCGGACCCTACCGATCGTCCGCTCTGTTCCAATTGCGGATGGACCATGTGGATCGCGCAAATCGAGCCGCATGAGCCCGACTCCCATAAGCACACTTACAAGTGCTCGCGCTGCGAGAACGAAGAAATCATCATCATCAAGTTATAGCCAGTCCGGTTCATTTGGCGGCCTCTTCAATCATAACCGGGGGCTGCCCGCGCGCGCCATTCCATCACCGGCTGCCATCGGTGGTCCCCCGCTTGAAATGGCCGTGACCTCTTTTGCCGGTTTTTCACCGAGGCCCTTGTCTCGCCCTCGGCTCGCCCCATAGGATCGCGAGGTCGGGGCCAGTGAGCGGGGGAGTTCGGTATGTGGATTACCCAGGACGAGGCGATCGAGATGTACGCCCGGTTCTGCCGGGCGCGCTATGGTCCTGCCGCCGGCGAAATGGTCAGAACCACGGCGACAAAGCTCGCCACCAAAGGCGATCTCGAAGGCCATAGGGTGTGGAATGACGTTGCCGCGGCCATCGACAAGCAACGCGACCATCTTCGGCAAGACCTGAACTGACCGTCATCAGACTGTCACGATTCTAAGCGAAGCTGTTGCAGGCCCGACGAAAAACTGACCCCTCCGCTTGCAACCCCGGCCCTCTCATACAGCCGGCCGGGGATGTTCTTGGGGCCGCCCGCGTTGGCGGCCTTTTTCGTTTGCCACCGCCCGTCCAACTGCGGGCTGAGCGCCGTCGCCATGCGCCGCGCGCGCCGCGCTGGCGACTCGGTTGACTGCCGTCGCAGATGTCCCAAACTGGCCACGCGCCGTCACCGAAAGGGGGAAAGCCCATGCGTACCGCAACGCTTGTCATTGGCTGCCTGTTGTCGTTCGCACTGGCCGGCTGCTCCGAAAGCCCGCCAGGTCCCAAAGGCGAGCCGGGTGCCCCAGGCCCGCAAGGCGCCGCTGGACCGTCAGGCCCGCAAGGCGCTGCCGGACCGCCAGGCCCGCAAGGCGAGCGCGGCCCGCAAGGCCCCAAGGGCGACGCCGGCCCACAAGGCCCCAAGGGTGAAGCCGGCCCCGCCGGGCTTGCCGGACCCGTCGGACCTGCCGGACCTGCCGGACCCGCTGGACCGGCCGGGCCCGCGGGCGCCCCGGGCAAGCCCGCCGCCGCGCTGCGCATGGAGACCAGCCAGACGCGGATTTCCTGCGGCGCCGACGAGGCGCTAATTAGCGCCTACTGCTCCAACCCGAAAACGCCGCTCCAGCAAACCCCGCAAATCACGCCGCCGCGCACGGCGGAATGCGTGACGCCTGGCCAGCCGGAGACCGTGGTGGTGATCGTTTGCGCCAAGCTGTGACTGCCGATGGCGCGCGGCGCGTTTACCCTTTCGGCCATCGGGCGTTGTCATGCCCGCCCGGACGCCTAGGCTCGGTCCCGGCCCGGCGGCGGAATGGCTGTCGACGCGGGGACGGGGCACCGTCCCTTATCCTGGTTCAATTCCAGGCCGGGCCTCCAATTCCCCTCAACTGCCGGCGGCGGCGTTTGGATACGCATTATTCAGCATCGCCGGTGCATGTTGGCGGGGCTACAACCTTGGCGGCCCATGAACGCTCCGGCTTAACCCGTGCCCTGCCCCAGGTGCCGTGCCAGCATGATCGCTGTCGCGGTCACGCCGCATCCGATGGTACCGGAGATGCAGCGCAACACCTTCGTCTGCTACAGCTGCAACCAGACCCGCACCTATATATTGCCGGTGGCCGCGGCGACCGAAACCGTGGCGAATTAGGCCGCAAGCTGACGAAAAAATATGGCTGGCGCTGGGCCATGCGCCCGACGATCGCGCTTCGCAAAGCGGCGCAACCCGGCTAATATTCAAAAATCGATAAGTATCGAGCGGAGCGCACCTCCATGGACCGGTCCGTGGCACGTTTGAACATCGAACATTACCGGCGCCTGCTGGCCAAGGAAGCCGACCAGCCGCGCCGGCAAGCCATCCTGCGGCTGCTCGCCGAAGAAGAGGTCAAACTCGCCAATTCCGCAGTCATGGACAATAAAGAGCGCCGCAGCCCCTAGCGCCCATGCGTCCATTCGCGCCAATGAGTCGGGTGCACCTCCAGCCGCTCCCCGGTCTGCGATTTTATCCACCCGTCGCGAATGCGTTGGCAGGCAAAGACCAGCGCGTGGGCGCCGTCGCCGTCGATGACGGCGAGCTCAAGGTCAAGATCGAATGGCGCGGTCGCTATGAGCTGCCACATGGCGCATCAGTCTGTGCGGCACTGGAAACCCCGCATTGAGATAGATCAGAAGAATTCACGCCGCCGGCGCCGGCGCCAGCATTGACCTGGATCAATCACAAAACGGCAGAATTGACCGATTTTATCCTTATGACATCGCGCCGACGTCTCCTGGTCCGCCCCTGCCCGCTTTGCGGCATCGCCATGCAGGCCAGCAAGTCGCGTGAAAACGCGGCGGACTTCGATACCTTCCGGTGCCACTCCTGCCAGACCACGATCACCGAGCAGACGCCGTCGCTGCCCGGCGACGACAAGTCGGGCTAGGCCCCGGCGCAAATACCGGCCCGGCGGCCGGCGCCGTCAGCGGAACCTCGCCGGCGGAAGATTTCTTCGGCCCTAGCAAAAATTCCGGAACGCTTTGGCGCTTGGGGCGTTTGTGCAGGATCCGGGAGCAATGCCTGATGGTTGCGACCCAGTATTTCGGGGGCCCCCATGAAATCGGCCATCACGAAGCGTTCAGTCGTTATCGGTGGACATAAGACCAGCGTCAGCCTGGAAGAGCCGTTCTGGAGCGCGGTGCGCGAGATCGCCGGCGCCCACGACATGACCGTCTCCAGCCTGCTGCGCCAGATCGATCACAACCGGCGCAATAGCAATCTGTCGTCGGCCATCCGGGTGTTCGTGCTGGAGAACCTGCGCACGCAGACCGCGGTCGTGCACGACGGCAATGGACGCGGGCACGGCACGATGTCCTGGCGGGCCGACCTCGGCCCGGCGTGACGATCGGGCCGCCGGCGGCCTTGGCAATTTGCCAGCGCGTCGCTAGCGTCGGCGCCTACCGACAAGCGGGAGCGCCGAAGTGCCCGACACCGTTGTTGCCGCGCGCTTGCGCGTGACCAGCCGATTGCGCGGCGTAACCCTCGCCGCGTTCGCGGCGATGGCGGCGTAAGCGATGCCGCGCCCGGCCAATGCCGTGGATTTCTGGCGCGGCTTTGCGCTCATCACCATCTTCATCGACCACGTCCCCGGCCTATTCTACGCGCATTACACGCTGATCAATTTCTCGATCGCGGATGCCGCCGACCTGTTCGTGTTCCTGGCCGGCTGGTCGCTGCGGCTGATGGCCGACGGCGGCGGCCGCAACATGCCGACGCGCGACGTGATGCTGCGGCTGTTTGGGCGCGCGCTCGAGCTCTACGCCGCGCAGGTGCTGATCACCATGCTGGCGATCGCCATGCTGGCGCTGAGCGCGACCGAGTTGGCCAATCCGCTGCTATTGCAATGGCACAACGCAGCGGCCGTGTTCGACGATCCGGTGCCGACCCATATCGGGCTCGCCGTGCTCACCCATCAGCTCGGGTATTTCGACGTCCTGCCGCTCTACGTCGTGCTGATGCTGATGGCGCCGTTCTTCGCGCTGATCGACCGCACCGCGCAGGCTTTCGTGCTGCCGGCTTCGCTGGCACTCTACATCTGCGTGTTGGCGTTCCGGCTGACGCTGCCGACCTGGCCGGTGTCGGGCACCTGGTTCTTCAACCCGCTGGCCTGGCAGATCCTGTTCGTGCTCGGCTTCACGCTGGCACGCGCGGACTACGGCGCCGGCGCCTTCGTGCGCCGCCATATCGTGGCCTTGCGCGTGCTGGCGCTGCCGGTGGTGATCGTCGGCGTGCTGGTGCCGCTGTTCGGCTGGTGGCCGGACCCGACAAAGGTGCCGGAGCCCAAGCTGTTCTTCATCATCGACAAAACTTACGTCACGCCGATCCGGCTGATCCAGTTCCTGTCGCTGATCGCGGTCGCTTCGCTCGCCTTCCGCTATATCCGGTGGGCCGCCGAGGCGCCCTATCTGCGCTACGCGATCGCGCCGCTGGTCGGCATGTTCGCCATGCTCGGGCGCAATTCGCTCTACGTGTTCTGCATCGGCTCGCTCTTGAGCTTGTCCGGCCAGATCGTCCGCTTCACCTACCGCGGCTCTGTCACCGTCGACACCGCCGTGGTAATTTCCGGCATCGTCATCATGGCATTCACCGCATGGCTCGCCGAATCGCGACAACGCACCCGACCCGCTTCACCGGCGCAATCGGCGTAGCGCTCTTAAGCGCGCTGATCTTGTGCGGCCCCGCGCGCGCGCAATCCGCGCAGCCGTCGCCGCTGTCGAAGACCTGCCAGGGCGGCGCGCCTGCGCTTGGCGCGCAATCGCCGCTGCCCAACGTCGCGGCGGCGCTGGCGCAGCGCAAGCGTTTACGCATTCTGGCGATGGGCGCGGCGCCCGGCCACGTCACCGCGCGCGGCGGTGGCTATACTGAATTGATCGAGGCCATGCTGGAAAACGCGCTCAAGGGCACCGACGTCATCATGATCAACCGCGGCGTCTCCGGCGAGCTCGCCGCCGCCGCCGCGGTGCGCATGAAGAACGAGGTGGCGCTCGGCGAGCCCGACCTGGTGCTCTGGCAGGTCGGCACCAATGACGCCCTCGCCTATGTGGCCGCCGCCGATTTCGCCAGCGTGGTCAAGGACCAGATCGACTGGCTGAAACGCCACAAGGTCGACGTGGTGCTGGTCGGCCTGCAATTCGCGCCGCAGATGCTGCGCGACGCCCATTACATCGAGATCCGCGACACGCTGCGGCGCATCACGGCGCAGGAGAACGTGATCGTCATCCGCTTCTTCGAGGCCATGCAGATCGTCGAGCACGCCTCGCGCGAGGGCGCCCTCCCGGTGGCCGACGAATTCGAGCGCAGCGAGGCCGGCTATGATTGCCTGGCGCAATACGTGGCGCGCGCCATCACCCTCGGCGTCTTTGCGAAAAGCATGCCGCGTCCGGCGCCGCCCGCTAAGTAGCTGCCCCGGCAGGCAAAATTATTGCATTGCAAAGCCCATTGCTGCCACGCAAAATATCCTCTGTGGTGCGCGTAACAGCCGCCGGCCGGGCGCGGCGAAATGGAGTGTTATGTTCAAGGCAGTAACGGCGTTGAAGCGTTGGGTTGCAAAACCGGCCGTAAAATATCCGCTGATCGCGATCGCGAGCGTGGTGTGGCTGATCGGGCTTGCCGATCAGGTGCACGATCCCGTGCAGATCGCCAAATATGTCGGCCTCTCGATCCTGATCGCGGCGGTGGCGACGGTCTGATCAGGCCGCCGAGGCGGGTGTCGCGCTGTCGCGCTCGATCATGATCCACACGCCGCCCCGGCGCGCCGACTGCACGCGGATGCGCAGGTCGCGCTTGGGGTCGGCGAAATCGCCCGACCAGCCGAATTCGAGATCGACGGGGCCTTCGTCCTGCGCGCGCACGATGCGGCCGCGGAAATTGTCGCCGCCCATGCAGGACGACAATTCGAACAGGTTTTGCCCCAGCGGCAGCTTGCCGTAGCCCGACTGCTGCGCCTCGGCCTGGCTGTAGAACAGCACGGTGCCGTGGCGGTCGATGAGGATGACGCCGAACGGCAGACGGTCGAGTTCGGACTGGCTGAGCTGCTCGATACGGCGCGCCAGATCGGGCGCATCGAAGTCGACGGTGGCGGTCGCCATGCACGTGTCCTTCTGCCGAGAGAACCAAGTCGCAGCAAAGGTGGCGACGCTGGCAGCATGGACTTGAGTCGGCAAGCACTAACGCCACCGCGCAGCGCAGCCTTGCGTCACGCGCAAAGGAGCATTGCGTAATACGCAAAGCGATGGTCAGCGATGGCCTGATCGCGACCGATCACTGCGGTGCAGCAACGCGCCGGTCGATAGTACAGCTGCACGCTCAACCCAAATTCAGTTCATTGAAGAAGTCGTTGCCCTTGTCGTCGATGACGATGAAGGCGGGGAAGTCCGCGACCTCGATCTTCCAGATCGCCTCCATGCCGAATTCGGGAAATTCCTGGCATTCGACCTTCTTGATGCACTGCTCGGCCACCTTGGCGGCCGAGCCGCCGATGGTGGCCAGATAAAAGCCGCCGTGTTTCTTGCACGCCTCGCGCACTTGGGCCGAGCGGTTGCCCTTGGCGAGCGAGATCATGGAGGCGCCTTCCGCCTGGAACTGGTCGATGTAGCTGTCCATGCGCCCGGCGGTGGTCGGCCCGAACGCGCCGGAGGCATAGCCTTCCGGCGTCTTGGCGGGGCCGGCGTAATAGATCGGATGATCCTTGAAATAGTCCGGCAGCCCCTGCCCGGCTTCCAGCCGCTCGCGCAATTTGGCGTGCGCCAGATCGCGCGCCACGATCATCGGGCCCGTGAGCGAGAGCCGCGTCTTCGGCGGATACTTGGAAAGCTGCGCTAGGATCTCCTTCATCGGCCGCTTGAGATCGACCTTGACCACCGCGCCGCCGAGCTTTTCCTGATCGACCTCGGGCAGATATTGCGCCGGATGATGCTCGAGCTCCTCCAGGAACACGCCGTCCTTGGTGATCTTGGCCAGCGCCTGGCGGTCGGCGGCGCAAGAAACGCCCAAGCCGATCGGCAATGAGGCGCCGTGGCGCGGCAGCCTGATCACCCGCACGTCGTGGCAGAAATATTTGCCGCCGAACTGGGCGCCCACGCCGGTCGCCTGCGTCATCTTCAGCACTTCCTGCTCCATGGCGAGATCGCGGAAGGCGTGGCCGTCTTCGCTCCCTTTGGTCGGCAGCGTGTCGTAATAATGGGTGGAGGCGAGCTTGACCGTCTTCATGGTCAATTCGGCCGAGGTGCCGCCGATCACGATCGCCAGATGGTAGGGCGGACAGGCGGCGGTGCCGAGCGTGAGCACCTTCTCCTTCAGGAACGCCAGCAGCCGGTCGTGGGTGAGGATCGAGGGCGTGGCCTGGAACAGGAACGCCTTGTTGGCCGAGCCGCCGCCCT
>CAZLWN010000143.1:0-9296 GCA_964563195.1 uncultured Undibacter sp. | reverse complement strand
GAGGCCTACAACGTCATGATCACGGCGCACCGGCGCGGCGCCTGCGTGATCGCGGCATTCACCAAGGACGTAGCCGACACCAAGGCCAAGGAGGCGACCGCGCTCGGCAAGAGCAACGGCTATCCGCTGTATTTCACCACCGAGCCGGAGGAGTAGGGCGCGACAATGCGCGCGCGGCTCGCGTCGCGTCTGTCTCTCTTACTTCTTCTCCATCGCCAGCGGCGGCGTGGCGCTCATCGACCCAGCCTCCTTGTGGCTGATCTGGTAGAAGTAGATGCCGAACCCGAACAAGGCCAGCACCAGCAGCGCGGCGATGATGTGCATCGGGTCGGCGTCATCGACTTTGCTGCGCCGGCGCGACGCCTGGCGCCGCGCAGGTCTGGCTCTCGCCGGTTTGCGGCTACGCGAGGTCTTGCGCTTCTTGGCCATGATGCCGTCCCCTCGAAATCGGCAAGACACCGGCCCGCGAGGCCCTGCGCCCCACGGGTCGCGGCGCTTTGCGTCAGGCGGGCGCCCTTAAGAGGCGGCCCCGGTGGCGGCAGCCCAAAGACCGCCGCCGATGGTCCATGCACAGGTGGCACGAAAACAGGCGCGGGGCCGGTCACGGGCCGCGCGACGAGCGATGCAATGCCGATTCGCCGGGCAAGCGCAATGGCCGCCGGCTCAGCGGTGGATGCAGCGGCGCAGGCGCTTGACGCCGTGGGTGGACTTGGCGCCGGTGAGCTCCTTGATTTGCCCGGCCGGGCAGGAGCCGTCGTCCACCAGCAGGCGCTGGCCGTAGCGCAATTGGCCCTCGGGCCGCTCCGCCTTGACCTTGGTGGTGGCGGAGGCCGCCGTCAGCGTGAGCGCCATCGCGGCGGCGGTGACGGCAAACCGGGCGATGATCACGCGCATCGGCCGCCTCCCGCGCTCAGCGCCGCTTTTTGGCGGCGGATTTCGGCTTGGCGGCACCTTTCGGCTTGGCCGGTTTCGCCGGCGCTTGCTCGTCTGCCGCGCGGTCGGCCGCTTCCTTCTCCAGCCGCAGCGCCTTCAGCCGCGCGGTCTTTTCACGCGTTGCGGCATGCGCGGCCTGGTAATCGGCCATGGCCTTGCTCGCCTCGCGCGCCTGCACCTCCTTGCGCTTGAAGCTGGCCTCGGCCCGCTCGTGCTGCATGTCTTTCGGGCTTTTCGACAGAACGCTCTCCGTTATGGCGCAGGCGCCGGGCTCACGAGCAGCCGGTGGTGGAGCCGCAGGTGTCGCACTTCATGCAGGTGCCGTTGCGCACCAGCGTGAAGTTGCCGCATTCGCCGCAGGCCTCGCCCTCGTAGCCCTTGGCGCGGGCCTCCGCGCGCTTCTCGGAGGCCGCTTGCTTGGCATGGGCGCGGGCGTCCACCTCGTTGAGCGCTTCCAGTTGCTGCGCCGGCGACAGCTTCGCCTCCGGCTCGGCTTTGAGCGCGGTGGCGCCGCTTGAATGCAGCGCGGTCACTTTGCCGGAAGTGCCGCCGCCGGCGGGCGAAGGCGCGCTGTCGCTCACCACCGACAAGCGATCGGTGCGCGAGCGGGTGAGCCCCTTGGAGACGTAATTGGTGGCGGGCGCGGGCTTTCCTTCCTCCACGCCCTTGCCGAGCGCGTCGAAGCCGGACTCGCTCGGATCGACATGGGCGAGGTCGAAACGCTCCAGATAGCTGACCGCCAGCTCGCGGAACACGTAGTCGAGGATCGAGGTGGCGTATTTGATCGAATCGTTGCCCTGCACCGGGCCCTGCGGCTCGAAGCGGGTGAAGGTGAAGGCGTCGACATATTCCTCCAGCGGCACGCCGTATTGCAGGCCGAGCGAAATCGCGATCGCGAAGTTGTTCAACAGCGAACGCAGCGCGGCGCCTTCCTTGTGCATGTCGACGAAGATCTCGCCGAGCCGGCCGTCGTCGTATTCGCCGGTGCGCAGATAGACCTTGTGGCCGCCGACCACGGCCTTTTGCGTGTAGCCCTTGCGCCGCGTCGGCAGCCGCTCGCGCTCGCGCATGACCACGATGCGCTCGACCACCTTCTCCACGATTTTTTCGGCGAGGCCGCTGGCACGTGCCGCGGCGGGACGCTCGAGGAAGGCTTCCACCGCCTCGTCCTCCTCGTCCTCGTCGGCGATGAGCTGGGCGTTGAGCGGCTGGCTGAGCTTGGAGCCGTCGCGGTAGAGCGCGTTGGCCTTCAGCGCCAGCTTCCAGGACAAGAGATACGCCGCCTTGCAGTCCTCGACCGTTGCCTCGTTCGGCATGTTGATGGTCTTGGAAATGGCGCCCGAGATGAAGGGCTGCGCCGCCGCCATCATGCGGATGTGGCTCTCGACCGAGAGATAGCGCTTGCCCGTGCGCCCGCAGGGGTTGGCGCAGTCGAACACCGGATAATGCTCGGCCTTGAGGTGCGGCGCGCCTTCCACCGTCATGGCGCCGCAGACATGGATATTGGCGGCCTCGATCTCGCGCTTGCCGAAACCGAGCGCTGCCAGCAGGTCGAAGGTCGGGGAGGCCAAGTCCTCAGCGGCGATGCCGAGGGTGTCGCGGCAGAACTCCTCGCCCAGCGTCCACTTGTTGAACACGAATTTGATGTCGAAGGCGGTGGGCAGCGCCTTCTCGATTCTTGCCAGCGCCTCGTCGGTGAAGCCCTTGGCCTTGAGCGTGGTGGGATTGATGGCGGGCGCCTGCGCCAGGTTGCCGTGACCGACCGCATAGACTTCGATCTCGGCGATCTGGCTTTCGCTGTAGCCGAGCGTGCGCAGCGCTTCCGGCACCGCGCGGTTGATGATCTTCCAGTAGCCGCCGCCGGCCAGCTTCTTGAACTTCACCAGCGCGAAGTCGGGCTCGATGCCGGTGGTGTCGCAGTCCATCACCAGGCCGATGGTGCCGGTGGGCGCGATCACGGTCGCTTGTGCGTTCCTGAAGCCGTGCGCTTCGCCGAGCGCGAGCGTCTTGTCCCAAGCCTGCGTGGCATGCGCGATCAGACTGGCGCCATTTTCCCCCAAGATTTGGCAGGCGGCGTGGTCGAGCGGCACCGGCGGGGTGGCGACGTGCTCATAGCCGGTGCGCTCGCCGTGCGCCGCGCGGCGGTGATTGCGGATCACCCGCAGCATCGCCTCGCGGTTCTTCTTGTAGCCGGGGAAGGGGCCGAGCTGCTTGGCCATCTCGGCCGAGGTGGCGTAGGCAACGCCGGTCATAATGGCGGTGAGCGCGCCGCCGATGGCGCGGCCGGCGTCGGAGTCATAGGGGATGCCGGAAGTCATCAGCAGGCCGCCGATATTGGCGTAGCCCAGGCCGAGCGTGCGGAATTCATATGACAACTGCGCGATCTGCTTGCTCGGGAACTGCGCCATCAGCACGGAGATTTCCAGCACGATGGTCCACAGCCGCACCGCGTGCTCGTAGCTCGCAACGTCGAACTGCTTGCTGGCCTCGTCGCGGAAGGTGAGCAGATTGAGGGAGGCCAGATTGCAGGCGGTGTCGTCGAGGAACATGTATTCCGAGCACGGATTGGACGCGCGAATTTCGCCCGAGGCCGGGCAGGTGTGCCAGTCGTTAACGGTGGTATGGAATTGCAGGCCGGGATCGGCGCAGGCCCAGGCAGCGTGGCCGATCTTCTCCCACAACTCACGCGCCGGCACGGTCTTGGCGATTTTGTGCTTGGTGCGCCAGAACAGGTCCCAATTGGCGTCGGACTCGACCGCTTTGAGGAACTCGTCGGTGACGCGCACCGAATTGTTCGAGTTCTGCCCGGAGACGGTCAAATAGGCCTCCGAATCCCAGTCGGTGTCGTAGACCGGGAATTCGATGTCCTTGTAGCCTTGCTTGGCGAACTGGATCACGCGCTTGATGAAGTTGTCGGGCACGTAAGCTCTACGCGCCAGCTTGATCTCGCGCTTGAGCGCCGGGTTCTTCTCCGGCGAGAAGCAGTCGTCGCCCGAGCCCTCGCAATTCACGCAGGCCTTCATGACGGCGCGCAGATGCTTCTGGTTGACGCGCGAGCCGGTGACCAGCGCCGCCACCTTCTGCTCTTCGCGCACTTTCCAATCGATGTATTGCTCGATGTCGGGGTGATCGACGTCGACCACCACCATCTTGGCGGCTCTGCGCGTGGTGCCGCCCGACTTGATGGCGCCGGCGGCGCGGTCGCCGATTTTCAGAAAGCTCATCAGCCCGGACGACTTGCCGCCGCCGGAGAGCCGCTCGCCTTCGCCGCGCAGCGCCGAGAAATTGGAGCCGGTGCCGGAGCCGTATTTGAACAGGCGCGCCTCGCGCACCCACAAATCCATGATGCCGCCGTCGTTGACCAGATCGTCTTTGATGCCCTGGATGAAGCAGGCGTGCGGCTGCGGATGCTCGTAGGAGGTCTTCGAGCGCGTCAGCTTGCCGGTTAGGAAATCGACGTAGTAGTGGCCCTGGCTCGGCCCGTCGATGCCATAGGCCCAGTGCAGGCCGGTGTTGAACCACTGCGGCGAGTTCGGCGCCACCATCTGCATCGCCAGCATGTAGCGCAGCTCGTCGAAGAAGGCCTGCGCGTCGGCTTCCTTGTCGAAATAGCCGCCCTTCCAGCCCCAATAGGTCCAGGTGCCGGCCAGCCGGTCGAACACTTGGCGGCAGGTCTGCTCGCCGACGCTGCGCTCTTTCTCGGGCAGCTCGGCCAGCGCGTCCTCGTCGGCGACCGAGCGCCACAGGAAGGACGGCACGGTGTTCTCTTCGACCTTTTTCAGCTTCGCGGGCACGCCGGCTTTGCGGAAATATTTCTGCGCCAAAACGTCGGCGGCGACCTGCGACCAAAATTCCGGCACCTCGACATTGTCGAGCTTGAACACCACCGAGCCGTCCGGGTTGCGGATCTCGGATGTGGTGAGCCGGAATTGGATGTCCGCGTAGGCCGACTGTCCGTCCTTGGTGTAGCGCCGTTCGATCCGCATTTCGTTCTTGCCCCTATTTCGGCGGGCGGCTGGCGACCACCCGATTATCCCTGACGGACCAGCCCTTGTCCGCCTGTTGTGCTCTTCGCTCCACGCGACACCCACCCGACATGTAGTCGCGGCCTTGTGGCCGGCTAACTGGTTCCGCCCGGTTTTGGCGTCCCGGGCGCACTAAGCACCTGCCCCGGAATCGCCATTTCTGGCGCGGGCGAGCATCGCAACTTGGCATCGTTTTGAGGGTCCGGAGGGAACCTAAAACTCACCCGCACCGAACGAACCAAAGCTAAGCGGACTCGACCTACGCGTCAACAACAGATAGTCATCAAATCTGAATCAAACACTAAATCTTGTGGTTTACGGCGAAGATTGAGGACAACGCGCGGCGAAACAGGCGGCAGTATTGAGCCATCCGGCGGTCGAAAAAAGCATTTTTCCGCGCCCGGATTTCTAGGTTTTTATGCCTCCGCCCATGACAGAAAAATGACGGAAAACCGGGGCTTGCCGGTTCCGGCGGCCGCGACCGACGCGCGGCCCGGAGCGGGGATAGCGCTTGGAAAAACATCGCAAAGCCTGCGCCGGAGTCCATGATTCTCGAAAACAGATCAGGGTGTTAGGGCGGGTGCGCGGGCCGTGGCGGTAGGCGGCGGCGTTCCCCACGCCTGTGAATTCGACCGCGCGGCGCGCGGACGCGCCGTATCTGCACCGCGCCGAGGCGCCCCGCCCATTAAAAAGGCGGGCCCGCTTAAGAAGCCCGCCTTTTGTCCCAGCACTGTCATTCGCGAGGGTCAGCGCCGTCCCAGCGCTGATTAATTGCTAGGCACGATAGCCGCGCCCGATAGCGGAAGGCAACCCAGCTGGGCACGGGCAACACGGGCGCTAGCGGCGCTCGGTTTCCCTGCCGTGCCGGCTGCCGCCGTCGTGCGGCGCATGCTGGACCGCTCCGTTGGCGGCCAGCTCCACGTCGGCGCGCTGGCGCGGCAGCGCCTCCGGGTGCTCCCTTTGCAGGAAGTCGATCATCTTTTCGCGCACCTCGCAGCGCAGGTTCCAGGCCTGGCCGGCGTCGTCGGCGCTCATGATTGCGCGCACTTCCATGGTGGTTTCCTTGGTGTCGGTGACCTGCAGCGAGACCGCCTTGCCGTTCCAGAATTTCGAGTGCTCAACGAGCTGCTTGAGCTCGTCGCGGATCACGCCGACCGGGGCGCGATAATCGAGATAGAAATAGACGACGCCGGTCAGGGCGGCGTTCTCGCGCGTCCAATTCTGGAACGGTTTCTCGATGAAGTAGGACAGCGGCACGATCAGGCGCCGCAAGTCCCAGATACGGACCACCACGTAGGTCGACGTGATTTCTTCGATCACGCCCCATTCGCCCTCGACGATGACGACGTCGTCGATGCGGATCGGCTGCGTCATCGCCAGTTGCACGCCGGCGAACAGGTTGCTCAGCACGGGGCGCGCGGCCAGGCCGGCGACGATGCCGGCAACGCCGGCCGAGGCGAACAGGCTGACGCCATATTGCCGCACCGCCGGGAAGCTCATCAGCGCGGCACCGATGGTGATCAGTACGATCAGCACGTCGATGGTGCGCAGCAGCACGCGGATTTGCGTGGTGTGCTTGCGCGCCGTCAGGTTGTCGTGGACGTCGAGGCGGAAGCGGCGCAGATAGATATTGGCGGCGATATGCAGCGCGGCGATGGCAGCCCAGCCGATCAGGCCGACCACCGCCATCAGCAGCAGCCGCGACAGCCATTCGGCGGTGGTGGGGTCGATCGGCGCCACCGGAATGGCGATGATCATGGCGACGATCAGCAGCGCCAGCCGCGTCAGGCCGCGGATCCGGGTGAAAATCGACAGCACGTCGGGATAGCGGCCGGCGAGCAGCCGGCGCGTGAGCCTGCGCAGCCAGATGTGCAGCAGAAGCGCGATCACAACCGCCAGCGCCACGATCAGCACCGCGGCCACCGGGTCAGGCAGCCAGTCGAGCCAATCCTTGATCTGGGTCAGGGCGGATCTGATAAAATCCATGCGGCCTTTTTAGCACCGTTTGCGGGAGCGATGCGCGCTGGACAGGGGCCTTGAGAGGTGGCAGAACGCCGCGTCCTAATCCGGAAAATAACGCGCGATCGCGATGAAAAGTTTTCTGCTCAAAGCGTTCACCTGGTGGCATTCACAGACCTTCGGCACCCAGTTCTGGACCTGGATGTATGGCGAGGCGGTTGGCGAGGACGAATTCGGCAACCGCTATTACCGCACGCGCGGCGGCAAGATCGATCCCGGCCTCGGCTTCGAGCGGCGCTGGGTAATCTTCAACGGCTATCCCGAGGCCTCGCGCGTACCGGCATCCTGGCACGGCTGGCTGCACCACACGTTCGACGTGCCGCCGACCCAGGAAACCTACAAGCCATGGGCGTGGGAGCAACCGCACCGGGTCAATATGACCGGCACGCCGGCGGCCTACCGGCCGCCCGGCTCGACGCTCGCCGCCGGCCGCCGCCCGAAGGCGACCGGCGATTACAAGGCGTGGTCGCCAGGAGACAGTAATCAATAGTCAGTAGTCAGTAGTCAGAACGGGTTAGGTGGTGCCGTCTGATTACTGAGCGCAGATCACTAAGCCCTGTTACCGCCGCATTCCCCGTGTTAACCGGCCTAGCCCTCGTGATGCCGACGTAAGGGCGCCGGCCGAGGCCGAAAACCCGATTTTCATGGCGCGAACCACTCTCCCAGCCGGTTTGCTTGCATTGGCCGCGCTCATGGCAGCGGCGCCGGCCGCCGCCCAATTCGGCTCGATCTTTAACCAGCCGCCACCACGGCCGCCGGCCGACGTGCCGGGCGCGCCGCCGTCAGACCGGCGCGGCGAGCCGCCGCTCTATTATCCAGGCGGCAATCGGCCGCCCTTGAACGCCGACGAGCCGCCGGATCGTCCGCTGCCGGCGCCGATGGCGCTGCCGCCGCAAAATCGGCCCGGTCGCGGCACCATCCAGTCGCAGCCGTTGGCGCCGCCGCCTGGCACCGCGCCGACGCAGCAGGCCAATCAGCCACCGATCAGCGGTCCGCCGCGCACGCTGCCCGGCTTGCCGCCCGGCCAGCGCCAGCCGCCCGGCACGCCGCAGCAGCCGGCCGGTGCGACGCCGCCGGACAGCAACGCGGTGGTGATGGAGCCGCCGCCGCAGCGCATTGCCAATCCGACCGCGGTGTTTTCCGGCCTCGACAAGATCACCGGTCGCATCACCTCATTCGACGTCGCCATCGACGAGACCGTGCAGTTCGGTGCGCTGCAGGTGACGCCGCGCGTATGCTATTCGCGCCCGCCGACCGAGACGCCGCAGACCGATAGTTTCGTCGAAGTCGACGAAGTCACGCTGAAGGGCGAGGTCAAGCGAATCTTCACCGGCTGGATGTTCGCGGCCAGCCCCGGCCTGCACGCGATCGAGCATCCGATCTACGATGTCTGGTTGATCGACTGCAAAGGCGGCAAGAACCCGGCGTTGGCGGAAGCGCCGACGCAAGACGAGAAGCCGGTCATAAAACTGCCACCGCCGCGGCGTGCGCCGGCGCGCCGGCCTGAACCGCGCGGCTACCTCCTGCCGGGGCTGCGCTAGCGCCCCGTTGTCACTCCGGACACGCGCCAACGCGCGCGAACCGGAAACCAGATGCAAGTTCGGAATTAGTTTCTGGAATTCCGGGTTTGCTCGCTGATGCGAAGCGCCCCGCAATGACAGCTACGGCCTACGCAGGATCATCAGCGCTTCTTCACCGCTGACCGGCCGCTTCATCGGCAGCGCATCGAAATCGGCTTCGCCCACCAGTGCGTCTTCCAGCAGCCGGTGATAGCGCCGCTTGGGCACCTCGACCGCGCCGAAGGTGCGCAAGTGATCCGTGACGAACTGGGTGTCGAGCAGCCGGTAGCCGCCGGCTTTCAGCCGCGCGATCAGGTGCACTAGCGCGATTTTGGAAGCGTCGCGTGCGCGGTGGAACATGCTCTCGCCGAAGAAGGCGCGGCCGAGCGAAACGCCGTAGAGCCCGCCCACCAATTCCTCGCCGTCATAAACCTCGACGCTGTGGCAATGGCCGTGGGCGTGCAGCGCGCGGTAGATGCGGCGAATGCGCGCATTGATCCAGGTGCGGGCGCGGTCGCGCTTGGGCTCGGCGCAGCCGGAGACCACGGCCTCGAAATTGCGGTTGATGAATACCTTGAGCGGCGTGGTGCGTACGGTGCGCGCCAGCCGGTCCGGCACGTGGAAGGTGTCGAGCGGGATGATGCCGCGCATTTCCGGCTCGATCCAATAAAGCGCCGGATCGTCGGCGCTTTCCGCCATCGGGAAGATGCCGCAGGCATAGGCCTTGAGCAGCACGTCGGGGGTGATCTCGATGAAGGCG
>CAZLWN010000142.1:0-9339 GCA_964563195.1 uncultured Undibacter sp. | reverse complement strand
GCCTGGGTGCGCGAGCGGGTCGGCAAGCCGGAGGAAGACGTCGAGGTTCCGGCCGATGTTGCCACCGTCGGCGAGTTGATGACCTGGCTCTCCGGGCGCGGCGAGGAATATGCCCACGCCTTCGAAAACCCCAAGGTGATCCGCGCCGCCATCGACCGCGCCCATGTGCAGCCGGGTGCCCCGGTCCGGACCGCCTCCGAAATCGCCTTTTTTCCGCCGATGACGGGTGGGTAGGGTTAAAACGGCCACAATTCCAACCGGCCAAAAACTGCACTAGATTAGTGGCTATGAACGCCAAATCGACCGTGCGCCTACAGCGCGAGCCGTTCGACGTCGCTGCGGAAGCGGCGAAGCTGTCGCGCGGCCGTGCCGACGTCGGCGCCATCGTCACCTTCACCGGCATCTGCCGCGGTGACGAAACGGGCGAGCCGATTGGCGCGCTCACGCTGGAGCACTATCCCGGCATGGCGGAAGCCGAGATCGAGCGCCACGTCGCCGAGGCGACGCAGCGCTGGCCGCTGACCGGTGTCACCGTCATCCACCGCTACGGCCGCATCGAGCCCGGCGAGGACATCGTGATGGTGGTCACCGCATCCGCCCACCGCCAGGCGGCCTTCGCCGCGGCCGAGTTCCTGATGGACTATCTGAAGACCCGCGCGCCGTTTTGGAAGCAGATCGAAAAGGCGAGCGGACAAACAATCATCAAGACCTGGGTTGACGCCAAGGCCACCGATGACGTGGCGGCCGAGCGTTGGCGCGCACCGCGCCGCAAGCAAGCGGCGGAATAAACATGCCAGGGAGGGCCACCATGGTTCCGATCGTTGTCGCGGCGGCCGTGCTGCTGACGCTCGCGCCCCAACCGGCGTGGGCGGCGCAGGCCTTCTACTACGCCGTGCCGCGCGGTGCGCATCCGCACGACGTCGCCCCGGCACCGGACGGCAGTGTCTGGTACACCGCGCAGCATCAGGGCGCGATCGGCGTGCTCGATCCCAAGACCGGCAAGACGGCCCAGTTCGCGCTCGGGCCCAACTCCGCGCCGCATGGCGTGATCATCGGCCCCGACCGCGCCGCCTGGGTCACCGACGGCGGGCAGAATGCGATCGCGCGCGTCGATCCGGCGACCAAGGCCGTGAAGCTTTATCCGCTGCCGAAAAATTTCCCCGACGCCAATCTCAACACCGCGACCTTCGACCGCAAAGGCGTGCTCTGGTTCACCGGCCAGAACGGCGTCTATGGCCGCGTCGATCCGGCGACCGGCAAGGTCGAGGCCTGGAAGGCGCCCAAGGGCGTCGGCCCGTATGGCATCGCCACGACGCCGAACGGCGAGGTCTGGTACGCCTCGCTCGCCGGCGATCACATCGCCAAGATCGATACCGTGAGCGGGGACGCGCTGATGGTGCCGCCGCCGAGGCCCGGCGTCGGCCCGCGCCGCATCTGGTCCGACTCCAAGGGCGTGCTCTGGGTGAGCTTCTGGAACACCGGTGAAGTCGGCCGCTACGATCCCATCGCCAAGGCCTGGAAGGTGTGGGCGCTGCCGAAGAGCCGTCACGGCTGCTACGCGGTCTTTGTCGACGACAAGGACAAGGTCTGGCTCAGCGACTGGACCAACAATGCGCTCGTTCGTTTCGACCCGGCCACCGAGAAGTTCGAGAGCTTCCCGAGCAACCGCCGCCGCGCCGATGTGCGCCAGATACTCGGCCGCCCGGGCGAATTGTGGGGCGCCGAATCCGGCACCGATCGCCTGGTGGTGGTGCGGGATTGACCGCATGGCCGGCCGCGGGGACGCCTGCATGACGCGCGATTCAAATGCCAGCCGCCGAGATATGTTGCGCCTGCTCGCTGCCGGCGCGGCCGTGGCGGCCGGCGCGCGAGCCGCGTCAGCCGGCGAAACGCAAATCGAGCGGCTGATCGATGAAGCGCGCGCCCGCCCGCAGATTTCGCAACGAATCGATTTTATCTCCGCCGCGCTGCGCGGCACGCGTTATCGCGGCTACACGCTGATCGGCGGCCCGCGCCGGCCGGAGAAATTCGTGGTGCGCGACGACGGCTTCGATTGCGTCACCTATTGCGAAACCGTGCTGGCCGCGGCCATCGCCCGCAACCTCGGCGAATTCGAGGCCACGCTCAAGAAAATCCGCTACCACAATGGCGTGGTCGAATGGCGCGAGCGCAATCACTATTTCTTCGAGTGGTGCCAGCACAACGTCGATAACGGGATATGCCGCTGGATCGGCATGGACGGCGCGGTCGAGATCAACAAGACCGTCGATTCGCAAAAGGGTCTGAGCAAGCGGCGATTTGCCATGGGCGTCATCCCGCGCGCCGTCTTCGCAGCCAACAAGCCGATGCTGGAATGTGGCGACATCATCGGCTTCGTGAGCCACCGGCCGGATTTGGATTTTTTCCACGCCGGCTTTATCGCCTTCGCGCGCGATGGCGCGCTGTTGCTGCGGCACGCGTCCGAAAGCCACCGCCGCGTGGTCGATGAGCGCATGGACCGCTTCCTTGCGCGCTATTCCGTGCGCTACGTGACGCTGCTGCGGCCGCAGGAGCCGAAACTAGCGGCGTGAACGTCAGGCCGCGTGCGCCTTCGGCTTCACTTCCGCGGTGTAATCGTCCATCAGCGTCTTGGTGATGCCGCCCGGGGTGAAATGCCACTGGGCGATCTCCGAAACCGCGGTCACTTCCGCGGCCGAGCCGGTGATGAAGCACTCGGAGAAATCGTTGAGCTCGTCGGGCAGGATGCGGCGCTCGATCACCTCGATGCCACGCTTGCGCGCGAGCGCAATCGCCGTCTGCCGCGTCAGCCCGTCGAGGAAGCAGTCGGCGGTCGGGGTGTGGATCTTGCCGTCCTTGACGAAGAAGATATTGGCGCCGGTGCATTCGGCCACGCGCCCCTGCCAATCCAGCATCATGGCGTCGGCGTAGCCTTTTTTCTCGGCGGCGTGCTTGGAGATCGTGCAGATCATGTAGAGGCCGGCCGCCTTGGCGCGCACGGGCGCGGTCTTCGGGTCGGGCCGGCGATAGTCGGCGAGGTCGAGCCGGATGCCTTTCAGCCGCTGCTCCGGATCGAAATAGCTCGGCCATTCCCAACTTGCGATTGCCAGATGGATGGCGTTGTTCTGCGCCGAGACGCCCATCATCTCCGAGCCGCGCCAGGCCACCGGGCGGACATAGGCTTCCTTCTTGCCGTTCTTCTCCAGCACCAGCTTCTTGGCGGCGTCAATCTCGGCGACCGAATAGGGGATCTCGAAGTCGAGGATGCCGGCCGAACGCTTGAGCCGCTCCGAATGCTCGGTGCACTTGAAGATATGGCCGCCGTAGGCGCGCTCGCCCTCGAACACGCAACTGGCGTAGTGCAGGCCGTGGCTGAGCACGTGGAGGTTGGCGTCCTGCCACGGCACCAGCTGGCCGTCGTACCAGATGACCCCTTCGAGCCGGTCATAGGACTGCGCAGCCATGGCGTCCTCCTTGCCTCCTTTTTTTGCCCCTCAGCCTTGGCAGCCGGTTTGCCGCCTTGATGGCGTATTTTCCGTGCCTATTCCAACACTTTGCGTCACGGGGCAACACCCGGTATGAATGGGTCCGGACCGGCCCTATCGACGCCCCGCAAGGCGCATTCTGGAAGGAAAGGGCCGTTTCGGCACGATCCTTTCGTCTTCACTATCGTTTTTGTAACATAAAACCAAAATATGTCAACATGGCTGACATAAATATGAGCGCCAAGACCGCCGACACCGGCAGTGGCCTGGCTGAGCGCCCGGCCGGCGCCGGCGCGTCGGCGCCCACACCTGCCGAGCCGGTCTGGGATATCATCGAGCTGCTGTTCTTCGCCTACCGCGATTTCGTCGGCGACCCTGACGAGGTGCTGGCCAAGCTCGGCTTCGGCCGCGCTCATCACCGGGTGCTGCATTTCGTCAACCGCAATCCCGGCATGAAGGTCGCCGACCTGCTCGACATCCTCAACATCACTAAGCAGTCGCTCGGCCGCGTGCTCAAGCAGCTGGTCGACCACGGCTACGTGGTGCAGAAGGAGGGCGCGCAGGACCGCCGCCAACGCCTGCTCTATGTGACGCCGAAAGGCGAGGCGCTGGCGCTCAAGCTCGCCGGCTTGCAAACCACGCGCATCAACCGCGCCTTCGGCGAGCTCGGTCCCGGCGCGCACGAGGCGGCGCGCCGCTTCCTCACCGCCATGATCGACGCCGACAATCGCGAGGGCGTGCTGCGGTTGATCGCGCGCGCCGATCGCGCCGCCAAGCCGCGAGGTTAACACGCGATGGCACTAACAAACACGCTCGCGGATGATGCGCCGCATCTCTTGATCGTCGACGATGACCGACGTATTCGCGACCTGCTGTCGCGCTTCCTCACCGGCGAGGGATACCGCGTGACGACTGCCGAAACTGCGGCGGACGCGCGTGCCAAGCTGAAAAGCCTGAGCTTCGACCTGCTCATTCTCGACGTGATGATGCCGGGCGAGTCCGGCTTCGATTTCGCCAAGGCGCTGCGTGGCACCTCCACCGTGCCGATCCTGATGCTCACCGCGCGCGATGCTGCCGAGAGCCGCATCAAGGGTCTTGAGATGGGCGCCGACGATTACCTGTCCAAACCGTTCGAGCCGCGCGAATTGTCGCTGCGCATCGCCAACATCCTCAAGCGCGCGCAACCGGCCGCCGCAAGCCCCGCGGAATCGGTGCGCTTCGGCCCGTTCGTCTATCATCTGGCGCGCGGCGAATTGCGCAAGGGCGAGAAGGCCATCAAACTCACCGACCGCGAGCGTGAAATGCTGCGAATCCTCGCCGGCACGCCGGGAGAAACGGTTTCGCGCATGGACCTCGCCGGCAACGGTGGCTCGGTGAGCGAGCGCGCCGTTGACGTGCTGGTCAACCGGCTGCGGCGCAAGATCGAGCGCAATCCCGCCAATCCACTCTACGTACAGACCGTACGCGGCATCGGCTACCGGCTGGTGATATGACCAGCCTCGACACCGGCATCGCCGCAGTCCGCACGGCGCTCACGCGCCTCGGCGACATCGCCGCGGTGCGCCTGCTGCGTAACGGGCTCGGTCAGGTGCACGACGGCTGGCGGCGGATGAGCCGCTGGCTCAACAGCGTGATGCCGAAGGGGCTTTACGCGCGCGCGCTGCTCATCATCATCGCGCCGATGGTGATCTTGCAATCCGTGCTTGCCTTCATATTCGTGGAGCGGCAATGGAACGAGGTTACCCAGCGCCTGTCCGCCGGCGTGGTGCAGGATATCGCCGCGCTGATCGACGTCTATCGCGGTTACCCGCAGGACGCCGACCGCGCCCAGGTCAAGCGCATCGCGCAGGAGCGGCTCGGCCTGGTGGTCGATTTCCTTCCGCTCGGCGACTTGCCGCCGCCGGGACCGAAGCCATTCTTCTCACTGCTCGATTCCGCGCTGTCCAACGAATTGCGTAAGCAGATCGGCAAGCCGTTCTGGATCGACACCGTCGGCAAGTCGGCGCTGGTCGAAATCCGCATCCAACTCGACAATACGGTGATGCGGGTGTTCGCGCGCCGCACCGCGGCTTATGCCTCGAACGCGCAAATTTTCCTGTTCTGGATGGTCGGCACCTCGGGCGTCCTACTTTTCGTTGCCATCATCTTCCTGCGTAACCAGATCAAGCCGATCCTGCGGCTGGCCGACGCCGCCGAAAGCTTCGGCAAGGGCCGTGAAGTGCCGAACTTTCGCCCGCGCGGCGCGCGCGAAGTGCGGCGCGCGGCCAACGCCTTTATCGAGATGAAGACCCGAGTCGAACGTTCGCTTGAACAGCGTACCGCGATGCTGGCCGGCGTCTCGCACGACCTGCGCACCGTGCTCACGCGTTTCAAGCTGGAGCTCGCCCTGATCGGCGATTCGCCCGAAGTCGAGGCGATGAAGAAGGATATCGACGAGATGGCGCGCATGCTGGAGGCGTATCTCGCCTTCGCGCGCGGCGATCTCGGCGAGCAGTCGGCGCCGACCGACATGGCGGGCTTCCTCGAGCAGCTCAAGCTCGACGCCGAACGCAATGGCCACAAGGCCAGCGTGGTGTTCCACGGGCCGCCGGTCGTGACCGTACGCCCCGCCGCGTTCAAGCGCTGCCTCGGCAACCTGGTGTCGAACGCGGCGCGTTTCGCGCCTTCGATCGCGATCACCGGGCATCGTGACCATCGCTGGCTCACCGTCACCATCGACGACGATGGGCCCGGCATCCCGCCGGCGATGCGTGAGGAGGTGTTCAAGCCGTTCCTGCGCCTCGACGACGCGCGCAATCAGGACGAGGGCGGCACCGGTCTCGGCCTGGCGATCGCGCGCGACATCGCGCGCTCGCATGGCGGCGAAATCATGCTGGGCGACAGCCCGCTCGGCGGCCTGCGCGCGACGGTCAGGGTGCCAGTCTAGAGTGGACTGTGAAACCGTTCGTCCCCGCGAAAGCGGGGACCCAGACCAATCAATTGACAATATTGTAGCTGGATTCCCGCTTGCCCGGGAATGAGCGGAGAGTGGAGCAGCGTCGTTTGCTTACGCGGCTTCGACTTCTTCCTCGTCCCGATAGCGGCGGCGCCGGCGTGGGCCGCGGCATATCGCGGCCGGGATGCAGCACAGGTCGTCGAGGAAACCGGCCCAGCGTTCGGCGCTGGCGAGCCCGCGGTCGAGGGCCGCCATGGTGCGGTCGAGCGCCGGATCGTCGTCGTGCAGCCATACGCCGATCACGCGCGCGAACATCAGCGCGGCGCCTTGCGCGCGCAGCGCACCCTTCGGGCCGGCGGCGTTGATGCCGGCGGCTTCCAGCATCCAACGCTGCGAGCGCACGGCCAGCGCATTGAGCGCCAAAGTAAGGGGGGGATCGCGCCGCGCCGAGCGCAGCATCGAGCGCACCGATTCCTTGTAAGGCGCCATCGCTTCCAGCCGGCGCATCAGCACGTCGAACAGCCGCTCGCGCGCCGGCTCTTCGCTCATGTCGGCGTCGCCGCCGGCCAGCACCGCGCGGTCGATGTCCTTGATGTGGGCAGCGAAGATGGCGAGCGTCGAGCCGAACTCGGTGCGCAATTGCGACAACTTAAGGCCGGCGCGGCCGGCGACCTCGGCCAGCCCAATATTTGCGAAGGAATGTTCGGCCAGCAGCGCCATCAGCGCGTCGATCGCCTTGTCGCGGTCGGAGGTTCCGCGCGGCGGCGGCGGGGCCGCGCGCGCTTTGCGTTCACGTTTCGGCTTGCGGGCCATGCTGGTCTCCCATCGGTTGGAGTGCCTTAATGTAGGGCCGTAAAGGCGCCCGTTCTAGGGCGGTCAGCCCGCCAGCTCGCGCCCGCGCCTGGTGGCGGCGGCAATGGCCTTATTAAGCAATTCATCGAACCCGCCGGGCCCCATCAGCACTTCGAGCGCGGCAGCGGTGGTGCCGCCAGGCGAAGTGACGTTCTGGCGCAGGGTGGCTGCGTCGAGGTCCAAGGACTGCAACAATTCGCCCGAGCCGGCGACGGTTTCGCGCGCGAGCCGCGCCGCCAGTTCCGCCGGCAGGCCGGCGGCGACGCCGGCCTTGGTCATCGCCTCGGCCAGCAGGAAGACATAGGCCGGGCCGGAGCCGGACAGCGCGGTGACTGCGTCCATCAGCGCCTCGTCGCCCACCCATTCGACGGCGCCGATGGCGTCCAGCAGATCGGACGCGAGCTTGCGCTGGCGCGCCGAGACCTTGGCATTGCCGACGGCAACCGTGATGCCGCGGCCGATGGCGGCGGGCGTGTTCGGCATCGCGCGCACGATCGCAGTTCCCCCCGGCAACGCGTTTGCCAGGAAACCAAGGGTGCGGCCGGCCATGATCGAAAGCACCAGCGTCATCTTGTCGATATGAGCGCGCAGCGGCGGCAACGCCTCCGGCGCGGTTTGCGGCTTGACCGCGATCACAATGGCCGCGGCCGCGGCGGGTTTGCCTTTGGGATTGAGCTTTAGCCCGCGCCGCGCCAATGCCTTCACTAATCTGCCCGGCTGCGGCTCAAGTACCACCATCTTTCGAGGGCTGAGCCCGCGCTTTAGCCAGCCGTCGAGCATGGCGCTTCCCATCTTGCCAGCCCCGAGCAAGACGAGGGGGCCGGGCAAATTACGCAGCGATTTGTCGCTTTGGCCGGGTCGCTTCATGGCGGCGATGATACCGCCTTTTTGGGCGTCACGCCTCGCCCGAAGTCTCGAACATGGCGGCCTCGAGTGCCTCGCGCGCGCCCTTGCCGGCCCAGACCACGAATTGGAATGCAGTGAAATAGCGCTCGCAGGACTCCAGCGCGGTGCCGAGCAGCGCCTCGCATTGCTTGCCGGAGGCTTCCGTGCCGCCCGCCAGCACTAGCGCGTGGCGGAACATGACGATGCCTTCCTTGACCCAGAGGTCGAAGTGACCGACCCACATCCGCTCGTTGATCAGCGAGATCAGCGCCTGCACCTCGCCGCGGCGGCGTTCGGGAATCCTGAGGTCGAAGGCGCAGGCCAGATGCAGCGCCTCGATGTCGCCCATCCAGGTATAGGAGAGTTGGTAGTCGGTCCAGCGCCCGGTCACCAATATGGTGATCTCATCGTCACTGGCGCGCTCGAACGACCAGTCATTGCCGGCCGCTAGACGCTCGACCACGTCGAGAGGATTCAATCGGGGTTTGTCGGTATAATTGCCAAGGGACATGACGTCTCCGCTTTGCCAAAGGGAGCGCGAGGAAACGCACGCCACCGCACGCGCACGGCACCGTTGGGCCGGAAGGCCCGGACCTCAGTTGAACGCAGGGGATACGGGGACGCCTTGACGTCGGGAACGAATCACTAGGCCAATCGACTATAACCTGCTCGATTCCGCCCACCAAAGGCGTCGTCGCCCCACCAATACGCAGTGATTTGCGAGTCCGTGGCAACCGTGCCGACTCGACTCTCCACAGCCAAAGCTGCGTCAAGTTGAATCAGCAGTGGATAATTCGACCCGGTCAGTTTTGTGACGGTTTCAATCGAACAGGCTCGATACCGACTCTTCCGAGGCGGTGCGCGCGATAGCCTCGCCGATCAACGGCGCGACCGGCAGAATGCGAATATTGCCGGCGGCCATCACCTCTTTAGTCGGCTGAATCGAGTCGGTGATCACCAGTTCCTTCAGCCGCGATTTGGCGACGCGCGCGACCGCGCCGCTCGAGAGCACGCCGTGACTGATATAGGCGTGGACTGTCTTGGCCTTCTGCTCGAGCAGGGCGTCGGCGGCGTTCACCAGGGTGCCGCCGGAGTCGACGATGTCGTCCACCAGCACGCAGGTGAAGCCCTCGACCTCGCCGATCACGTTCATCACTTCGGATTCGCCGGCGCGTTCGCGGCGCT
>CAZLWN010000141.1:0-9429 GCA_964563195.1 uncultured Undibacter sp. | reverse complement strand
TGAAACAATCTTAGTCAACCACCAAATCACTGGTACTGAAAAAGGGGGCTAGACAGCTGGCGAGGGTAGCGAATTCATCGGAGCTTACGCCAAGGTCATAAGCGATCCTTGCAACCTCGTCCGCGCCGCAGTTTATCAATTCGCCATGCGCAGCATACGCTTTGCGATATCTATTAATCCACTCGGCAATGGCGCCGAGAATGTCGGAATATCGTGATTTGTCAGCGGTCTGGCCCATTATCACATGCTCCGCTTCGATTACAGTATCATCTATGCGAGCGTTGGTGCATTGCTATTAATCAAACCGGCTCGCCTAGCTGCGCGGCATTAAACACAGTCCGTTCCAGATTAAGCGGAACTTGAACTTGATGTCCGCTTTGGGTCATTAGCGGACAGACCATCGCCGGCCAAAATCGACCTTTGCCCGCTCTTGTCCGAAAGCGGACAAACGGAGGCGCAGTCGGTTTGTCCGCCAAGTGCCAATGGCGGCCAACGCACCGCAGCAAAATATTATTCGATTAGCAGTAACAGTACCCACATTTATGGCACTCACGTGCCGGTGGAGGAGCCGTCCACAGCATTAATTGCGGATTTTAGGCGTTATCGTCATACCTCCATTCATATCGGCCAAGCCGAGATTTAAAATTACCAAAACGGCTTCCCAATACCCGGAGGTGGTTTTCCATCCTCAATTCGAGCGCGGTTTCGTCGCCACGATTAGTCGCGTAATGGTTGGAATTGTTTCAAAGCTTTCGATATCCACAAATCCCACAGCCGAAATTTGATCAGAAACGACGCGGGGCGTCAGCAGCACTGCGTCCGGGTCGCAAAGAAGCCCACACAGAAGCCAAAGAGCAGCAGGCGCCGGACCAGTTCCGTCATCGTCGACCATGAAATCATGCAATAACAGCTTCCCGCCCGGGAGGAGGGAATTGAATGCCCGCTGTAAGAGACCTGGAATCGCATGCGCAGCTACCGCGCTCAATAGATAGGAGATCAAAACGACATCACTGTCGTCCGGCCACTCCACCACGAACGCATCTCCGGGCAGGAATTGAATGCGCTCCTGCAACCCCGCCTCAGCGACAAAACGCTCCGCTGCAGATTTGACCGTAGGGAAGTCCAGGATTGTGGAGGTCAAATTTGGAAAACGCTGACACAAAGCAATGCTGAATGCACCACTTCCCCCGGCGACGTCGAGCAATTTGCGATCCGTCGCGAGATCAACCTGTCGGCTCAACACAACAGCCGGCCCCATTGAGCCGGCATGTTGAGCGCGAATGAAATAATCCGCCTCATGTTCGTCCTGTGTGACGTTGTAGAATTGATATCGTTTGCCGCGAAGGGCTTCGCCAAGATGCTCGAAAGCGGGATAAATCTGACGATCAATCTGAAAACGATAATAGTCTCCGAAATACTTTGATGAATTTCGCGAAAGATAAACTTGCGCCGCCGGCGCATTAATGTACCGATCGTTCGTCTTTGAGAGCAATCCGAGACTGACGCAAGCAGTGAGCAATGTTGCCAGCCGGCGCTGCTCAATGCCGGTTTCGTCGGCAAGCTCGCGGACCGTCTTGGCTCCAGAAGAAAGCCGCGTGAACAAATCAAGTTCAAGCGCAACGAACAGCGCTTTTGAGCCCATAAATCCGTACGCGAGCTTTGAAATCTCGCGCACATCCTCGATCAGTGCCCGCTTGTCAAAGATCGTCTGCCTCCTGGTCGCCCCGGTCGGATATCCCTTGGTTGAATGCTAATTTAGGTTCAGCGATTTTGCCAGAGTGGTCAGTGCCCGCGCCGGCGGATTGCTTAGGCAACGACAGTTGATGAACCTTCCATTTGGATTCATTTTCCGCCATGCAATCATTTCGCACTCTGTCCGCTTCGGGTCATTAGCGGACAAACGGTGAGAAACCAAAATCCGCCTTTGTCCGCCTTGGTCCGCAAGCGGACAAACGCAGGCGCGGCTGCAATGTCCGCTAATTGCCCAAAGCGACCTGACGCACCGCAGCAAACCTGCTATTCAATCACGTCGTCGGCGCGCGCGAGCAGCATGGGAGCGATGGCCAGGCCGATCGCTTTGGCAGCCTTGAGGTTGATCACGAACTCAAACTTGGTTGATAGCATGACCGGCAGGTCCGACGGCTTTTCGCCCTTGAGAATCCGCCCGGCATAGAGGCCAATGTGGCGATAGGCATTAGCCAGATCAGTCCCATAGCTCGTCAGACCGCCCGCTTCAGCATACGCGCGAAAATCATAGATCGTTGGTATCGCGTGCCGTATCGCCAATGCGATCAATTGTTTGCGCCGGTTGAAATAGTACGGGTCGCCCGCTACCAGGAGTGTTCCGGCGCGCGTTTGAGCAATGGTCGCAAAGGCCGTGTCGAATTCGCCCTTACTGCTGGAGTTGACGAATTGCAGTCGCAGCCCGAGCGTGCGAGCAGCTTCCTTTAGTTCCTTCGACTGGTTCTGCGTATTCGCATTGGTGGGATTTACGAGCACGGCGATGAGAGTTGCCTGAGGCACCAGCTCGTACAGCAGTCCCAATCGCTTCGACTCAAGGTCCGTGGAAAGGTAAGCTACTCCCGTGATGTTTCCGCCCGGCCGGTTGAGGCTTGCGACCAAGCCGAACCTGACCGGGTCGCTGCCATGCCCAAAGACGATGGGAATGGTTGCGGTTGCGGACTTCGCCGCTAGGGCCGTTTGCACGCCGCCGGACGCGACGAGCACAGACACTTGCCTTTGCACCAGATCGGCCGCGAGTGCCGGCAGTCGATCGTATCGCCCCCGCGCGAAGCGGAATTCGATTGCGACATTTACGCCTTCCACATAGCCGATTTCACTCAGGCCACGGCGGAACATGTCTGCGACCGTCGATGTGGCTACACCGCTACCGAGATATCCAATCACCGGCATCGCCGGCTGCTGCGCACGCGTGGCTAGCGGCCACGCCGCCGCGCCACCCAGGGCGCCGAGAAATTCCCGCCGCCTCATGTCTGAGCCTCCACGCCCGGCAAGCAGCGTATCCGTTCAATCTACCCCGCTGAAGAGGCATATCCGCTTTTGGTCAAAGGCGGACATACCGCCAAATTCACGCAATGTCTGCTTTGCCCCGGAAAACGGACATTCGTCGACGCATCCACGTCGCCATTCGGCGGTGCATTTTGTCCAAAATGGCAACAGGCCTCACTCAACGCCGCCGCAAAAACGTGCCATGATCGCGCCCTCGCAGCGAAAGCGTGGGGCGCTGTCATGTACAAGCAGATCCTGGTGCCGGTCGATCTCGCCGATACCGAGCTCGCCAAGCCCGCCATTGAGACCGCGGTCACGCTGGCGAAGAGCTCGGGCGGATCGGTGCGGCTGGTCAACGTGCTGCCGATGACGCCGGTGATGCTGGCGGAATACGTGCCGCCGGACTTCGACGTGCAGCAACGCAAGTCCTCGGAAGAAGCGCTCGCCATCGTCGCGCGCGAATGCGGGCTCGACCCGGCGCGCGTCTCCTCCACCGTGCGGCAGGGCGGCATTTATCACGAGGTGCTGGAAGAGGCCAAGGCGATCAACGCCGATCTGATCGTCATGAGCTCGCACCGGCCGGCCATGCGCACTTATTTCCTCGGCTCCAATGCCGGACACGTGGTGCGCTACGCCAAATGCTCGGTGCTGGTGGTGCGGCACTAGAATTTCGGCAACAGCTCCGGCGGCAGCGCGTCCAGCTGGTAGGCGCCCGGCTTGTTGCGGCGAAAGAAGTTGCCGCCCTGCCAGAGCAGCAGCGCCACAAGAGCGGCGATGACGGCGGCGACGCCGACGCTGTGGGTCTGCAAGGCGCGCGCCACTACCGCGGCCATTGCAAGCGCCACCAAAACGAAAACCGCAAGCCCCGGCCAAAACAGCAACGGATGCTTGCCCCGCACGAAGCGCGTCGGCGCGCCCGCCTGCCCGATGCGCCGATGCAGCTCGGTGATGAAGGCGACATAGCGCTGGTCGAGCCGCTCCTGCTCGACCATGTTCTTCCAGGAACTGGAGGCGATTTCGAGCCGGGGTGCGCCTTCCGCCCACAGCTCGGTGATGAAGCGGTAGGGCTGCATGCTGGCGGGCTTGAACGACATGCGCAGCAGTCGCACGTCGCGCAGCGGGATATGGCCCGATCTGCTGTCCGACTTCCAATCGATGGCTTCGCCGGTGAGGCGAAACTCCGTTGGCGCCCCCAACAACGAGGGCCGGTAGGCATAGGCTAGACTATCGGCGTCGGCGCTCATGGACAACTTTCCTGCCGCAACCAAGCCTATGCGACGGGTTTAGGCATGATTTCGGCCGTTACCCATGTTGCGGTCAGCGCCGAAGTGGACAAGTGGGCGCCCTAGGTTCCCAAAGGTTCCAATTGTTAACGGTATATAATATCTTAATCAAAAGACGTGGGGCTTTTTGGTGGTGCCAGGGGCTGGAGGCGTTCGTCATGGCTAAGTTGACCGACTTGTTTGGCCGCAAGGGCGAACCGGATGACGGCGGCCCCGCGCAGCGGCCGGGCAACAATGGCAACGGCGGCCGCCACATCAGCCTCGAGAATTTTTCCGACGTCGGCTCGCGCATGGGCGAGGAAAACGAGGTCCTCCGCAACCTTTTGACCGACACCGGCCGCAAGATCGGCGAGCTCGACGCCCTCAAGCAGGCCTTCGACAAGCTGGTTCAGCCGTTCAACGCGACGCTACGCGCGCTCGAGCAGGAAAAATCCCAGACCATGAGCTTGTCCAACATGTTGGACGAGTCGCGCGCGGCCTTCGAGACGCTGCGCGGCGAATTCTACGAGATTGAGAAAAAGGCGACCAAGTTCGAGGCCGAGACCGAGCGGCTGCGCGAAGACCTCGAACTGACGCGCGAAGCCAACCGCGCGCTTGAAAGCACCGGCATCGAGCTGTCCAACGAAATTTCAACCCGCGCCGCGCAGATCGTCGAGCTCGAGCGCCAGCTCGCCCAGGAGACCAGCCAGCGCCGCTCCCTGAGCGAAACCCGCCGCACGCTGCAGGATCAGCTCGACGGCGCCGAGAAACGCATCGTCGAGCTCGAAGGCGAGCTTGCCGCCGCGCGCGAGAAGCTGGCGCTGCTCGAAGACGAGAAGCGCTCGCTCCAGCTTGCCGTCGACCAGGGGCTCAACGAGACCGCCCGCCTGACCCGCCGCCTGACCGAATCCGAGAACACGCTGACCGCCACCCGCGCGCAGCTGGGCAAGGTGGAAGCAAGCTTCGCCGAAGCCTATGGCGAGCACGGCCAACTTTCTGCCGCGCTCGATGAATCCAAGGAGCAGCATCAAGCCGAGCGTAATAGCCTGAATATGCGGCTTGACGCGCTGCAATCGCGCGCTGCCACCGCCGACCGGCTGCTGGCGGAAGCGCGACAGAACCTGCTCGCGCGCACCGAGGAAGTGCGCGCCTTCGATCGCAAGTCGGTGGAAGCGGCCATCGCCCGCAACAATTCGGAAAAACGGCTCGCCCAGATCGAGGCTTCGCACGAGGCGCGCGACCGCCAGATCAAGGATCTCGAAACGGCGCGTGCGGCGCTGAGCGAGCGCAACACCGCCCTGACCAAGACGCTGAAGACGCGTGAAACCGCGCTCACGCGCGCCGAGGAAAGAATCGCCTCGCTTAGCGAGCGCAATGCGCATCTGGAGGCCGACGTCCAGGTCAGCCGCACCAACATTGAAAAGCGTGTCGAGGATCTCAACGCGGCACTGCAACGCGAGCGCATGGAACGCGCGGTGGTCGAGGGCGCGCTGGAAGCCGCGCGCAAGGATAATTCCCGTTTGCAGCACGAAGTTGCCGGCTTGCGCTCGTCGCTGAGGCGCGGAACCGCCTTTGTGGAACCGCCGGCGGAGACGGGAGACACGGAGAACGCCGACGGAACCGCCAAGCCAAAAAGAGGCAAGGGCGCGGAAGCAGCGTCCGCCAGTCAAGTTGAAACTACACGGTTTTTTGAAATAATTTTGCCCGTACCCATAACGCAAAACCCATAGTTTTAGTTTGCTGTAGCTCTGGCGCTTGCCGTAGCACTCGGCATGACGACGGGCGCGAACAATCATGCGAAGGTGCAATGCCTCGGCAAGTCCGCCCGCCGATTTGACTGATTCTCTAGGAAGCCCGCCCATGCGTTGAATCGGCTGGCGCGATAATGGCCTGCCGCCGCGCGCATTAGCATCACGGCTCGCGCCCGTTGCCACGGCTGATAGGGCTTGCGCCACCATGAAGGCCGCCAGATGCGCCGCGCGGTTGGCCTAGACGCTCATTGCGGTCAGCTAAGCTCTCGCAAGAGCCACCCCGGCAAATTGTGAGTGAGGCGCGGATTCGGACCGCCTCCGTTGTGTCCCATGCCGGCGCTAGATGAAATGCAGACAATCCCGATTGCTGAGCCATTGTCCGTGATAATTGGCGAGCCCGACATGCCACCGCGAATTTCCTCCGCAGCGTTTGAAAGCCACAACATGTTGCCGATCTGCTGAACGGTGCATTGGTACCAGGGAGCATCGAGCGATAGCAGCCACGCCGGACCATTCTGCGGCGCGTCGGCAATTGGCAGGAATCCCACTCCATACACCCACTTTTCATACGCAAAAAATTGTTCAGGTAGTGCTTGATTGTCGGGCCGCCCAAGCACCGCGATATCGCCAATGGGATCGGCAAAGAGACATTCCGCCCATATTTCGGGTTGTTGCCCGAGTGGCCCAAGCAATTCCTTGTACGTGCGTTCTTCGGTGTGCGAAGCGCCATGACACGGCGGGAAAAAAGGCAGGCAGTGCGCGGCGGTGATTACATAGCCGCCATGCGCGACAAACCCTCGGCCGTCACCAACTTTGACGACCGCACTTTTCGCTTCATCGAGGTCCATGATCTACTCCCTTCGCCATAGGGCGAGAGAAATATCTGTGCCCAAGACCATTTGCGCTAGACGATCATTAAAGCCGTGTCGCTCTACACGCACCGTGGGGCTATGATGTGAGGTCGGAGCAATTCGTCGCGAGAAGCGCGCGCTCCATACCTACACGCTCCGTGGGAAGTCGCCTGTGAAAAACTTGCCCATGACTCTCGGCAAGATGCGCCCTAAACGATGGAAGCATGACAATGAAGTGGGCCGTTGAATTGCTTGGCAAGGATATTGACTTACAGGACGCGCTGGCCCTGTTTGCCGGCGGGAGGATTCGTGTAGAGACCATCGAACATAACAAAACAGTCTTGGTCGCCGACGATTTTGAGCCGCTCACCGATCGAATTGAAGTGCGAGGGGCAGCAAAGGCAATAGTTGATTTGATCAATGGTGCCCTTTTTCTGCATGATTCAGCGCGCAGCCCGATTCAGGTTGGAAGTGTTTGTGAAAATTGCAATGGCAATT
Organism: uncultured Undibacter sp.; assembly: GCA_964563195.1. Lineage (GTDB taxonomy): Bacteria > Pseudomonadota > Alphaproteobacteria > Rhizobiales > Xanthobacteraceae > Pseudolabrys. The sequence continues at coordinate 2,058 of CAZLWN010000141.1, read as the reverse complement.
GGAAAACCCATCACATTATAGAACCTCAAACTGCGGTATTTAGAACCAAATTCCACCCGGCCAGGATTCTAATGGATGGAAAGCCGGCCCCAGCGAAACCTTCATCGAAGCAAAAATGGCTGGAAGCAGCCGCTTCAGACGACGTAGTAGTGGACGTTTTTTCCTACCTACGCGATGCTAAGCCAGACTGGTTTGAGTTTTACAAGGCTTTCGAACGGATGCGCGATGACATCAATCGCGGGATAGGTGCTCAGCAAAAAGAGGAATCTATGGGTTGGCCGACAAAAACCGAGCTAAACAATTTTACTGAAAGCGCAAATGTTCATCGGCATTCTCCACCGAAATCGGGGCGGCTTAGACCAACTACCGCGATGAAAATTGAGGATGCGCGAGCATTTATTAGACGTCTTACTCAGATCTGGCTGGATTGGCAGATAAAGTGATTTTCACCCCCATTGCAATAACCCTCGGCAACATGCGCGCCAACGGAGTGCGCACGCTTGCCATGTGGTGCGACGGCTTGGCTCAACATCATCGCGCCATTGACGTGAGCGACTATCCCGACGACGTGCCAGTGCCCGCGTTCGGCCCGCGCATGGTCTGCACGGTCTGTGGGGCTATCGGCGCGGACGCACAGCCGATTTGACAGGAGCGGGCACCACCTCGCTTGTTCAGTCAGCGCGCATGAAAAAAGCCCCGCCAACAAATGCGGGGCAGTAAGGGGAGGAAATAAGAAGGTACAACAAGCTTCGAGGTGGCTAGCTTGCCAGACCTAGTAAAGGTCGAATGTGACGCGCTTCACATTCCCGACGCTCTGAAAAAGTTTCTCAAGAGGTCCCAACAACCCGCTCCTATTTTCGTTCGACTATGTTCCTGATCGCAATTTTTGATAGCTGAATCACAAGCTCTCGAAGCTGCGCGTTTTCTTCTCGAAGCACTTCAACTTCCGAATCACCAGGAACAATCTCGCGGCCGATCATAGGATCACGAGCAGGAGCGATGTCCGCGCGATGCGCCACCCGACATGACCGACCCATGGGCAATCCTCCGCCTAAGAGATCACCCCAGCCCCACTCTAACTGTGATCGATTCGCGAATATCTCACACGAACAAATTTGTGCTAACGTTCAACAAATTGTGAACGTGGAACTTTAACGTCGACGGTGTTGCGATACCATATTTTGCCTCCGCGTTGGCAAAGGCAAAGGCAAAAGCGACAGAAAGACCGCCTCGCGGCGGTCTCTCCGAAATCAGGTCATGTGTTTTAAGCAGGCGGCTGCGATTGGTTTGAAATGAACGAAGCCGCCAACTGAGGCGGCCGCCACGCTATTTGGCCGTCAATATAGCTTCCTCACGTTCGATAGCGGACGCTTCGTCCATAAGCTGAAAACCCATCGTTTCAAGCGCCGCACGCACAGACACCGCATTGCTTTGTGTGGATAGCCATATGCAAAATTGCGCTTTATGCCGAAGGCAACCAGACCGGCCCTCGGCATGGTCGCAAGAAGCGCAGGCGCCTGGATCGCAAAATCTCATGCCGGCAACCCTGACGCCTAATGGTCAAGCAGTTGTTAAAAGGGACCACCCCAGATTTCAAAAGGGGCCACCCATAACGAACGGTGATGGTGTCTAGCCCCCATGTTCCGTACCAGTGATTTGGCGGTTCACTAAGATTGTTTCTGTGACCGGTGGTCGCATGCCGAGGGCATGGTGCGGCCGGATATGGTTGTACTGACGCAGCCATTGATTGATGACCGACATTTCCTGAACGTGGTAGACGGTACGACAGGCCGCTGCCGAATGGGCCTGATGTCTGCTCTGGGTCGATACCGTTGAAAAAAGATTTTGAGGGGTCGGCCAAGTAATATTGATTCAAGAATGGTGCGTCACACGCAATATCGGTTCAAGAACCCATCCGCCTGGATTCAAAAGTTGCGCACTCACTGCTAGCCGCGGACTTTTTCAACAGTATCGGTCAAAAGCAGACATCTGCGCCGCAAAAAGTCATGTCCGCTTCTCTAATCGGCCGGTCAGGGTCAAGCGCTTTCAGACCATCCA
>CAZLWN010000140.1:0-9513 GCA_964563195.1 uncultured Undibacter sp. | reverse complement strand
TGCCGAGGCAGTCATCAGCCACCATATGGCAGGACCCGCCGTCTTGAACAAAATCAACAGCAGTGGGTACTATCTGTAAGCATTGACGTTTGAAGTCCGCCGCCCTAGCGCTGGCTGAGCGACGCTCGCGTATGAGGCAGTCATGCTATTTTGCGAGCGGCAACCAATGGGGTGGTCCGTTGCGCCAATATTTTACAGAACAAGGTATTCAGTTGGTGGTAGTCGTCATCGGTTCGACGGTGGTAATTGCTTTATATGGTTGGCATTATGACAAGGGTCTAATCGAATCGTTTCATTTTGCCATTTTAATGTGGGGTTGGTTATTCATTGCAGCTGGCGTACTTCGCGTGGCTTATTTGCCCATACAGTACCTTGGTCACAAACTTGCTGTATGGAAGGTAGAACGCCGATATCGGAAGTTAGAGCAGCAAGCCGCTGAGAAAGCCGCTGCTGGCGATGAACTGGGCGCAGCCCAAGCCGAAATTTCTCGTCACATAGTATCCGGCAACGATCCGAGGTTCATACCGTGGTGGCGCTGACGAATTTAGCTCCGCGCCGCGGAAGGTCTTACCAATGATAGGGCTCATAAAAGGTTGGCTCGAACGCAGGGCAAAAGCGGCCTCACAGCGCAAAGAATTGATGCAAAAATTCGAATCTTTTTTGGAGGAAACGGCACCTCTTGTTCCCCGTGAAAACAAACATCCGAAAGCTGCCCTTTATAGACATGCATGGAGGCGCGCTACTGTCCTTAACTTTCTATACAAGGAAAGGTCCAATCAACATCTTGCCGACCAATATAGTCAACTTGAAAAGTTTGCAGGCGAGCGATACTTTTCGGTTGCTCCAGAGACCTTATATGGAAAAGCACCGCTGCAAATGGGAGAAAAAACAGCGACGCGCCTCCTAGAGTTTGAAAGGCGGAGGCTTTTTCCTAACGAAGTGAAATCACCACCGCGACCTTTAGCATGCATTTATATGGGCAAAAGTATAGAAGACGGCCGCGTATATGTTGGCCAAACCGTCGGCGCTCCTGAGTTTCGGCACTCGCAGCACCGTGAAAACAGGACTGGTCCTTTTAAGGATGGGAATAAATATGTCGAATGGAAAATCATTGAGGGTGAAGTAGACCCGACCAAGCTCAACGAAAGAGAATCTTACTGGATCGGCTACTATGACGCCTATAAAGCGGGATACAACGACACTACAGGAAATAACTGGCAAGCATATAAGCGGGGCCAGTCAGACCGTAGCAAACGCACCCCGCCCTGACGTGCGACCCATGCTCTGCGCCGGCGTCGGTGCTTTAGGTCTGCGCGGCTGGCGCAGGAAGCGTAAGGCCGCTGCACTCGCAGCCTGATCAAAACACCCGATTGGATTTCAGAGAGACCGTCCCAGCACTGGCGGTCTTTTTTTGCGCCGCTCATGCTGCGGTGCATTGGTCGCGATTGGCACTTAGCGTCATTCGCGGCGCAAATGTCCGCTTTCGGGGGCAAACCGGACATAGGTTGGGCATTGCTGAATGTCTGCTTTTGACCCATCTGCGACATTAGGCTGCCAGCGTGAGTTCAAACTGCGTCCACAGAGCGGCGCGGCTGCCGAAGCAGAAGAGTCAGCAGCAGGGCGAGCAGCGAGACCGCGAGCATTATCGAGAAGGCGGAGTCGTAGCTGCCGGTGGCGTCAAACACGGCTGCACCGAGATATGCGCCGATACCGCCGAAGATGTGATGTACCATGGTGATCAGGCCGCTGAGGGCACCGAGATGGCGGGTGCCAAAACTCTCCGATACGAACACAACGACGAGCGGAGCGGTCACCAGGAAGGTGGCGCCGAACACGAGCGCGAACACCGCCACCGAGACGGCCGACTGGTCCACAATCACTAGTCCGAACACCGCGACGCGGGCGGCGAAGGAGAGCGCGGTCGGCCACGCTGGGGCGGCGCGGTCGCTGAAGGCGCCGGAGGCGACTACCCCAATTAGGCCGGTGAGGCCCATTAGCGCCAGCAGATTGCCCGCCAGAAAGACGTTAACGCCGCAGTCCTGGGCGAAGGCGACGACGTGGGTGGAGACGAAGAAATCGTCAAAGCCGCAGATGGCATAGATCGCCATCAGCAGCCAGAACTGCCGTGAGCGCGCGGCCTCGATCACGCCTACGCCATCATTCGGCCGAGCCGCCTTCGCCTGCGTCGGCGTGGTTTTCGGGATCGCGCCGATCAGCAGCGGCACCAGCGCCAGATGGACGACGCCGAGACACAGGTAGACCGAGCGCCAGCCCATCGCCATCAGGACTGCCGCCAGCGTTGCGATCATTACGAGCTGGCCGACGCCCATGCCCGACGTGACCACTGCATTGGCTATGCCGGTGCGCTTCGGGAAGGCGCGTGTCACCATTACCCCGACCGGTATCAACGATGCCGCACCGTTACCCAGCGCGAAGACAACGCCGTACAGCACAAGCGCGTGCCATGGTGCTACCATCACACTCATTAGGCCGATGCCTATTCCGCTGACCAGAAGGCCGCCGCCTAGCACCAGCCGCGGGCCGGCTCGGTCGGCGAGGTAACCGGCGGCGAACATTGCGGCCGCCGACACGACCTGGAATAGGGCGACGGCGAGGCCGAGTTCGCTGCGTCCCCAGCCCAAATCGTCGACAATCGGCTTGAGCGTTAGGCCGACAGCGAAACGCGCTCCGCCGCCGATGAACAACACGAGAAATCCGGCGGTGAGGATAAGTGCGGCGCTCGTGATGATCGATTTTCGAGGCAAGGGACTACTTTAAATTAGCGGGAGTTCGGCGTCACCTAATGTGCGGCGATGATTAATTGAGCTTCATTATCGCCCGTCCAGGTTGGAGTTTAGATACTCGCAACAAGCGGAGCAAATTCCACATTCTAATTGCGAGCATATGGTGCGGAGTTCATCCCAATACCTGTTTCTGGCACATCGCTGTATTCGCCTAGACGCACCATTTTGATCGCTTTCGGAGCAAAGCGGACATTCAAATTACAAAGCGGAGATTGCGTCAGGCGCGCTCGGTCGGCGTGCCGCCCCCGGTCCAGTGCGATCCGCGAGCTTCATCTAGTGCGCGCTCGATCAGGTAACCGACAACTGGCTCACTGGCCTGGTCGCAGAGCGTGAGCGCCTTCTCCAAGTGTTCGATTATCTCGGCACGGTGCTTGGCGGTGTCACGCATGGCTTTAGACTCTCGCTGTCAAATTGCTAGCTGTTCGTTCCAATTCGGATGCGTTTCTTTTTACAACTTCTTAATCAACCGGGCACATCCTGATAACACTGTGAGCCAGCCAACCCGCGCGCAATACGGGCTGCGGCCGAGATAAACCCTCACAGGTGAAACTGGCTGGCTCACATTTACCGCGTCGATGGTGTGCACCATGCCGTACCCATCGAGGCAGGGGCGACGCTAGCATTAGGCAGCTCCAGGCGAGCCAAGCAAACTGGGCGGTGCACGTTCCTGCCAATTCGGCCTCGCGTCCGCGCCGATAGCACCGCAGCGCGTGCAGACCATGCGCGGGCCAAAGGATGGCACGGGCACGTCATCGGGATAACCGCTCACGTCAAGAATGCCTTCGTGATTGCAGCGGTCGCAATAAATGGCGAGCGTGCGGACGCCATTCTGACGCATGTTGCCGAGGGTCATTGGTTGTAAAGTGGCGTATTTCATTTCAGGTGGTGAATAGAGTGTCCGATTTTCAACAGTCTTCAAAATTTCGTCACAGCGTCCACCACCTGTCTAGGCGAATAGCCGCAATTCTTTATAGGAAACCGTTGTAGAAAAAGATCGACCCCGACCTCTCGGCTTTAGGGGACGGGTGAGATCGGGGCCGTGCTCGCATTGGGGAATGGGAGCGGCCCTTTTTAGCACTCTTCCACACGCAAGAAAATTACACTTTTAATTAGTTTGTAACGACACCATGCCGCGAGCGTCAGTCGGAGCGATGAAATGATTTATTAAATCTTCTTGATGCATCGTTCGAACTCGTACTGGCAATGAGTACGGTTCCTCCCCACTGAGAACCGGGCAGGCAGTCCCTGCCCGGTTTTTTTATTCGATTTCTTCGGGTGACGACGCGTCCTAGGACGTGTACTCATTAAAATCCACCATGTCCGCTATACGCCCGAAAGCGGACATTTGCCGCAGGCACATCAGTTCCAGGAGATGGGAGCGGGCAAGTAGTGATGAGGAAATCAGCATGTGGCTCAGCACCGTCGGGCTCATGGTCCTGCTCATCCTCGGCATGCTCGGAGCGCCGCTCGAGGCTACCGCCATGGAGCAGACGCAGGCCGTGCCCCGAATCGGTGTTTTCTTCGGAGGCTCGCGGGCGTCGGAGGCCGCCTCGATCGAAGCCTTCCGGCAAGGTCTGCGCGCGTTGGGGTATGTGGCAGGGCACAATATTAGCGTCGAGTATCGCTATGGCGAGGGCAAGACGGAGCGCTTTCCCGCCCTCGTGACTGAGCTCATCCACAGCGACGTGGCCGTCCTAGTGGTCGGCGGAGCCACTGCCGCCCGCGCGGCCAAACAGGTCACCACCCAGATTCCCGTGGTCATGGTGAATGTGACGGATCCGGTGGCGATCGGGTTAGTAGGGAACCTCGCGCGGCCTGGGGGCAACCTCACGGGGGTCAGCAATATGTCGCCAGAGCTTGGCGTCAAGCGATTGGCGCTGCTCAAGGAGCTCGTGCCCCAGTTGGCACGCGTGGCGATCCTTGGGGACCCCAGCAGTCCCAGCCACGCCCCCCAGTGGCGAGACATGCAGAACGCCGCTCGGTCCATTGGGGTGCAGGTGCGCTCCTGGGAGGTGCGCGAGCCTCGGCCTGACTTTGCCAAAACCTTTGCCGGGATCATTGCATCTCGCGCTGACGCCTTGATCACGCTGTCGCAACCCCTGCTGGATGTGCACGCGGAAAAGATCGTCGCCTTTACCGCGACCCAGCGACTGCCAGCGATGTTTAACCGCCGGAGGTTTGTGGAGGCAGGTGGCCTCATGTCCTACGGGGCGAACGTCGCTGACCTCTTCCGGCGTGCGCCCGCCTTCGTGGACAAGATTCTCAAAGGCGCGCAGCCTGCTGAGCTACCTGTGGAGCAACCCGTGAAGTTCGACCTCGTTATCAGCCTCAAGACGGCGAAGACCCTGGGCCTGAAGATTCCTTCGACGGTCCTCGTCCAGGCGACCGAGGTGATCGAATAGGCGTGCTTGGCGCACCGGCGACTGCCGATTTTATGAGTACACGCCCTAATGAATGAAAGAGGCCGCCAACTGAGGCGGCTTCGCATCATTAATCATGCTTCGGGGTCGGGATAGATGTCCCGGCATTATTTGGTTTTGGCGCGTCCCACGGGCGTTTCGTATCAAGCTTCATATCGCGATCAAATTTGTCGCGGGCAGCTTTGATGTCTTCTCGCGTCAAGGCTGGGGGCATGACCAACTGGGGCGTGGGTGCAGCCACGAGCGTGGCTGCGAGCGTTGCCGCCATCAATGTTGGGACCATTGATGCCAGTAACAGGAATAACCGCACCTGTCCGATTTAAATTCAAAACCGGCCAGTAACCGGCCAAAGAAAAGCCCCGGCTCGCGGGGGCACGCGGCCAGGGCTTTAGTGGCGCTGGGGGGAGGAGAGGAAAAGCCCAGCACCAATTAGAGTGAACGTAGCGGGTGACAGTGGCGTGACGCTTAAAGCGTAGCAGTGGTCAGGCTAACTGGAACCACCTGGTGTTTTCCGTCCGTGTGCCGAAAACGAAATAGGTCGCTCCGAAATCGCTACCCCGATACTGGCGTTGCGACTCGGCGATACGTGCCTGAATGGCTGCCCAGCTATCAAACCTGTTGGTCATGGGAGCCTCCTTCTGAGCTCCCTACGTAGGCCGTCGCTTGTCGTTCGAGTGTGACTTACTTCACAGAAGGGCGGACTTTATGCAGGGAAAAGGGGGGCGCGTTGGGTGCAGGGGCTACTTGGTACGCTGGTGCCGACCGGAAAAACGCAAGATCGGGGAATTTGGAAATAACAAAATCGCGCGCAAGATCGCGTGACTTCGATACGCTGAGAGGGCGGGAAGGTAGAAAGTCGCTTCGGGCTTGTACCAAAAAGGCTCGGCGGCGCCTGCTCGTTCCAATTCGGCCTCACGTCCGCGCCTATAGCTCCGCAGACCGTGCAGACCATGCGCGGGCCGAAGGATGGCACGGGCGCATCGTCGGGACAGACCGATACGTCTAGCGCCGCGCAAGCTGAGCGCGCCACATCATTTACCGGCGAGGTTTCTTTTTGTACGCCTTGAAATTTTTCCGCGGGTTGTCGCGCGCCTCGGCATACGCGCGACTGCGGGCCTCTCTTTTCGACAATCCTTTGTTCATGTATTTTTGGGCCAGTTTGTCAATCTTAGCCAAAGTTTTCTTCATATCGCGCCGCTTAATTGGATCGATCACGATCAACCTCCCTTCGACGGTCCGAACAAACTTAGCGGCGCCCGCTCATTCCAGTTCGGCCGCGCTTCCACACCGATAGCGCCGCAGACTGCGCAGTGCCCCCGGCGAGGAAGCGTCTGTAACGTCAGCTCGCTAGACGCGGGCCCACCTTATCCGGCGCATCTTTCCATTGCTTGATGCTGTCGGCGATGAGCTTCATCATCGTTGTTGCCGAGTGGCTCAGACTGGCGTAACCATCGATATCTCGGGTGACACGTTCACCTTCGCTGCGCAACATTTCGCGTACGCTTTCGAGCTCGCGAATGAGTCGGTCAATTTCGTCCAATGATGCGCCAGCGGCGCTTTGGATCAGGGCATTCAAATTTTTGGCCGCCAGGTCATTGGCCGCATCGATCTTGCTGCGTTGACGACGCAGGAGCGAGATCACCAGTTCGTCCTGTTCTTCCTGCGTGGCCGGATTCGTCGTCGCGTCACTTAGGTTTTCCGGTGGACGCCATTTGCGCGGAGCGTATTTCTCCAGGTCGGAATTTTCTGTCATGGTTTGCCCCCATCTTCGGCGGATCATTTCCGCCAGTATGGCGGAACCGAGCGCCACATCGATTAGGTATATTGATCAGGCTGCCTACTGCTTGGCGTTTCCACTATGACCGCTGTGCAACAGTGGAAAAAATTCGCGCAGAGTTCCGTGTCGGGACTAAGCGGCAGTTTCTTTTTGCGTCCGCTTTAGGTCAAAAGCGGACAAACAGCCGCTGGCCAAAATCGACTTTTGTCCGCTTTGGTCCAAAAGCGGACATTCGACGGCGCCGCAGACCATGCGCGAGCCGAACGCGGGCACTGGCACGTCATCGGCATAAGCGGTCACGTCGAGCACTCGATGATGATGGCCCAAGGCGTCGCACCAAACGGCGAGCGTATGGACGCCGTTGGCGCGCATATTGCCGAGAGTCATGGGCAAGTTGTTCACAGGCGACTCCCCACGGAGCGTGTAGGTATGGAGCGCGCGCTTCTCGCGACGAATTGCTCCGACCTCACATCATAGCCCCGCGGCCTTCATGGTGGCGCAAGCCCTATCAGCCGTGGCAGCGGGCGCGAGCCGTGGCGCTAACGCGCGCGGCTGCGGCGGGGCCACTACCGCGCCGGCCGATTTAACGCATGGGCGGGCTTCCTAGAGAATCAGTCAATTCGGTGGGCGGGCTTGCCGAGCCATCGCGCATTCGCGTGATTGTTTGCGCCCGTCGTCTTGCGGCGCCGACTGCTACGGCGAGCGCGAGAGCGCAAACGAAAACTATGGGTTTTGCGTTATGGGTACGGGCAAAATTATTTCAAAAAACCATGTAGTTTCAACTTGACTGGCGGAGCGAGTGGGTTTCGAACTGGAGGTACGGCCCCCATTGCTACTGCCCGCGACAATTACAGACTTTCCGAAAAGCTTTTTGCCGCCGACGCGCGGTTTCCGTGACCGATCTGCATACGTCCCTACGCCCGCAGGCCAACTTTTGGCAGATAGGCCACATTTTTAGGAAAATTACCTCCGCAAACGATCTGGCGAAGCTTCGCATCCCAGGCCAGCAAGGCAGTGCTTTTGCGCTCGAGAAGGTCGGTTCGTACATAGTGTCGGATCAATGTTTTGACCTCCTTGGCGCCAACTTCATGACCGAGCACTCCCGCCACGAGCTCATAGGGAATACCAAGGTCAACTAGTCCCGTCGCAACGGTCCGCCGCAAGTCATGCGAGGTAAAGTGGTCGATGGGCACCTCTTTGCGGTGTTTCACCAACATGGAGGCAACTAGGTTTGAGTCGAGTCGCAATCCGCGCTCCGACCAAAACAGCGGGCCATCTGGCGAGTTGTGGAAACGGGTCTCCACGATGTCTCGTGCCAAACCAACCAACGGGGTCACGCGGGGCCGGCCGTTTTTCGATCGGTGCTCGGGCAAGGTCCACAGCCACTTGTGCTGGTCCACCTCGCCTGCCTGTATGCCGGCCACCTCCCCGATCCGGGCGCCTGTTGCAAGCTGCAGTTTCAGCGCTTCCGCGTATTCCTTCTGGGATGGCCCCGCCCGACAGCCAGTCCCAGACAAGCTTGATTTCATCCGCGGTCAAAACCCGGTCGCGCCGGGGACTGGTGCCATATGAGGCTAGGGCGGCCGTAGGATCGATTTCGACGAGGTCCTGGCTCAGGGGCCCAGCGAAACATCACACGGGCGACCTGGCGGCGCTGTTGGGCCTCGCGCGGGGCGCCTCGATCGGCCACCTTGTCGAGAAGCTCACGCAAATCCCGTCGCCGAATTTCATCGATGTAACGGTCTTTCAGGGGTCTGAACGTCCGGGCGAACCGCCGCTCCATCTCGGCGGCAGACCGGAGCCGGCCCCGAACGCGCCGGCTCAGGTAGAGTTCGACCAGCTGGCCGACGGTCAGCCGCGCCTCCGCAGCCGCCTTCGCGACCTTTTCCTCCGCGATCAAATCGCGCCCTGTCTTGGCAGCGTTGGTCAACGCGAGGGTTCGCGCGCGCGCTGCATCAAGCGTGACAGCAGGAAACTGCCCAAGCGAAAGCCGCCGGTAAACGCCCGTGCCAGTAATCCTGAATGCGATATCCCAGGCCTTCAATCCGCTTGGCGCAACGCGTACCGCGAGTCCGCAGCACCGCATGTCGCAGATCCGATAGGGTATCGCCGCTGGACGAAGTCCCTCGATGCCACGATGAGTCAGTGCGATGCGTCCACGCGTTGCGCTCGCAACAGAACCAAATTCTGATTTCATGTTTTTCTCCAACGTGTGCAACTGGGTCGCAATTTTGGCGTCGGCTCGCCGCGACTCGGCACGACCAACGGCGAACGTCGCGTTGTAAGTTTCGTTTATGCGTCGGGCAAATTGGTACGACGTTGAACGAGGGCGAACGCTCACGAACGAAGCTTATGAAATTGGATGCAAACCTGGCTGGTGCATATGCGCCAGCCGCTCCGGTTGTTTCACGACCTTGGGCTGCCGGGCTTTTTCGCCTTCCAGCTCATCGTCGGCGGCAATGTGCTGGCCGCGCTGGTGCACCCGCTGTTCATGGGCGGATTGATCTATTCG
>CAZLWN010000139.1:0-9769 GCA_964563195.1 uncultured Undibacter sp. | reverse complement strand
AGATAGGCGCCCCTCGTTGGGGAGGGGTGTCCCACTGGCGGAGATAGGCCGGTTGACGCGCGGCGTCAACTGCCGCTTCGCCTGCAAGATGTCGGTTAAGAAGCGGGATTACGAAGCGCTAGAACCGCACTGCGATGCCGGCGCGGCCGGTATTGAGAGTGGATTTGATGCCGTTCACCGAGCCCCAGGCGATGTATTCCCATTCCGCGCGCACGAACAGGTTCGGCAGCACGGCCACGTCCACGCCGAGTCCCGCAACGAAGCCACCCATATAGACATTGTCCTGGCCGTCGGATTGCGTCACCGGGCCGAAGGTGTCGCTGCCGGTGCCGCTCATGGCATCGGTCACAGTCGCGGAGGTCAAATAGTTGAAGCGCCCGACCGCGACACCGAGCATGGCTTAAGGCAGGAACTGGCCGATGGCATATCCGGCGCGCCCGCGCACCGTCGCATAGTCAATGAGCTTAAGCGAAACCGAGCCTTGCCGGAGCGCATCGTGAATGACGCCGTCGGAGGTGGTCACGAGACGTTCGATCGAATCGGTCGCTTGGGAATTGAGGCTCGTCGAACGATTGAAGGTAATGTGGGCGCCAAGCACGAGCTGCTCCATCTGCCAATTGTAGCCGAGGAAGGCGCCCCATTGCTGGCCGTCGGTGACGATCTTCGGCAATGTTGTCCAGTTAGACGGACTAAACTCGGACTCGATCGTGCTGTTGCGCAGGATGTAGGCGATCTCCGAGCTGGCGGCATTGCCGAAATCCGCGCTCATATTCGAATAGCCAAAGGTCACGCCGAGCGAGAGACCATCCCAACGGACCGGTCTAGCATCAAAAGCCGCAATGAGCCGCGCAGGAAGGAGTTGTCGAGCTAGTCGGCGGCCGCCGCCGGCGCAACCGGTACGAAGGCAACCGGCGCGCAGATCATGAGACCCGCGACGAGCCCCCGCAGACGCGGAATCTGGGATACGGTCCGAAGAGCGCGGCTGCCAGCGATCAAGTTACTGCGCCGGGTGAAGATCATCAAAGCTCCAACGCAAGCCGAGGCGCACCTCGTGCGCGGCAACGTTTTGGAATGTCATGCTGCCAAAGGAATCGTTCGCGGTCTGCACATCACCAAAATCGATGTAGCGATATCCGAGATCGACCATGAGGTGAGGCGTCACGACGTAGCCAAAACCGGCCATGACGGCCCAAGAGAAATTCCACTGGGTGTGCGTCGTGTCGCCGCTGAACGGCGGAGCGAGTGTGCTCGTGTAATCGAAGGCACGTAGATAGGCGGCGCCGGTGCCGGCGCCGATATAGGGCGTTATATTGTACCAGGTTCCGAGATCGATATAGCCGTTGAACAGCCCGCTGACCGCCGAAATCTTGGCGGTGACGTCGCCCAGCGTCGCGATCGTGCCCTGGTATTTCAGCGGCAGGGAATAGTCGACAGTAAAGTCGGTGCGCAGCCACTGGCTTTTAAAGCCGGCTCCGACACCGAACATGACGCCATCGCCGAGGCTGCTGTCAGTCGGGTCAGTGTAGCCAAATGCGGATTCGGCACCGTCGAGCCTGCCCCAGTTGTAGCCGACCTCGCCACGCAGATACCAGCCGGAGTTGGGGTCGATCAGTGGTGGCGCCTGCCATTCTTCGGCGGGCGGCGGCAGGATGTTTGGCACATCTGCGGCCATGGCGCCGGTGGCTTGCGTCAGCGCAACGCCCACAAAAGCAGACATCCTCAACCGACTCATAACCGCATTCCCTTTGCGATCGCCGCCAATGATGAAATCCATAAACGCCTACCAGACATGCCATCGCCCCTTCTCAAATTCGCGGCGGACGGCGAAACAGCCAAGAGTTAGGAGAACGATGGCAGGAAAGTCTTAAGTGGCCCTTAACCTTGATTTTTAACCACGAAATTTAATGATGATGCACGGGCCGCGAATGCTCACGACACGTCACACCTGACGAATCGCGCGTGCTAGGAAATCGTTTACGGTTTGGACGCCGAGGTTCAGGCTGCGACTTCGCTCAGCGCCTCGACCACGTCGGCGACCACCGCCTCGACCAACACCTTGTCGTCGCCCTCGCCCATCACCCGGATCACCGGCTCGGTGCCGGAGGGCCGCACGATCAGCCGGCCACCCAGTCCAAGCTTTTTCTCGGCGCTGGTGATGGCGGAACGCACGGTGGCGTTCTCCAGCGGCTTGCCGTTGCGGTAGCGGACGTTCTTGAGCACCTGCGGGAGCGGCTCGAAGCGATGGCAGACTTCGGACACCGACTTGTTGCTGCGCTTGACCATGGCCAGCACCTGCAAGGCGGCGATGAAGCCGTCGCCGGTCGTGGTGTAGTCCGACATGATGATGTGGCCGGACGGCTCGCCGCCGAGATTGTAGCCGTGTGCGCGCATGTATTCGAGCACGTAGCGGTCGCCTACGGGCGTGCGGATGAGTTCGAGGCCGAGACCCTTGAGATGGCGCTCGAGCCCGAGATTGGACATCACGGTCGCCACCACACCGGGCTTTGGCAACCGGCCGTCTTGCTTCCAGCTTTCGGCAATGACGGCGAGCAGCTGGTCGCCGTCGACCACGTGGCCGCGTTCGTCAACGATCAGCACGCGGTCGGCGTCACCGTCCAGCGCGATGCCGATGTCGGCGCGCATCTCGCGCACCTTGCGGCAGAGCGCGGCGAGATCGGTCGACCCGCATTCCTTGTTGATGTTGAAACCGTCGGGATCGACGCCGATTGAGATCACGTCGGCGCCCAATTCCCACAGCGCATTGGGCGCCACCCGGTAGGCGGCACCGTTGGCGCAATCGATTACCACGCGCAAACCCTCAAGATTGACGCTCTTGGGCAGCGTAAGCTTGGCGAACTCAATATAGCGGTCCTGCACGCCGTCGATGCGCTTGGCGCGGCCGAGATCGGCGCCGGTAGCCAGCCGGCTGGTGAGATCGGAATCGAGCAGCGCCTCGATCTCCTTCTCGACTTCGTCGCTGAGCTTGAAGCCGTCGGGACCGAACAGCTTGATGCCGTTGTCGTCGAACGGATTATGCGAGGCCGAGATCATGACGCCGAGATCGGCGCGCATCGAGCGCGCCAGCATGCCGACCGCCGGCGTCGGGATCGGGCCGGTGAGCAGCACGTCCATGCCGACCGAGGTGAAACCGGCGACCAGCGCATTCTCGATCATGTAGCCGGAGAGGCGGGTGTCCTTGCCAATCAAGACACGGTGCCGGTGCTCACCATTCTTGAACACCAGGCCGGCGGCCTGGCCGACCTTGAGCGCCAGTTCCGGCGTAATGACCTTGTTGGCGCGGCCGCGAATGCCGTCGGTGCCGAAATAACGACGAACCATAAATTGCCCCTCGACGGCTACTTGGTCTTGCAGCCCTTGAATGCCTGGCTAGCGGGAGGACGGCATAGCGTGCCCCCGAAGGCTCTATAATACGGCCAAGGCGGTGAAATTACTTCAAAAATTGTGAGTAATCGTTACGAAGCGGGATTAATGGCGGATTCCGCGCCCACCGGCCACGGGAAGGCGCCCCGGTGCCACCGGTTTCGCTGACCCCTACCCCTGTGCTACCCCGAGAACCGGCCATCCGACCCCAGAGTTATCCCCAATGAAGAACATCGCCTGCATCGACGACCTGCGCATGCTCGCCCGCCGCAAAGTGCCGCGCGCTTTTTTCGATTACGCCGACAGCGGCTCCTATAATGAGGAGACCTTGCGCGCCAACCGGAGCGACCTTGAAGCGATTAAGCTGCGCCAAAGGGTGCTGGTGGACGTCTCGCAGCGCAGCCTCACAACAACCGTCGTCGGGCAGAAGGTATCGGCCCCGTTGATCCTCGCCCCGGTGGGGCTCACCGGCATGCAGCACGGCAATGGCGAGATTCTCAGTGCCCAGGCCGCCGACGAGGCTGGCATCCCTTACGCGCTCTCCACCATGTCGATCTGTTCCGTTGAGGATGTGGCGCAAGCAACGCGCAAACCTTTCTGGTTCCAGCTCTACGTGATCCGCGACCGCGGCTTCTCCAAAGACATCCTGGGGCGGGCGGCGGCGGCCAAATGCAACGCGCTGGTGCTGACCGTCGACCTGCAGGTGCTCGGCCAGCGTCACCGCGACATCAAGAATGGCATGACGGTGCCGCCGGAAATCCGCATCAAGAACATCATCGACATCGCCAGCAAGCCGGGTTGGGCGTTCGGCATCCTGATGGGCAAGCGCAAGACCTTCGGCAACCTCGCCGGCCACGTGAAGGGCATGGAGAACGTCAATCAGCTCGCGCAGTGGACCGCGCAGCAGTTCGATCCGGCGCTGAGCTGGAAAGACGTCGAGTGGATCAAGAAGATCTGGCCCGGCAAGCTGATCCTGAAGGGCATCCTCGACCCCGAGGATGCCAAGACCGCGGTCAAACTCGGTGCCGACGCCATTGTGGTGTCGAACCACGGCGGCCGCCAGCTCGACGGTGCACCGTCCTCGATTTCGGCGCTGCCGGCGGTCGTCGACGCGGTCGGCTCCGCGACCGAGGTGCTGTTCGACGGCGGCATCCGCACCGGTGCCGACATCCTGCGCGCGCTGGGCCTGGGCGCGCGCGCCTGCATGATCGGCCGCGCCTATATCTACGGGCTCGGCGCCGGCGGCAAAGCCGGTGTCGCCAAGGCGATCGACATCCTCAAGAACGAGCTCAGCGTCGCCATGGCGCTCACGGGCACCGTTAAGATTTCCGACATCGATGGCAGCGTGATCGCGGGCGGCGAGGCGCGGAAGAAACCGGCGGCGCGGAAGCGGAAGACGTAGACACGATAATCCGCTCATCCCCGCGTAAGCGGGCAACCAGGTAGCTGCTTCAGCAAGTCTGAATTCCCGCTTTCGCGATAATGAACGGCCTAGCTCACACCTCCTTCAGCCCCAACGCCAAGTCGTTGCCGGTGGCGCCGTAGTATTTGTAGGGCAGGAACTTGCCGCTGATGCCGAGCTTGACGCGGTCGCCCTTGGGATCGCTCTGGCGTCCCACCTCCATGTCGAGGTCGATCGCCGACATGATGCCGTCGCCGAACTCCTCCTCGATCAACGCCTTCAGCGCCGGTCCGTTGATCATGATCAGCTCGTAGAAGCGGTAGATCAGCGGATCGGTCGGCGGCATCGGCGTACCACGCAGGGGCACTTCGTTGAGCAGGGTCTGCTCGGATTTGGACAGACCGAACAATTTTGCGGCATTGGCTGCCTGCGGTTTGGTCAGTTTCATCTGGCCCAGGATCGCCCCGGTGACCAGGATCGGCGACATGCCGCCGATCTGCTCGCAGATGTATTTCCACGTCCAATCCTTCTCGCGCTTGATGTCGAGGAGTTTTTCGGTGAGTTCGGCACGGGTCATGGCTAACTCCTTTGGCTGCGGCCGCAATGGGTCACGCTGGGGTTTCGAGCAATTTTTGCGCCAGCCTCGCGCCCATCTTGCCAAATTTCGCCTCCCATGCCACCCGAAGTGTCATGACGGCGGAAGTAACGATCAACGATGGCGCGCGGCTTAGCCCACATGCCTTGCGCGCCGCCGTGCTCGGCGAGGTGCATGCGCGGCCGTTCACGGCCATCGAGACGCCGCGACGCATCCTGCATTTCGGCTTCGATACGGGCGGCGGGGCCGCTCAGCGCGACCGCGACGCGTTGACCGATTTCTGCGCCCGCCGCGGGCTCGAGCCACTTCAAACGGCGGCCAAGCATCACCGCATCACGTTCGGCGGCGCGACCCTGCGCTGGGAGCAGCATTCAGAATTCACCACCTATACCTGGGAGCTGCCCTCGGAATCGTCCGTGCCGTTCCATCCCGCCGCCTCTTCACTGGCGGCGCCAATGGCCAGCGTGCCGCAGCCCGGCCCGGTGCTGGTGGCGCTCGAGCTGCATCTGTTGGCCGACGATCAAAAGAAGAAAGTCGCGACCGAAAAGCTGTTTGACCGCGCCAGCCTGGCGGTGGCGGAGAATTCCGACGGCAACGCGTTGTTCGCCACCGACTTCCAGGCCGATCCGTCCGGTTTCGTGCGCGTGCTGGTGCTCGACCGCGGGCTCGGGCCAGAACGGGCCGGCGCCATGGTCCAGCGCATCATCGAGCTGGAAACCTACCGCACCCTGGCGCTGCTCGGCTTGCCCGAGGCGCAGCGCCTGATGCCGTCGATCAACCGCATCGAGACGCGGCTGGCCGAAGTGACCGACGAGATGCGGCACGCCGGCAAGCTGATCGACAATCAGCGCCTGCTTGAGGAATTGACCGAGCTCGCATCCGAACTGGAGGCAGGCGCGGCCGCCAGCCTGTTCCGCTTCGGCGCCAGCCGTGCCTATCATGAGATCGTGCAGCTGCGCCTCGCCACCATCGGCGAGCGCAAGGTCGAAGGACTGCCCACCTGGTCGTCGTTCCTGGCGCGGCGCATGTCGCCGGCCATGCGCACCTGCGCCACCACCGAGGCACGCCAAGCCGACCTGTCGGAGAAGCTGGCGCGCGCGGCCAACCTTCTGCGCACACGCGTCGACGTCGAGCTCGAGCGGCAGAACCGCGATCTGCTCAAATCGATGAACGACCGCACGCGGCTGCAACTGCGCCTGCAGACCACGGTCGAGGGCTTGTCGGTGGCGGCGGTGAGCTATTACGTGGTCGGGCTGTTCGCCTATCTGATGAAGGGCCTGCACGACGAAGGCGTGCCGGTCGACATTTCACTCGCCACCGCGCTGTTCGTGCCGGTCGCTGTGCTCGGCATCTGGTGGGTGGTGCGGCGCATCAGACGCCGCCACATTGCCGGCGACCGGAGCGACAGTGTGCTAAAATAGTGTCATGCGGAGGTGGTGCCATGAGCATCATGTATCATGACGGCAATAGACAATTGCAGGATCGCTTCGATAGCCGGCGCATTTTCGACAAGCTCGAAGAAAAATTGACCCGGATGGCGTTCAACGCCGACGACAAGGCCTTCATTGAGAGCATGGCCTATTTTTTTATCGCCACTGCCGACGCGGCGGGCCGGCCCGATTGCTCGTTCAAGGGCGGCATGCCTGGGTTCGTGCGCGTCACAGGCCCGTCCGAGCTGGCGTTTCCCGACTATGACGGCAACGGCATGTTCAAGAGCCTGGGCAATATAATCGTCAATGCAAACGTCGGGCTCCTGTTCATCGTCATGCACGACAAGCCTAAGCGGCTGCACATCAATGGCAGCGCCCGCGTCAGCGATACCGACCCGCTCCTGCACGAGACGGTCGGTGCGCAGCTCGTCGTCCGGGTCGCCGCCCGCGCGATATTTCCCAATTGTCCGCGCTATATCCCGACCATGCAGATGATGGGACCGTCGATCTACACGCCGCAGCCGAAAGCCGATCCGCCGGAACCGGCCTGGAAAACTTTCGACGATTTCAAGGATTGCGTGCATCCGCGTCAGCCAACCTGGAAGGGCTAATCATGCGCAGCGAGCGGTTCGACTTCCCCAACAGCAAGGGCGAAAAGCTCGCCGCCACGCTCGACCTGCCGCTGGGCGAGCCCACGGCTTTTGCGCTGTTCGCGCATTGCTTTACCTGCGGCAAGGATATCCGCGCCGCCAAGGTGATCGCCGAGCGGCTGTCGGTGCACGGCATCG
Source organism: uncultured Undibacter sp. (assembly GCA_964563195.1). Taxonomy (GTDB): domain Bacteria; phylum Pseudomonadota; class Alphaproteobacteria; order Rhizobiales; family Xanthobacteraceae; genus Pseudolabrys. The sequence continues at coordinate 2,173 of CAZLWN010000139.1, read as the reverse complement.
CGGTGCTGCGCTTCGACTTCACCGGGCTGTGCAGCGGCGAAGGCGAGTTCGCCAACACGCATTTCTCCTCCAACGTCGACGATCTCGTCGCCGCCGCCGATCATGTGCGCCAGACGAGGAGCGCGCCGGCGCTGCTGATCGGCCACAGCCTAGGCGGCGCCGCGGTGCTGACGGCCGCGCACCGCATCGAAGAAGCGCGCGCCGTGGTCACCATCGCTGCGCCCTGCGATCCATCCCATGTCACCGGCCTGTTCAAGGAGCACGTCGATAAGATTAAGGAGCAAGGCGAGGTGGAAGTGGCGCTCGCCGGGCGGCCGTTCCGCATCACGCGCGCATTCATCGACAACGTGGCCGAGCAAAAATTGCGGGACTGCATCGGCAGCTTGCGCAAGGCGCTGCTGATCTTCCATTCGCCCACCGACGCTATCGTCGGCATTGACAATGCCTCGCACATCTTCACCGCCGCCAAGCATCCCAAGAGCTTCGTCTCGCTCGCCGGCGCCGACCATCTGCTGAGCAAGAAGAACGACGCGATCTATGTGGCCAACGTGATCGCGGCCTGGGCCGAGCGCTATCTCGACGTTCCGGCGAGCGTTCAGCAGGCGCAGAGCGAGGCCGGCGTGGTAGTCGTGCGCAAGACACGCAGCGGAAAATTCCAGCAGGAGATCATGAGCGGTCCGCACCGCTTCCTGGCCGACGAACCGGCGTCGGTCGGCGGGCTCGATTCCGGGCCGGGGCCTTATGATCTGCTGCTCGCCAGCCTCGGCGCCTGCACCTCGATGACGGTGCAGCTCTATGCCGAGCGCAAACAACTGCCACTCGAACGCATCACCGTGCGGCTGAGCCACGCCAAGATCCACGCCGAGGATTGCGAGAACTGCGAAACCAAGACGGGCATGATCGACCGCATCGACCGCACTATCACTTTCGAAGGCGATCTCGACACCGAGATGCGTAAACGGCTGTTGGAAATCGCCGACAAGTGCCCGGTGCACCGGACGCTGACCTCGGAGATCAATATCCGGACCTTCGAGCAGCCGGCCTGACTTTTCTTTGGAGCCGGACAGGTGTAATGACCGCGCCGCCATGCAGACCGCCGCGCACGCCCTGACGCAACAGTTCCTCGCCTGGGTGGCGGAAGCGCCGCGCAGCTATGCCGACGCCGAAGCCTGGCGGCGCAGCTGTCCCCACCTGTCCATCTGGGAAGACGCCATCGCCGACGGTCTGGTGCGCTTCGAGAACGGGGCCAGCATGCAGGCCTCGCGACTCGTGCTGACCGCGCGCGGGCGGGCGCGGCTTGGCCAGGGCTGAACCCGCAAGCGGTCGCACCTTCCCCGCCGGCCCTCCCCCATCCCTTGCGGCTTGACGGTCTCAAGCGCCTCGGACACACTAGAACAAATAGGGAACACACTCGGCGTGCCGGCCCGGCGAGCGGACCGGATCTCACCGCGTCTTCAGAGGGTTAGGAATGATCGCGCAGCTGCGCCAAAGCCTGCGGGCTCTGCAAAAGCCGGCCGGGATCGCCGACGGTCCCGGCGCCCTGCCGCTTGGCATCGCGGCGATCGACGCCGCGCTCGGCGGTGGCCTGGCACGCGGCGCGCTGCACGAGATCGCGGCCGCGGACGAGCCTCATCTCGCCGCCGCGGCCGGGTTTGCGCTGGGGGCGGCTTCTTCTCGCTCCTGCCTGGTCTGGATCGCCGAGGACATGGCGCTGGCCGAAAGCGGTGCACCCTACGGGCCCGGCCTCGAGGCCTTCGGGCTTCGTCCCGAACGGCTGCTGACGGTGGCGGCCGCGCAGGCACGCAACCTGCTGTGGGCGATGGAGGAAGCGCTGCGCTGCCGCGCCGTCGCGGCGGTGATCGGCGAATTGCGTCACGGCGAGATCGACCCGGTGGCAGTGCGCCGGCTCTCGCTTGCCGCTGCGCAAAGCGGCGCGCTGGCGCTGCTGCTGCGCGGCTCGCCGCCGCGCGACGCCTCCACCGCGGCGACGCGCTGGGTCGTTTCCGCCGCGCCGAATGATTGCTTCGTCGTGCAACTGACGCGTAACCGCCGCGGTCCGCTCGGATCATGGATGCTGCAATGGAGTGACGACGATGAGCGCTTCGTGCCCGCAACGCATGCTCAGCCTGTGGCTGCGCCGGCTGCCGACCGACCGCATCGAAAGGTTGCGTGA
>CAZLWN010000138.1:0-9794 GCA_964563195.1 uncultured Undibacter sp. | reverse complement strand
GCGCCAGCCCGCAATTGGAGCCGTCGAACAATGACACATGGGTCTGCTGCACGTTGTTCGGCAGCGTGTCCTTGTCCACCGCGAAGCCGTGGTTCATCGAGGTGATCTCGACCTTGCCAGTAGTGAGGTCCTTGACCGGATGATTGGCGCCGTGATGGCCCTGATGCATCTTCACGGTCTTGGCCCCGACCGCGATGCCGAGCATCTGGTGGCCGAGGCAGATGCCGAAGGTCGGCGTACCGGACTCGATCAGCTTCTTGATCACCGGCACCGCGTATGCGCCGGTCGCCGCCGGATCGCCCGGGCCGTTCGACAGGAACACGCCGTCGGGCTTGAGCGCCATGATGTCCTCGGCCGACGTCTGGGCCGGCACCACTGTGACCTTGCAGCCGGTTCCTGCCAGCAAGCGGAGAATGTTGCGCTTGATGCCGTAGTCGATGGCGACCACATGAAATTCGCAGCTTTCCTGCCGGCCGAAGCCCTCGCCCCAGACCCACGGCGTTTCGTCCCAGGAAAAGCGCTGCGCGCTCGTCACCATCGGCACCAGGTCCATGCCGATGAGGCCCGGCCATTCGCGCGCTTCTTGCTTCAGCGCGGCGAGATCGAACTTGCCGTTTGGGGCGTGCGCGATCACCGCGTTGGGCATGCCCTTCTCGCGGATCAGCGCGGTGAGCGCGCGGGTGTCGATGCCGGCGAGCCCGATGATGCCGCGCGCTTTGAGCCAGTCGTTGAGATTGCGGGTGGCGCGATAGTTCGAGGCCGGCGTGATGGCGCTATGCAAGACGACGCCGCGCGCGCCGGTCGCCGCCGCCATGTTGACGGTCTCGATGTCGTCCTCGTTGGTGCCGACATTGCCGATATGCGGGAAGGTGAAGGTGATGATCTGCCCGGCGTAAGACGGATCGGTGAGGATTTCCTCATAACCGGTCATGGCGGTATTGAAGCAGACCTCGCCCACCGCGTGGCCGCTGGCGCCCAGCCCGAAGCCTTCCAAGACGGTCCCGTCGGCCAATACCAAAAGCGCCGTGGCCTTGGGTTCTGCCCAAGCCCCGGCGGGTTTGGCTTGCGTCTGGGTCATGGCCACTTAGTTGCCTATTATAGGAAGTGAGGCAAGGGGCCGCCTGATTCCGCCCCCAACCGCTAATATCCGCAAGAAAAAAAAGGGGCTCCCCGTGCTGCGCGACGACATCAACAAAGCCTTGACCGCGGCCATGAAGGCCAAGAACGAGCGCGCGGTCTCGACCCTGCGCATGGTCAATTCCGCGCTCAAGAACGCCGACATCGAGGCGCGCGGGTCCGGCAAGCCGCCGCTCGGCGATGCCGAGCTGATGAGCCTGCTGCAGAAGATGATCAAGCAGCGCCAGGAATCGGTCCTGCTCTATGACAAGGGTAACCGCGCCGACCTGGTCAAGCAGGAGCAGGAGGAGATCGCCATCATCCAGGGCTACCTGCCCAAGCAGATGAGCGAAGCGGAATTGGCCGCGGCCATCGACGCCGCCATCGAGGAAACCGGCGCAGCGGGGATGAAGGACATGGGCAAGGTGATCGGCGCCTTGCGCGGGAAGTATGCCGGGCAGATGGACATGGGCAAGGCGAGCGCAGCGGTGAAGGCGAAGCTGTCGTAGCGGCAACCACGCCGGCGGGCTGTCGGCCTGGGGCGTGTCCTCACAAATTAACGCGGCGAGCATCGATTAGCCAATGTCCGCTGTTACTCCTATAGCGGACATTCATCAGTGCCGGAGGCATGTCCGCTAAGTGCCAATAGCGGACATGAAGGGCTTGCGGGCTTTTCAGACGAATGCGGGAGTGCGAGGCAGGACGATCCTGATCTCAGTGAACTCACCCGGCTGCGTATCGACCTCGACTGTGCCCGCGTGCTGTTTCACGATGACGTCGTGAAGAACGGCTCGAACATCTTTTCTTTCACGTCAGGCGCGATGCCAGTGCCGTTGTCGCGGATACTGATTTCCACACGATCGCCAAGGTTTCTGGTCGAGGCCGTGAGAGTTGGCTCGTAGTCGTCACCATCGGCCTCCGCTCTGCGCCTGGTCGCGGCATAGAAGCCGTTTACAATTAGATTGAGAAGAGCCCGCCGGATGTCCTGCGGGAATACATCCGCCTCACCGGCAGATGGATCAAATGACTGATTGAGCCTGATCTCAAATCCCTGCGTCTCGGCCCGCGCTCCATGCCAGGCAAGATTAAGGCTTTCCTCAACGAGCGCATTGATATCAATCACCCGGTGCTCACCTGAGGCATCACGCGAATGTTGCAGCATGTTCTTGACGATGGCATCCGCGCGTCTGCCATGATGCACGACCTTGTCGAAATTGCCCTTGAGCGTGCCGGCCAGTTCCTCAATTTCAGCGCGGGCTTTATCGTCGAGCGGTATGCCCTTCAATGCGTTCCGCAATTCATCAATCAGTTCGGCGGAGATACCCGAGAAATTATTGACGAAATTGAGCGGGTTCTTGATCTCATGGGCGATGCCGGCAGTGAGCTGACCAAGTAAGGCAAGTTTCTGGGTCTGCACGAGACGATCTTGGGTGGTGCGCAGGTCCTCGAGCGATTTACCCAAATCAGCGGTGCTCTGGCGCAGTTCATTGAATAATCGAGCGTTTTCGATGGCGATCACGGCTTGATCCGCGAAGCTCGCGGCGAGTGCAATCTGCGTCTCAGTGAAAGGTCGCACTTCGCGCCGGCCGCAACCGATGACGCCGATCGGTACACCATCGTGCAGAATTGGGATGCCGAGGTAGGTTCGATATGGCGCCGCCGCTTTAATTACCGACAGCGTATACGGGTCATAATCTGGGTCAGCTTCGATGTCCACGACGTGCGCCGGTTTGCCGTCGACGAATGCCCGACCCATGATGAAGGTGCGGTTTGGCCGCCGCGGAAAGACTGTGTGGTACGCTGCCGTCTCCTCGGGCGACATCTTGTTGACGGCGACAAGGTGCAGGAGTTCTCCGTCGAACTGCGCAACCGCGCTGAATGTGGCATCACAGAGACGCGCTGCGTTGGCCACGATGGCTTCGAAAACCGGCTGAACCGATTGGGGGGATTTCGCGATTATGCGCAGCACCTCCGAGGTCGCTGTCTGCTGCTCGTGCGCCTCCTTCAGTTCGTGTGTGAGCCGAGCGACATTTGTTTCCTTGCCGGCAACGGGAAAACTGCGACCGCGTGCCACCTTTGGCGCATTGCGACGCCTCAACGCCTGGGAGCGTCGCCTTTTTCCTGCTTTGCCGCCTGCCTTGCGCCGTTTCATTGCCGTCCCCGAGGCCCAGGACAGTGCATCGTAACGGCTCAGACAAGCGTTCTGGAAGGGGCTCAGACGGACTTTGTGCAATTGCTCAGTAACGCAGGCTCAACGTCGCTTGTGGGTCATAAGCGGACAAACCGTCCCCGGCTAAAATCGACTTTTGTCCGCTTTGGTCCAATAGCGGGCAAACGCGGGCGGCGCATCCACCCCGACATTTGGCCGCCCTTTTATGTTTCCACGCCTTAATGCCGCCCCACATCCGCTCCCGCGAAATCCCTGGCGACGGTCGCCAAGGCCTCCGGTCCGACCTTCACCGTGCCGGCGAAGGGATGATCGATGACGATAATCGTCAGCAGCCCGGCGAATATCAGGATCGACAAGACGCCCGTCATCAGCGCCTGGGCGCGCAGGTTCTCGGCGCCGAAGAAAAACGTAAAGCCGATGGTCAGCGCGGCGCCGCCGAACAGCACCACCCAAATGATCCCAGGCGTAACGCCGTCGGCCATGACCAGGCGTTCGCGCCGCGCATCGCTGATCTGATCGACCTGCCGAAGAATTTCGCCCAAGACGATGCCTTCATTGCCGTCGAATTTGTGGTATTTGAGGACCGCCGAGTATATTCCGCCCAGCGCATCGGTAACCTCGGGGCTGTCGGTCTCTCTTTCCATCGCCGGCCAGTCCTTAGTGATTGCAGCCGTCAGGTAGTCGGTCATTGATTTGCGGATGACGACTCCGTGCTCGGCGTCGATTCCCCCTGACAGCAGAAAGACCGTCGCCGCCGCCCCGGCTTCCTTGGCCACTTCGCTGTCGGCCTGGTTGAATTTCTCCCACACCACGACGACCGCGAAGGCGAGCAGGACCGCGTAGAGCACGCCGACGGTCGCGAACTTGAAACCGGCAACCTCATTGTTGGTGCGCAGCCGATCGAGCGCGATGTAGCGGCGGGCGACGATCGGGCCGGCCATCGCGAGCAGCGTCGTCGGCACGATCAGGATGATGGCGGAAAGCCACAAGGGCAGGGTGGTCAGGAAATGCATGCCGCAGACTACCAGCGCAACAGACGCCGGCAAAGCCGGCGGCATGGCGACGAGGAAGCGCTTAAGCTGACGCTGCGCTTAAGGCCCCGCGCGGCACACGCGCCGCGAACAGCAGCTCGAAATACTGCCGGAATTGCCGCAACTGCCGCGAAAGGATGAGCGGGTCATTGAAGCTGCGCGAGAGAATGATTGCGCCCTCGAAGATTGAAATGATCGTCTCGGCAAGATCGCGCGCGGTCGTAGGCACCGCCGGCGTATAGCGCGCCAGAACCGCCTCGAATTTCTTTTCGTAAAGCGCCGACCAGCGGCGAAAGCTCTGCGCGATGAAGGTTTGGATCGACGGTTCGAACTGCATGATCTCGTAGATGTACGTGGCGAACACGCAGCCGGCGATCGGTTCCGGCAGCCGCTCGATGTATTCCTCCGCCGCCTTCAGAAAGCTCACGGCCTGCTCGAGCGGGTCGCCGCTCTTGGCTTCGGCCTCGGCCGCGAAACGCATGAACAACATGACGTCGTTGTGGGCGAAGCGTTCGATCAAGGCACGGGCAAAAGCCCCTTTGTCCTTGAAGTGATGGAAGAAGGCGCCCTTGGTCAGGTCGGCCGCGCTGAGGATGTCGTCGAGCGAGGTGCCGGCATAACCCTGCTGCAGGATCAGCGGCTCGGCCGCTGCCAGGATGCGTTCGCGGGTTTGTGCGCCTTTGTCTACCATGGCGAATCATACCATTCAGTTTGAACCATAGCCATACAAAATCTATCGTGCAAGGCTGATGCTGTTAAGTTGCTGATAAATCGTTTATTTTCATACATTGTCGCAGGCCATATTTTTCACTTGACGACATACCGGACGGTATGTATCACATACCAATCGGTATGTTTTACGGCGTCGCGGTCGCGGCGCGGCAAACCGGGAGAGGGAGACCGATCATGAGCAAGACCCAGACCACGGTCGTGAACGGCGTCGACACGGAGAGGCTGTCCGCCAACATTGCGGCCATCAAAGCCGATCCTTCGCTCGCCAAGTTTCAGTTCCGCCTGTCCAACCAGTGGGTCGGCGGCGGCGAGAACCGCTCGCGCATCGACGACTTCCACGGCACCAACCAGGAACTGCGGCACAAGCAGCCATTCTTCCTGGTCAACGATGAGCCGGAAGTGCTGCTGTCGGAGGACCGCGGGCCGAACCCGGTCGAATACGTGCTGAACGCGCTCGCCGGCTGCATGACCACGGGCCTCGTCTATCACGCGGCAGCGCGCGGCATCGAGATCAAGGGCGTCACCACCCGCTTCGAGGGCAATATCGATCTGCGCGGCTTCCTCGGTATCTCCGATGAGGTGCGGCGCGGCTTTTCCGACATCCGCGTCATATTCGACATCGACGCCGACTGCGACGACGCCAAGAAGCGCGAGCTGGTCGCCATGGCCGAGACCTTCTCGCCGGTGTTCGACATCGTGTCGAACGGCGTGCCCGTGACCTGCACGCTCGACGACGGCACGCAGGCGAAGGCGGCCTGAATCACATGGACCGCATGCGGCCGGGCGCCGTCTGACAAGACGGATCCCGGCCCCGGCGGCCCCATGCAAACAACCCACGACGCAAAAGGAGACGACGATGCTGACTTTACTTTTGCAACGGCTGGCCGCCGGCATCCGCCAGGCTGTCTCGAATGTCGACCGCGCGCGCAGCCGGCGGGCGCTCAGCGGGATTCTGATGTTCGACGACCATCTGCTGCGCGACATCGGCCTGACGCGCGCCGACGTGATCGACTGCCTGTCGACCCCGCTCGACGGCGATCCGGCCGATTTCCTCGAAGCCCGGCGCAGGCGCAACGCGCTCGCAGCAGATCGCGCGGCCTCGTCCGGCCAGCGCCTGGCGGCCTGACATGAACACCGTAAATGCGTTCCGGACGGGCGACACAGCCTGCCCGGAATGCCAAAGCAGGCGGGAACCCGGCCCCTGTGGAAAGCCGGGAAAAAGACTGGAATCCGGTCTTTGGCGATGGCGTCGGGGCGGGTCCCCGGAAAGTCTCAATTCATCGGCCTATGATAGGCGGCGATTCGCCCAAACCGGCCAACCCGAGCCCGCGCGCCGCGGACGCGCCGACAAGCCATGCGCTTCACGCCCCAATTCCTCGACGAGCTGCGCGCCCGCCTCCCCGTTTCGGAGGTGGCCGGCCGCCGCGTGAAGCTGCGCAAGCAGGGCCGCGAATTCATCGGCCTGTCGCCCTTCAACAAGGAGAAGACGCCCTCGTTCACGGTCAACGACAGCAAGGGCTTCTTCCACGACTTTTCCTCCGGCAAGCACGGCGACATTTTCGGCTTCGTCATGGAGACCGAAGGCGTCAGTTTCCCGGAAGCGGTCGAGCGGCTGGCCCAGCTTGCCGGCGTGCCGCTGCCCGAGGTCTCAGCGCAAGAAGAGCAGCGCTCCGCGCGCGCCAAGACGCTGCACGACGTCATGGAATTGGCGGCGAAATTCTTTGAGGACACGCTGGCGTCGCGCGCCGGCGCCAGAGCGCGCGGCTATCTCGCCGACCGTGGCATCGACGCCGCCACGCAACTGAAGTTCCGCCTCGGCTATGCGCCGCCCGAGCGTTTTGCGCTGAAAGAACATTTCGGCTCCCACGGCGTGCCCGTCGAGGACATGGTGGAGGCCGGGCTGCTGGTTGCCGGCGACGATATCCCGGTGCCGTTCGACCGTTTCCGCGACCGCGTCATGTTCCCGATCACCGACCTGCGCGGCCGGGTGATCGCCTTCGGCGGCCGCGCATTGGAGAAAGACGTTGCCGCGAAATATCTGAACTCGCCGGAAACGCCGCTCTTCCACAAGGGCGCGATCCTCTACAACATTGCCGCCGCGCGCCAGGCAACGCACGCAGCCAAGTCTACGCAGGCTGCGCAAGAAAATGACGGCGCCCAACTGATCGTGGTCGAAGGCTATATCGACGTCATCGCCATGGTCACGGCGGGCTTCCCGGCCACCGTCGCGCCGCTCGGCACCGCGCTGACCGAGGATCAGCTGGCGCTGCTCTGGAAGATGGCGGACGAGCCGGTGCTCTGCTTCGACGGCGATGCCGCCGGCTTGCGCGCCGCCTACCGCGCCGTCGATCTGGCGATGCCGCGGCTGAAACCCGGCAAGAGCCTGAAATTCGCATTGCTGCCGCAGGGCCAGGACCCCGACGATCTGATGCGCTCGGGCGGGCGCGAGGCGATCGCCGAGGTGATTGTCGCCGCGCGCCCGCTTGGCCAGCTGCTGTGGGCGCGCGAGACCGAAGGCCATTCATTCGATACGCCCGAGCGGCGCGCCGCGCTGGAGGCACGCATCAACGAAGTGACATCCGGCATCGCCGACGATTCCGTGCGCAAATATTACCGGCAGGATTTCAACGCGCGGCTCTCGCAATTCTTCGCGCCGGCGCAAGGCCCGCGCGGCAACCGCGAGCGCAATTGGCAACAACGCGGGCAGGGCCAGACCTGGCGCGAGCGCGGGCAGGGCCGCGACTGGCCGCCGCGCAACGGCTCAATGGCGCGGCCGGCCGCCAATGGCCGGCCCGCGCCTTACGTGGTGGCCAGCCAGCAGCTCAGCGTGAGCCCCGTGCATCGCGGCCACCGCACCGCCGTCCCCCGCCGTGAGGCCCTCATCCTGCAGGCCGCGCTCAACCACCCCTGGCTGCTGCATGACCACCTGGAGGAACTCAGCCATCTCGAGTTCCGCCATGCCGATGCCGAGCGGCTCAAAAGCGCGCTCATCGATATCGCCGCCCATGCCGCGGCGCTCGACGCCGCGGGCTTAAGGGAGGAACTTGCCAGGCGCGACCTGATCGCGGTCGCCGAGCGCATCGCCGCCGCCATCACCACCGTCTCGGTCTGGGGCACCCAGGCCGAGGCCGCCCCCGACGATGTCCTGGTCACCTGGGCCCAACTTGTCGCCTTGCATCGGCAGTGGCATTCACTAGCTAAGGAGCTGCGGGACGCCGAACAGGCGCTCGGCCAGGACGCCAGCGAGGCCAACTATCTGCGGCTGCGCGACGTCAAGGCCCGCCTGTCCCGCGTGGACGGCACCGAGGCCCTGATCGAGGGGTTCGGGGCCTCTTCCGGTCGGGGCATGCGTAGCTTATGAGCAGGGCCGCCAACGCGGCGCGTGGTCCCGAATAGTGGGTGCCGGTTTTCGGATTAAGACCGTGCGCAAGCGAAAATGAGGATGGTGCAGGCGGAAATACCGCGCCGGCGTGGAATAATGGGTCGATTCCCGCGGGTTTTTCAGGGTTAATCGGAGCTTAAGCGGGTTCCGGGAACACTGCGTGACCTGATTCGGGGCGGCGCCTTCAGCGCGCGGCCCTTTTTGGCCATGCGCTTCCCATCGGGGTTGCTCGCAATGGCCTGAATGGCCCAGGAGAGACGGATGGCGAGCAAGGCAAAAGCAGCAGCGGCCAAGGAAGAAGCCCCGGAAAAGGAAGCTGAAAGCGCGCCCGATCAGCCGCTGCCGCTGCTCGACCTGTCCGATGCCGGCGTCAAGAAAATGATCAAGGCCGCCAAGAAGCGCGGCTACGTCACCTATGAGCAGCTCAACGCCGTGATGCCCGCGGAAGAGGTCACCTCCGAGCAGATCGAGGACACCCTGGCCTTGCTCAGCGAGATGGGCATCAACGTGGTGGAGACCGAGGACGCCGACACCGAGGACGGCGAAACCGAAAAGGCCACCGACGAGACCGCCGACGACGATGACGACGACGACCACGGCCGCGAGGTTGTCGAGGCCAAGTCGAAGGCGCTTGCCGTCGCCGAGAAGAAGGAGCCGTCCGAGCGCACCGACGATCCGGTGCGCATGTATCTCCGGGAAATGGGTTCCGTTGAACTTCTATCGAGAGAAGGCGAGATCGCCATCGCCAAACGCATCGAGGCCGGCCGCGAGGCCATGATCGCCGGCCTGTGCGAAAGCCCGCTCACCTTCCAGGCCATCATCATCTGGCGCGACGAGCTCAACGAGGGAAAAGTCTTCCTGCGCGACATCATCGACCTGGAAGCGACCTATGCCGGCCCCGACGCCAAGCAGATGACGCCGCCGGTGATCGGCCCCGACGGCAAGCCGATCATTCCGCAGCCGGGCGTGCAGGTCCCCGGCGCGCCGCATCTGCAGGTCGTGCAGCAGCCGGCGGCGCCGCCCGCCGCGCCCCCCGGCGCCACCCCGTTCAAGGCCAAGCCCGAGGGCGAGGCGGGCGAGGAGAAGGACCCGGCCGAAGCCGCCGCCGAGAGCGATTACGACGAAGACGACGACATGGAGGGCTCGCTCTCGCTCGCCGCGATTGAAGCCGAGCTCAAGCCCAAAGTCGTCGAGACCTTCGACAACATCGCCGATAGTTTCAAGCGCCTGCGCCGCTTGCAGGAGCAGGATATCCAGTTCCGCCTGCGCTCCACGTCCCTCTCGCCGGCGCAGGAGCGCAAATACAAGAAGCTGAAGGAAGAGATCATCTCCGAGGTGAAGTCGCTGCGGCTGAACCAGGCGC
>CAZLWN010000137.1:0-9813 GCA_964563195.1 uncultured Undibacter sp. | reverse complement strand
GCTCGCCCGGCTTGCGGCCGGTCAAGTAGCGCGAATAGTTCTCGATGCCGGCGCAAGCGCCGGTGGCTTCCATCATCTCAAGGTCAAAAATCGTGCGCTGCTCGAGCCTTTGCGCCTCCAGCAGGCGGCCGGCGGCGTTGAGCTGCTCCAGGCGCGCGCGCAGCTCCTGCTTGATGCCGGCGATGGCCTGGATCAGCGTCGGGCGCGGCGTGACATAGTGCGAATTGGCGTAGACCTTGACGAATTCCAGCTCGTCGGTCTTGGCGCCGGTGAGCGGGTCCATCTCCTCGATCTTCTCGATCTCGTCGCCGAACAGATGCACGCGCCAGGCGCGGTCCTCGTAGTGCGCCGGGAAGATGTCGAGGGTGTCGCCGCGCACGCGGAACGCGCCGCGGAAGAAATCGCCGCCCGAGCGCTTGTATTGCAAGGCGACCAGGTCGGCGATGAGCTGGCGCTGGTTGATCTTGCCGCCCTGCTTGAGGGTGAAGGTCATGGCGGAATAGGTTTCCACCGAGCCGATGCCGTAGATGCAGGAGACGGACGCGACGATGATGACGTCGTCGCGCTCGAGCAGCGCGCGCGTGGCCGAATGGCGCATGCGGTCGATCTGCTCGTTGATGGAGGATTCCTTCTCGATGTAGGTGTCGGTGCGCGGGACGTAGGCTTCCGGCTGGTAGTAGTCGTAGTAGGAGACGAAATATTCCACCGCGTTGTCGGGGAAGAACGACGTGAACTCGCCGTAGAGCTGGGCCGCCAAAGTTTTATTCGGCGCGAGGATCAGCGCCGGGCGCTGCGTCGCCTCGATCACCTTGGCCATGGTGAAGGTTTTTCCTGAGCCGGTCACACCAAGAAGAACTTGCGTGCGGTCGTGACGCTGCACGCCTTCCACCAGTTCCTTGATGGCGGTGGGCTGGTCGCCCTGTGGTTCGAAGTCGGATGCGATCTTGAAGCGCACGCCGCCTTCCGATTTAGAAGGTCTGGATGGCTTGTGCGGCGTCCACGGTGTTGGTGACCTAAATTCCGGCCGGCCCTCGCGCAGCAATTTGTCGAGCGACTGCTGGCTGGCCAGCGCGGTGAAGCCGCCCGGCTGCGTCGGCAAATCCGCGCGCGGCAGGCGGTATTTCGTATCGCGTTGACTCTCCTCGCGAACAGCGGGCTCCCTCCCCCCTTGCGGGGGAGGGTTGGGGAGGGGGGTAATGTCCGGCGTCAGCGCTTGTTGCGTACCCCCCTCGCGGCGCGCTTCGCGCGCCGACCTCCCCCGCAAGGTGGGAGGTGAAGATGGAGAGTCAAGCGAGGGTGACGCGTCATCATCCGCGTCGAGGCCCAATTCCTGCGCCAGCGCCGGATCGAGCCCGGTGATGGGCGATGCCGAATAATTCTGCTGCGGCGCCTCGCCGAAGCCCTTTGACGATTTGCGTGCGGTATGGGCGGCGGAAAAATCCTTGCGCCGCTCCCAGGACGAGTCCGGCGGCGGCGTCAGGTTGGGATTTTTGCCAGTGCTCGGACCAAGCCCCGCGGTGCCCTTGTTGATCGCCGGGTTGAGCAGATCGGCGAGCGCCTGCGGCGTCGCGGCTGCGTCCGGCCGGTTGGCCTTGGCGCGCGTCGGTTTCGCGGGATCCTTGCGCTTCTTCGACTTGTCGGGAGATTTCGCCATCGGAGCGAATATGGGGCGAGTCACGCAGCGAGGGAAGAGCAGCCGCGCGTCCACCGGAAGACGGTGCGGTCCTGGTAGCGCTGGCCCGCAAGAACGCGCAAAATGTCGCGTAGGTCAACGCAGTCCGGGGAGTAGCGTTATGAGTGACAGCGTCAAATATCTTTTGCCCGAAGATCGTATTCCGACGGCCTGGTACAACATCGCGGCCGACTTGCCGCAGCCGTTGCCGCCGCCACTCAATCCGGGCACCGGAAAGCCGATCGGGCCGGACGACCTTGTGGCGATCTTTCCGATGGCGCTGATCGGGCAGGAAGTCTCGGCCGAACGCGAGATCGAAATCCCGGGGCCGGTGCGCGAGATCTACAAGCTGTGGCGTCCGGCGCCGCTCTACCGCGCGCGCCGCCTCGAACGCATGCTCGATACGCCGGCGCGCATCTTCTACAAATATGAGGGCGTCAGCCCGCCCGGCAGCCACAAGCCGAACACCGCGGTGCCGCAGGCCTTCTACAACAAAGAAGCCGGCATCAAGAAACTGTCGACCGAGACCGGCGCCGGCCAATGGGGCTCCGCGCTCGCCTTCGCCGGGCAAATGTTCGGCCTGGAGGTCAAGGTCTACATGGTCGCGGTGAGCTATCGGCAGAAGCCGTACCGGCGCGCGCTGATGGAAACCTATGGCGCGACCTGCATCGCCAGCCCGAGCAAGGAAACCGATTCCGGCCGCGCCATCCTGGCCAAGGCGCCGGATTCACCCGGCAGCCTCGGCATCGCGATTTCCGAAGCGGTCGAAGTCGCCGCCAAGAACGCCGACACCAACTACTCGCTCGGCAGCGTGCTCAACCATGTGCTGATCCATCAGTCGGTAATCGGCATCGAGGCGCTCGAGCAGATGGAGATGGCCGGTTTCTGGCCCGACGTGGTGATCGGTTGCGCCGGCGGCGGCTCGAATTTCGGCGGGCTGACCTTCCCCTTCCTCGGCAAGAAGCTGCGCGAGAAGAAGGCGGTGCGCATCATCGCCGTCGAGCCGGCGGCGTGTCCCTCGCTCACGCGCGGCAAATACGCCTACGACTTCGGCGATACCGGCCATCTGACGCCGCTGGTGAAGATGCATACGCTCGGCTCGACCTTCATTCCGCCGGGCTTCCACGCCGGCGGTTTGCGCTATCACGGCATGGCGCCGATGGTGAGCCACCTCAAGGAGCTCGGTCTGATCGAGGCGCGCGCGGTGCGGCAACTGCCGTGCTTCGAGGCCGCCGTCACCTTCGCGCGCGCGGAAGGCATCGTTCCCGCGCCGGAAGCAACGCACGCGATCCGCGTCGCCTTCGACGAGGCGCTGCGCTGCAAGGCCGAAGGCAAGGCGCAGACCATCCTGTTCAACCTGTCGGGCCACGGACATTTCGACATGCAGGCCTACACCGAGTACTTCGCCGGCAAGCTGGAGGACCGCGACTACGACGAGACGGCGTTGCAGGCTGCCTTGGCCGCGCTGCCGAAGGTGGCGGCGTGAGGCGAAGTCAACGCGACCGCGTTGGTGACGAGGCGGCGCGTGTCGGATCGCGCGCTAGAACCCCTTCGCCACCTCGCGCACGTGCTCCACCACCGGTGGCGAGGCGAAGCAGTGACCGACCAGCCGGCGCCATTCCTGGAAATCGGCGGAGCCGCGGAAGTCGACTGTGTGGTTTTCCAGCGTGCCCCAGCGCACGAACAGCCGGTAGCGTGACGGCAGCTCGTGCGAGCGCGTCAGCATCATAGCGCTGCAGCCCTTGGCGCGCTTGAAGATCGGCACCGCGGCGCTCGCGCCCGCCTCGAACGCGCTTTCCATGCCGGGCTTGATCTCGAACTGGGCGAATTCCATGATCATGATTGTCCTCCCCTGTCGCGTTTTTCGCGCGCCATTATGGTCCCCGCCCCAGCCCGAGGAAAGTCAGATCACGCGCATGCGGCGCAGCAGCCGGTGGCTCGCATGGCCGGACGATGATGGCCGTTTCCCTTGCCCCGCACGCCGGGAGAGAGGCGACTAGGCGAGCGCGTATTTGCCGCGGCCGAGGAAGCGGTCCTTGGCGTCATCGGTTACGGTGTCGCGCGCCGCCTTGATGGCGGTGATCCTGACCATGAAGCTGCGCTACGGCTGAGTTTCGAGTCCGGCCGTTTTCCAGCGCAGAACAAACTGGCCGATCCAGCCGGCGATCAGCGAGAGAACGATAACGCTGCCGAAATGCCAGAACAGCACCATGATGCTGGCGTCGCCGACATGATAGAGGCGCAGGCCGAAATTTCCCAAGGCCGCTACCGCCAGCGCGGCCAGCGCCAGGGTCGCGCGCGGATAAATCGGCGCACCGCGCTGCAGCATGATCACGATGGCCAGCGCCGGCACGATGCCGATCAGCGCTGCCGGCGGCAGGCAGTTCCAATCGGCGCGCACCTCCAATCCGCGGGAGCCCAGGTGTATCCAGTCGCGGATGCAGCCATCGCCAAGAGCCAATAGCCAGATCGCCAGCGGCAGCAGTGGAATAACGAGGACCTTGCGGTCGTATCCGGGGACGATGCTGCAGAACGCCGCCATGACCGCGGTGATCGCGGTCAGCAGCGTTGCAATCTGCTCGATGATGAATTGCCGATCATGCAACATTTGCGACAGGTCGATGGGCATGGTCATGGACATGGCATGGGCAAAGATCACGACGGCGACATAGGGCAACGAAATCGCAAACCAGACCGCCGCCCGCCGCCATGGCGCGGCCAGCCGCCGCAC
Source organism: uncultured Undibacter sp. (assembly GCA_964563195.1). Taxonomy (GTDB): domain Bacteria; phylum Pseudomonadota; class Alphaproteobacteria; order Rhizobiales; family Xanthobacteraceae; genus Pseudolabrys. The sequence goes on along the minus strand of CAZLWN010000137.1, from coordinate 5,410 downwards.
CGGGGCGGGGCGGTCGGCAAGCTGATGGATGAGCTGTTCCGTATCCAAGATCAGGCCTCGACACTCAGAGTTTTGCGCAGCGTATTCATGCCTCGGTGGACCGCAACCTTGAGCGCAACGACACTCATGCCGCTCGCGGATGCGGCCTCTTTCAACGACATTTCGCGCAGCTTCAGCATCTCGACCGCCCGTCGTTGCCCGCTCGGCAGCCGGCCGATAGCCTGGCGCAAGGCGTCCGGATCGCCGTAGCGGGTCTCCAGTGTATTCGTCGGCGCCGCGGAAAAGGTTTCAGGATATTCCGCGACCGAGACTTCGTTGACGGTGCGGCGCATTTGACGGCGCGACCCGTCGGCCATGCGGTTGCGCGCGATCGTCAACAACCAGGGCAGGAACGGCCGCGCCGGGTCGTAAGTGGCGCGCACTGAATGCAGCGACAGCAGGATGTCCTGCACCAGATCCTCGACGTCGGACGGCTGTAGGAATCTGCGCCGTTGACGCACCGCGCGCCGCAGCAGCGGGGTGATCTCCTTCAGCAGCCGCAAATAGGCGGCGGAATCGCCGTCCTGCGCCGCGCGCATCAGAAGGCCGAGCGGATCGGCTTGGTTTTGTGGGTTCATCACGGTGAGGGCAGCGGTCCGGTTTCTCGGACCCCCGATGTAACCTTTGCCCCGATCAACGCGAAATCACCGTCAGGTGAGCCGGACAAAGGCTCTCCGCGGCGACAGCCGTCACCGCAACGCCTAACCATGAAGACTGGAGGACTAAGCATGAACAAACGTGTCGTCATCGCCTCGGCGCTGGCCGCCGCGGTAGCGGCCCCGACCCTGGCCCTGTCCGCGCCGGCCGCGGCGCCGAAGTTCAAGGCCGAGAAGTGCTACGGCCTGGCCAAGGCCGGCAAGAACGACTGCGCGTCGACCGGCAACCATTCCTGCGCCGGATTGTCGAAAGTCAGCGCCGATCCGAAGTCCTGGATCTTCGTTCCGGCCGGCTATTGCGAGCGCATCGTCGGCGGCAGCAAGAAGCCGAAGGCCTGATCACGCGCCAGAGGAGGGTGGCCATGACCGCGCATCACCGCTTTGTGCCCGCGCCGGCGGGCGTGGGCTTGAGGCTTCCGCATCTCGCGGAGGTCGTGGCCACCCGGCCGGCCGTCGGCTGGTTCGAAATTCATCCGGAGAACTTCCTCGCCATCCCGCATGCCAGGGAATTGCTGATCGCGCTGGCGGGCGACTACCCGATTTCGGTGCACAGCGTCGGCGTTTCCATCGGCAGCGCCGGCGGCATCGACCGCGCCCATCTCAAGCGCGTCCGCGACCTGATCAATGCGGTCGATCCGTTTCTGGTGTCCGGCCATCTCGCCTGGTCGACGCATGACGGCGAATATCTCAACGATCTGCTGCCGCTTCCCTACGACCAGGAGACGCTGCGGATCGTCGCCGCACATGTCGATGAGGTGCAGCAGGGCCTCGGCCGGCAATACCTGGTGGAAAATCCCTCAAGCTATATCGGGATCGCCACATCGACCATGAACGAGGTCGAATTCCTGAGCGAGCTCGTGCGCCGCACCGGCTGCAAGCTCTTGTGCGACGTCAGCAATGTCTATTTGAGCGGTCACAATCTCGGCTACGACCCGCACGCCTATCTCGACGCCATGCCGGCCGACGCGATCGGCGAGCTTCATCTCGGCGGCTTTCTCTCGGAAGAGGATGATGCCAATGCCGGCCAGCAGATGCTGATCGACACGCATGCCCAGCGCATCGCCGAGCCGGCCTGGGATCTCTACGCCTATGCGCTGCGCCGGTTCGGTCCGAAGCCGACATTGATCGAATGGGACAACGACCTGCCCAGCGTCGCGACGTTGCTGGCCGAAGCCGAGCACGCCGACGCCATCGCGGGCGCCGTTTTCGAACCGGAGCGCCACCGTGCCGCTGGCTAAGTTTCAAGCGCAGGTGCGCGGCGCCATCATCGACGGCACAGTCGCGCCGCTGGCGCTGATTTTGACGGGCGGCGTCAAGTCGCTCGAACGCTTCGCGATTCATCAGCGCCACTACGAAGCAAGCCTGCTGCGGGCCCTGGTGGAAAAATTCCCCGCCGTGGTCTGGCTGGCGGGATCGCCGTTCGTGGCCGCGGCCGCGCGCGCTTTCATCCGGCAACACCCGCCAAGCGCGCCCTGCATCGCCGAATACGGCGAAACCTTCCCGGCCTATCTTGGCGGCCGCGCCGAGGCGCAAGACATTCCCTGGCTGCGTTGGGTCGGCGAGCTGGAATGGCGGCTCGGCCATGTCTCGCTCGCGCTCGAACACCTGCCGCTGCCGGTCGCGGCCTTGGCAGGGATCGCGCCGGAGCGGCTGGCCGACCGCGCCCTTGCGCTCCAGCCCGGCCTGCATTACCTCGCGGCGCCCTGGCCGGTGGATGAATTGCTCAAGCTGTTTCTCTCGGACAGCGCGCCGGAAAGCTATGCGCTCGACCCCGAGGATATCTTCCTGGAAGTGCGCGGCGCGCGCGGGGCATTTTCGATGGCCCGGCTTAACGCGGCGACTTTCACTTTCCGCCGGTCGCTGGCGCAAGGTTTAAGCGTCGCCAGCGCGGCGGAGCAGGCGCTCGACGTCGATCCGGCTTTCGACGCCGGCCACGGCTTGGTCCAGTTGATCGCGGCCGGACTGGCCACCGCGATCGGCGTTGCGGACAAGGACACCCAACAATGAGCGCTTCGATGCAGATCGCCACTCTGCGCCGGACATTCGTGTTGGCGCGCGCGTGGCTCGCCTGCTTTCCGATGTCGATCATTCAGCTCGGCATGCGATTCGGCGTCGGCGCCGTGTTCTTCAACTCGGGACTGCTGAAGTACAATTCCTGGGAATTCGCGGTGAAGCTGTTCGAGGACGAATACAAGCTGCCGCTGCTCGATCCGACCATTGCCGCGCGCCTCGCCATGTTCAACGAACTGACCTTTCCGATGTTTCTGTTCCTGGGGCTGGCGACCCGCCTGGCGACCCTGCCGCTGCTCGGCATGACGTTCGTCATCGAGGTCTTCGTTTATCCGCAGGCCTGGGCCGAGCATTTGATGTGGGCGTCGATGTTGGTGTTTCTGCTCACGCGCGGGCCGGGTGTGTTTTCGCTCGATCATCTGATCGAGCGGCATTTCGCCAAAGGCGATTGATTCGTCCGGCACCCGTTGCGCGGGCGTGCTGGCAAAAAAATTTGCGGTCCCGGGAGAGCAGGGTCAGTCGCGCGGGACCGCAAAGGGGTACGCGGACTCAACTAACGACAGAAGCATGCCCTCGATAGAGCAGGCGTGTGACGATACGTTGACATGCCACGTGCGGGCTGTGGATTGCGGGCAGCGTTCAGCGAATATAACAGTTATTTCGCCGGCGCCAGGCGCAGGATGCGGCCGGCGTCGTTGTCGGTGAGCAAATAGAGCGCGCCGTCGGGGCCCTGGCGCACGTCGCGGATGCGCTCGCCCAGGTCTCGCAGCATGCGCCCCTCCTTCACCACTCTGTCGCCGTCGAGCATGAGGCGGGAGAGCAGCATGAATTTGAGCGCGCCGTTGAACAAGCTGCCTTTCCAACCGGGGAACAGATCGCCGGTGTAGAAGGCCATGCCGGAGGGCGCGATCGACGGGGTCCAATGCCAGACCGGATCGATCATGCCGGAGTGATGCTGCTTGCCGGTGCCGACCGGCGTGCCGTCGTAGTCGACGCCGAATGAGACCACCGGCCAGCCGTAATTGCCGCCCTTCTCGATGATGTTGATCTCGTCGCCGCCCATGGGGCCGTGCTCCTGCTCCCACAATTTGCCGTCGGCCGGATTGATGGCGAGGCCTTCCGGGTTGCGCAACCCATAGGCCCAGATTTCCGGCAGCGCGCCTGGCTTGCCGACGAAAGGATTGTCGGGCGGCGCTTTGCCCTCGGGCGTGATGCGCACGATCTTGCCGAGATGATTGTCGAGCTGCTGCGCCAACTCGGCGGAGAACTGATCGCCGAGCGTGACGAACAGGTTGCCGTCCTTGGCCTGCACGATACGGCAGCCCATGTTGACGCCGTATCCGGGCGGGTTGTTCTGCCGGAAGATCGTCTTGACCGCGGCGAGGCGCTTGTCTTCGAGGCGCGCATGGGCGACCGCGATGCGGCCGCGCCCGTCGTCGGGCTCGACGTAGCAGAAGAACACGGTGCGGCTGTTCTCGAAATCGTTGGCGAGGATGACGTCCTGCAGGCCGGTTTGGTGGTAGGCGAAGACTTTCGGCACGCCCGCCAAGGGCGGGGACAACTTGCCGTCGCGCGTGACGATGCGCATGTGCCCGGGCCGCTCGGTCACCAGCATGGTGCCGTCGGGCAGGAAGGCGAGCGCCCAGGGGTGCTCCAGGCCGCCGGCGACGGTTTCGACCGCGAGCGTGCCGGCGGAGGATCGGAAGGTTTTTGGCGCCGCTATCGGCGCGCTTAGTGGTGCCAGCAGCAAGGCGACCAGCAACACAATGAAACGCATACCCGTCTCCGTCGATGCCGCGTCAACTGTGCGACATCGCGCGCGGTTCCGAAAGCTTTAATCGCGCTAGCGCTTTTTCGCCCGGCGGCCGGGCAGCGACAGCCCGCTCATGCCGATGAAGATCAGGCCGAGCAGCAGGGCGATGCCGAACAGGCTGCCTTCATGGCCGACCACGCCATCGGCGACACCGGCTCGGGCGATGCCGGCGGAGACGACGGTGGCGACGACGATGGTGGAGATGGCGAGCGCCGCGATAGCCACCAGCTGGGCGAGCGCGACGGTGCGGCGCTCGGTGCCGAGAGGGTGGCCGGCGGGCGGGGTAAAGCCGGAATCTTCAATGGGCGTGCGCATGGCGACCTGTAAACGGGCAAAAGAATCATTTGTTCCGAGGCGATCATAATTTCAGCGGAAGCGGGCGGGTGTTCGTCCCGATTGGGGCAAAGCGGGTGGAGAACGGCGGCGTTTTCGTGACAATGGTTAACGAAAGGTGAACACGCGCATGATCCCGAAAAAGCCTGTCCCCAACTTGATCGGGGATGGGCACCCGTTTTCGGAAAAGATCCTGCGCAACTAAAATGCGCGGCGCGCTATTCCACCGCCGCCAGCGGCGCCGGCTGCCAGTCCATCGCCACGTGGCCGGGCTCGGCAGCGACGCGGGCGAGCCAGGCGCGCACTGCCGGGTAGCGCGTCAGGTCGAAATCGCAGAGCTCGGCCAGATGCGTATAGGCGTAAAGCGCGATGTCGGCGATGCTGAAACGGCCGTCGACGAAAAAGGCGTGCTTGGCGAGATGCATTTCCATGACGCCGAGCGCGCGGTAGCCGTTTTCCATCCAGTCGTCGAGCACATGCTGCTGCAATTCGCGGCCGCCCTTAATGAGAGCGAGCCAGAAATAGGCGGCGCCGATGTTGGGCTCCAGGCTGTGCTGCT
>CAZLWN010000136.1:0-9818 GCA_964563195.1 uncultured Undibacter sp. | reverse complement strand
GCTCGGTCTCGATCTGCAGGGCGGCTCGCACATCCTGCTCGAGGTCGACAGCAAGTCCGTGCACAAGGAGATGCTGGAAACCCTGCGCGACGACGTCCGCCGCGTACTGCGCGAGGCGCGCATCGGCTATACCGGGCTGGTGGTGCGCGGCAACAGCGTCGAAGTGCGCATCCGCGAGGGTCAGAATTCAGGTCAGGCGCAGGAAAAGCTCCAAACGCTGTCGCAGCCGCTCGGCGGCATCTTGAGCGCGACCGGCCACCGCAACGTCGACATCGCCAGCGAGCCAAACAGCCTATTTCGATTGACGCTGACCGACCCGGCAATCGTCGAACGCGTGCGCCAGGCGGTCGACCAGTCAATCCAGATCATCGAGCGCCGTGTGAACGAGCTCGGCACTGTCGAACCGCTGATCCAGCGTCAAGGCACCGACCGCATTCTTGTCCAGGTCCCCGGCCTGCAGGATCCGACCCGGCTGAAGCAGCTGCTTGGCAAAACCGCCAAACTCGACTTCCACATGGTCGACACCTCGGTTCCGGCGCAGCAGGCAGCGCAGGGCCACGTGCCGCCTGACGATGAAATCCTCTACAGCGCGAGCGCGCCGAAAATCCCCTATCTCGTGGAGAAACGCGTGCTGGTGTCGGGCGCCGATCTCACCGACGCGCAACCGGGATTCGACCCGCGCACCAGCGAGCCGATCGTCTCGTTCCGCTTCAACACTTCGGGCGCGCGCAAATTCGCACGCGTGACCCAGGAAAACGTCGGTAAGCCCTTCGCTATCGTCCTCGACAACCAGGTGATCTCGGCGCCGGTTATCCGCGAGCCGATCCTCGGCGGCTCCGGGCAGATTTCCGGCAATTTTACCGTCCAGAGCGCCAACGACCTCGCCATCCTGCTGCGCGCCGGTGCGCTGCCGGCACCGCTCACCATCATCGAGGAGCGCACCGTCGGCCCCGGCCTCGGCGCCGACTCGATCGCCCAGGGTAAGATTTCGTCCTATTTCGGCGCGGCCATGGTGGTGCTGTTCATGTTCGTCACCTATGGCCTGTTCGGCTTGTTCGCCAACATCGCCGTTGCCGTCAACGTCGCCATGATCTTCGGCGTCTTGTCGATGCTCAACGCGACGCTCACCCTTCCGGGCATCGCCGGCATCGTTCTTACCGTCGGCATCGCGGTGGATTCCAACGTGCTGATCTATGAGCGCATCCGCGAGGAGGTGCGCGGCGGCCGCACGCCGATCAACGCCATCGACGCCGGCTTTTCGCGCGCGCTCGCCACCATTCTCGACTCCAACATCACCACCTTCATCGCCGCCGCGGTGCTGTTCTATATCGGCACCGGCCCGGTGCGCGGCTTTGCCGTGACGCTCGGCATCGGCATCATCACGACCGTCTTTACCGCCTTCACCTTGACGCGCCTGATCGTGGCGTACTGGGTGCGCTGGCGGCGACCGCAACGCGTGCCCATTTAGGAGCCACGCATGCGCCTGCTTCGTATCGTCCCCGACGACACCAAATTCGATTTCATGCGCTTTCGGCGCATCAGCTTTCCAATATCCGCGATAATGTCGATTCTGGCGATTTCGCTCTATTTCTTCCACGGGCTCAATTTCGGCATCGACTTCAAGGGCGGCATGCTAATCGAGGTGCAGACCAAGCAGGGGGCCGCCGATCTTGCCACCATGCGGGCGACGTTGAGCGCGCTCGAGCTCGGCGAGGTGCAATTGCAGCAATTCGGTGCGCCCAACGACGTGCTGATCCGCATCGCCGAGCAGCCCGGCGGCGATGCCGCCCAGCAGGTGGCGGTCAACAAGGTGCGCGGCGCGCTCGGCAACCAGATGGAGTATCGCCGCGTTGAGGTGGTGGGTCCGCGCGTGTCGGGCGAATTATTGTCCTACGGCATCATCGGGCTCATGATGGCGATTTTCTGCATTCTTATTTATGTGTGGTTTCGATTCGAATGGCAGTTCGCGCTCGGCGCCATGATCGCAAACGTGCACGACCTGGTGCTCACCATCGGCTTCATGTCGCTGACCCGGATTGACTTCGACCTAACCAGTATCGCCGCGCTGCTCACCATCCTCGGCTATTCGCTCAACGATACCGTGGTGATCTACGATCGCATCCGCGAGATGCTGCGGCGCTACAAGCGGATGACCATGGCGGACCTGCTCAACATCTCGGTCAATGCCACACTCTCGCGCTCGATCATCACCCACGTCACCGTGACGCTTGCGCTGCTGGCGCTGCTGCTGTTCGGCGGCCAGGCGATCCACAGTTTCACCGCCACCATGATGTTCGGCGTGGTGCTGGTCGGCACCTACACCTCGATATTCATCGCGGCACCGATCCTGATCTATCTCGGCGTCGGCACCGGGCGCGACACGCTGTCTTCGTCTGACCAGGACAAGTCCTAAAATATGGCCGGCGGCCAGGCCGATGCACCACATCTGCCGGGGCCGGCGCCGATCGATGCCTATGGCAATGGCGGCTTCCGCTTTGCCGGCATGTCGCACCGCGGCTCGCTGCTGTGCTTTCCCGACGGCATCTGGGCCTGGCCGGTCAACCGCCTGACCGAACTGACCATGGCGGCGCTCGAGCCGGTGTTTGCGCGGGCCGAGACGCTCGATCTGTTTCTCATCGGCGGCGGTCATGACCCCTGGGTCCTGCCGGAGCCGTTGCGGGCACGGTTCCACGAATTGTCGCTGTCGGTCGATGCCATGGCGACCGGGGCGGCGGTGCGCACCTACAACATCCTGCTGGCGGAGAACCGGCGCGTCGGCGCTGGGCTGATCGCGGTCGGTTGACGGCTCGGCTAGACTGCGCCGATGCAGGCTGATTTCGACCATTGCGCCGCGCTGGTGCGGGAAGCCGACCGCGACCGTTATCTCGCCACGCTGTTTGCGCCGGCCGCGCAGCGCGACGCGCTTTATGCGCTTTATGCGTTCAATATCGAGATCGTGCGGGTGCGCGACAAGGCGCGCGAGCCAATGCCGGGCGAAATCCGGCTGCAGTGGTGGCGCGAAGTGTTGAGCGGGGAGCGCGAAGGTGAGGCGGTGGCAAACCCGGTGGCGGCGGCGCTGCGGAAGACGCTTGCGCGATATAACATCGCTGCTGATCAGCTGATCGCGCTGATCGATGCGCACGCCTTCGACCTTTATGACGAGCCGATGGCGACACTTGACGACCTGGAAAATTATGCCGGCAGGACCCAAAGCGCGCTGTTTGCGATGGCCGCGGATATTCTGAGCGCTCCGGGGGCGGCGGCAGCACCGGTGACGCGGCACGTGGGGATCGCCTATGCGATCACGGGCGTCCTGCGCGATTTTGCTCTGCATGCGTCCCGCCGGCAGCTTTATCTGCCGCTGGACCTATTGGAACGACATGGCGTCAATCGCGAGAATATTTTTGCCGCGCAAGGGGGCGATCCCTTGCGGGCCGCCCTTGCCGAGATGCGCTCCCATGCGCGCCGCCATCTGGCGGCGGCGCAGGCGGAGTTGGACGCCGCACCGCCGGAATTCCTGCCAGCTTTGCTGCCGGTTGCGACCGTCGGGCCGGCGCTGCGCCGCATGGAACGGCGAGGTTATGAGCCATTTGAAGTCGATCAAATGCCGGGCTGGCGCCGGCAGTGGTGGCTATGGCGCGCGGCGCGCAATCCACGCCGGATATTCAAGATATGATTTTCATTCCGCGGCGTCGGCCTGCGCGGGCTCGCCCAGCCAGCGCGCGAGATCGGCGAGCGCGCGGGCGCTGAGCGCAGCTTTGCGCGCCAGGTTTTTGGCCGAGCCACGGCCGAACTTACGGCCGGCGCGGTCGAAGGATGGCGTTTCCTCCAGGGGCGGAAACAAGCCGAAATTCACGTTCATGGGCTGGAACGAGGATGGACCGGCGTCGATGGTCGTGAGGTGGCCGCCGATAATATGCGCCAGCAGCGCGCCATGGGCCGTGGTGGGCGGTAGGGTGGCAAGCCTCTCGCCGCGGTGCTCGGCGGCGGCAAAGCGCCCGGCAATCAAGCCGATTGCCGCGGATTCGACATAGCCCTCGCAGCCGGTGATCTGGCCGGCAAAGCGCCAGCGCGGATTGGCCTTGAGCCGCAAACTTTTGTCGAGCAGCTTTGGCGAATTGAGAAAAGTGTTGCGGTGCAGGCCACCGAGGCGGGCGAATTCGGCGTTTTGCAATCCGGGAATGCTACGGAAGATGCGCTGTTGCTCGCCGTGTTTCAGCTTGGTCTGGAAGCCGACTATGTTGAACAGCGTGCCGAGCTTGTTGTCCTGGCGCAGTTGCACGACCGCGTAAGGCTTCACGTCCGGACGATGCGGGTTGGTCAGGCCGAACGGCTTCATCGGGCCGTGGCGCAGCGTTTCACGCCCGCGCTCCGCCATCACCTCGATCGGCAGACAGCCGTCGAAATAGGGCGTGGAGGCTTCCCATTCATGGAACGAAACCTTGTCGCCGGCGATCAGTGTGTCGATGAACACATCGTATTGTTCACGCGTGAGCGGGCAATTGATATAATCGGCGCCGGAGCCGCCGGGGCCGGCCTTGTCGTAGCGCGATTGGAACCAGGCTTGGTCGAGGCCGATCGAGTCGCGATGCACGATCGGAGCGATGGCGTCGAAGAAGGCGAGCGCGTCCTCGCCGGTGAGCTTGCGGACACTGGCTGCAAGATCGGGTGAAGTGAGCGGGCCGGTAGCGATGATGACGCTGTCCCAGTCCGGCGGCGGCGCGGAGACTTCGCCGCGCGCGAGCGTGACCAGCGGATGGCTTTCCAGCCCTGCCGTGACCGCGGCGGAAAAGCCGTCGCGGTCGACCGCCAGGGCGCCGCCGGCTGGCACCTGATTTCGGTCGGCCGCATGCATCACCAGCGAGCCGAGCCGGCGCATCTCCTCATGCAGCAGGCCGACGGCGTTGTGCTCGCGGTCGTCGGAGCGGAACGAATTTGAGCAGACTAGCTCGGCCAAGCCCTCGGTCTTGTGGGCGGCAGTCGTCCGCAAGGGCCGCATCTCGTGCAGGACGGCCGGCACCCCTTTTTGCGCCAGTTGCCAAGCGGCTTCCGAGCCGGCCAATCCGCCGCCGATTACATGGACCGCTTGCGTCTGTCCGGGCTTCATGGCCCAATACCTAGGCGACCGGGACAGGTGTGACAACGGCCGTTGGGCCGCGTCCGGGAGGCTCGCGCCGTGCAGTATCGGCACATCCTAGTGGTAATTGTGGCGGCAAGTCTGACACTCGGCGCGCGACCCGCGGCCGCCGCGATCAAGCTAACCCAGGAAATCATTGACATGTACGCGGCGGTGGAGGAGTTGCCGCCGACTACGAAACAAATGACGGTCTGCTATGGTTTTGGGTGCCGCCGCCGCACGGAACTGGTCTTTACCGGCAAGGACCACGTTACACTCGTAAACATCCTCGCGCGGGGCCGGGCGTCTCCCGCGGCCGAGCGCAAAGCCGTCCAGCAAGCTTTCGTCTGGTTCGATCACTGGGTGGGCAAGAAAGTCGGCACCTCCAGGCGCGTCGCCAATGCGGATTATCGCGCCTTCGACGACGCGCACAACTTCGATTGCTGGGATACGACGCGTAACGCCACGAGCTTGCTGCTGGTGCTGCAGGCGTGGGGCGTGTTGCGCCACCATACCGTGGATAATCCGCGCTATCGCGGCAATATTTTGATAGGCCAACTGCCGCATAACACTGCCGTCATCTTGGAACGCAAGACCGGCACCAAATGGGTCGTCGACATGTGGCCCACGGCGTATGGTCAGGTGCCGGACGTTATGCCGCTCGCGAAATGGCTCGAGGAAAAGTAGCCAGGCCTGCCGCAAAAGTTTCGACGCGCCGCTCGCGTAAAAACGCCCGCACCCGCCGATCGGCGGGCGCGGGCGGACGCGAGCTTGACGGAAAGTCGGCTAGTGCAGATGCGCGGCGTTCCAAGCTACGCGCGGGATATCCGAGCGGCTGATGCCGATGTCGGCCAGCTCGCGGTCGCCGAGGCGGCTGAGCTCGCTCAGGCTCTGATTGTAACGGCGGTATTCGCGGATGAAGCGGACAATGGAAGCAAACATGACGTTCCTCTTTCTTGCGCCGGCGCTTGGCCGGTGAATCGTGTCGCTCGGAAAATAGGGATGTTGAGCGGCTTGGAAAGCAACAATATTGCGCCGCAGCAATGCAAAAACGCATGCCTTAAGCAACTGATCCTTAATGGTAAAGCTGATTTTGCCGGCTTTTTGGCTGCGGTTCTGCGCGCCGGTTTGGGAATCGCGCCAGAAGGCGCCGGCCGGCCCGCGGCCAAAGCGGATCGTGTAGATTGCGGCCGAGCCTTGGTAAGGCAAACGCACGTGACAGCGGGCTAGGGAAGGCACGTTTTGGCATTGCAAGCAGGGGTGGGCCTGCCCGACCGCCGCATCGTCATCACCGCCCTTGGCATCAGCCAGATCCTGGCGTGGGGCACCTCGTTCTATTTTCCGGCCGTGTTCGCGCAGCCGATCGTGCGCGACACCGGCTGGTCGTTGGGCTTCATCGTCGGTGGCGTCTCGCTCGGCTTGCTAGTGGCCGGGCTGATCTCGCCGCAGGTTGGCAAGCTGATCGGCCGTCACGGCGGGCGGCCGGTGCTGCTGGCGAGCTCCCTGTTCTATGCCGCCGGTCTCATTGGCGTTGGTCTTTCGCCGGCGCTGCCGGTCTATCTTGCGGCTTGGGTACTGATTGGCATCGGCATGGGCACCGGGCTCTACGATGCGGTGTTTGCGGCGCTCGGCCGGCTCTATGGCAGCGAGGCGCGCGGGCCGATCACCAACCTGACTCTGTTCGGTGGATTCTCCAGCACCATTTGCTGGCCGCTCAGCGCCTTCATGATCGAGCATGTCGGTTGGCGCAGCGCCTGCCTGATTTATGCAGGGCTACACCTGGTCGTGTCATTGCCGCTGCAAATGGCGGTGGTGCGGTCGACCGCGCAACGCACTCCCGCAACGACGGCGCGCGATGCCGATCCGCAATGCGCCGAGCCGCCGCGGCTCGCCAACGAAGCCTTGATCTTCGCACTGCTCGCGGCGGTGTTGTCACTTGCCGCCGGCATCGGCTCGATCGTCGTGGTGCATCTGCTCATTTTTCTGCAGGCGAGGGGCGTGGACTACGCCGTGGCGGTGAGTCTGGGCACGCTGTTCGGCCCGGCCCAGGTCGGCGCACGCGTGGTGGAACGGCTGTTCGGTGCCCGCTACCACCCGATCTGGACCATGATCGGATCCTGCACGCTGATGGCGGTCGGCCTGTTGATGCTGTTCGGCGGTTTCCCAGCCCTGGTGCTGACGATCCTGATCTACGGCGCCGGCTATGGCATCTCGTGGATCGGGCGCGGAACGCTGCCGCTTGCGTTGTTCGGGCCAGTGCGCTTTCCGCGGTTGATGGGCAAGCTCGCCTTTCCGAGCCTGATCGTGCAGGCCTTGGCGCCGTCGGCTGGCGCGCTGCTGATCGAGGCGAGCGGCGCGGACACGACCATCGCCCTATTGACGCTGCTGGCACTGGCGAATGTGGTGATGATCGGCGTGCTGTGGTGGCTATGCCGGGCGAGGAGACCTAGCGAAGCGTGACTGCCGGCGCTGTTACGGCCTGCTGGCTGTGGGCTGCGCTCAACGAAAAGGCCATACCCAGCAGCGAAAGGGCAAAAAGGCTGATGGCGAACCGGATCAAAATCATGACACTGCCTGCACTGTTTTACGTTCTTTGACGCCATAACACACCGACCTGTCAGATATGTTCTGTGATCACGGTCACGTTTTGTCGCTTTACGACCTAAGTCGAGGATAGCGCTTTATGATTCTGCCCCTCCAGATGTTGTTTTTCGAGGACCTCTCGGTCGGCATGACCGAGACGCTGCGCAAGACCATCGACTCCTCGGACGTGGTCGGCTTTGCCGAGGTTACCGGCGACCGCAACCCGATCCATCTGTCCGAGCATTTTGCCGCCAAGACGCCGTTCGGCACGCGCATCGCGCACGGGCTCTATACCGCGAGCCTGATCTCCGCGGTGCTTGGCACCAGACTGCCGGGCCCCGGCGCGATCTACATCTCGCAAACCTTGCATTTCCGCGCGCCGGTCAAGATCGGCGATACGGTCGAGGTGAGCGTGGCAGTTGCCGAGCTGATGCCGGAAAAATTTCGCGCGCGGCTGGCCTGCACCTGTGCGGTCGACGGCGAGATCGTCCTCGATGGCGAAGCCTGGGTGAAAGTCCCGTCGAAAGATGCTAGCGGCCGCCCGCCGCCGCGGGTCTAGGCGCTGGTCTACTCTTCTGGATGACGATCAACTTCCCGGCGGCGGCGCGAAGAAGCAGCGCGGCGTGCCACGCGCATGGCGGGCTTGCCCGCTATGCGCCAACGAGGGAGTCGACTCACAAGCAGCCAGCCAGATGCCGATGTGATGTGCCGCCCAATAATGTCGGCTTTTGGAGTAACAGTGGACAATAGTGGATTTTGGCCCGAGATGTTTTGTTTGCTAATGACCCGAAGCGGACATGCCGCCTATGTTCGCTGTGGCCGTAGCATACGTCGATGTGGCTCCGCCGGTCACGCTGGCGCAATCTCCAACTCTCAACTAACATTCCACCTGGGCCACTCAATGAAGGCTGCTCAAAAGAGTATTCGTAATGCGCCGTTCCATAGTTTCTGTGTGCGCCTTCTCCGCGCTGACAGCGGCCTCGGCGAGTGCGGTGGCGGAGGACGCCGCGCCGCCGCGACTCCACACCAATGAACGTTACGTCGAAGACGTCATCGTCAAGTTCGATCTAGCGATCGACGATCCGATGGCGGTCTTCACCTATGTGCTCAACAGCCTACCGGCACGGGTCAAGGTCTATCCGACCGAGAACCACTATTACTTTTGGTTCTTTCACGGAGGCGCGCGCTATGCCGGCAACATCAAGATCGACGCACGCTTGCGTGAGCAGGGTAATTTCCGTTTTGTCTATTATGTCGATCAACCGAGCTGGCTTGGTCTCACCCATGACTACGAAGTAATACTCGGTGCAGCGCGCGGGGTGAGAGTGGAGAAGGTCGAACCGCTGGCCTATCGTCTGACATACAAGAACAAGAGCGTCGTGTTCACGCTTAACGATCTCTCGCGGGTCCACCCGCCCGCGCAGGCCATTCGTCCCGACGAGCAGTTCATCGGTCCGGTCTTCGACGAATCCGGCGTACGCTTTTTCCTGCTGTTCAACGCTAGGCTGAAAATCTTTCTCTACATTCTCGACGAAACGGTCACGCCGGCAGACACGTTCATTTCGACAACCGTAGGCGACAGCCACATCCTGATCGGCCGGCGCACTGGTTTTGCGTTATATCGCGACGGGCACCGCAACCGCAAAATGCTGATTGGCGTCAGCGGCGCCAATGTGTCGGAGAACAACTACTTCGACGGCCCGTCCGACCAGATGCCCGACAATTTCATCGTCGACGACACCTTCCGCCAAGCCATCCTGGCGGCTGAGCCCGGGTTCAAGGGCGAAATCGACCGCTACGGCGCGCTCGCCGATGGCGCCCGCTTCGTGGCAGCGCCCTACATGCAATATCACCGACCGGCAGACCTTGCTATTTTTCACCGCTGCGCGGTCAGTCCACGCGTACCGGCGGCACAATATTATCGTTGTTTTGTGCTTCCTTTGGAGGGCGATCACGGTCCGACCGCGCGGCCGCTGGCGATGCCGCACAAACAACGATGACGGGCCGACAGCTTGCTGCTGTCGGCCCGTCAACAAATCAAGTAAAAGCTACAAAATCCTGATCACTAGGGTCTGGACTCACAATTTGATCCAATAGAGCGCGCCGACGAGCGCGCTGG
>CAZLWN010000135.1:0-9867 GCA_964563195.1 uncultured Undibacter sp. | reverse complement strand
TGATATGCACCACGGTGCCGCCGGCGAAGTCGAGCACGCCGAGGCCGCCGAGCCAGCCGCCGGGCCCCCAGACCCAGTGGGCGATCGGCGAATAGACGAACAGCGACCATAGGCCCATGAACCACATCATCGCCGAGAACTTCATGCGGTCGGCGAAGGCGCCGCAAATCAGTGCCGGGGTGATGATGGCGAAGGTCATCTGGAAGGTCATGAACACGGACTCAGGAATAGTAAGGCCATTGAGTTCGTTCACGCCCATGCCCATCAGCAGCAAACGCGAATTGCCGCCGATGTAGCCACTGCCTTCGGTGAAGGCCCAGCTGTAGCCGATCACCATCCAAATCACGGTGACCAGGCAGGTGACGGTGAAGCTTTGCATCACCGTCGCCAGCACGTTCTTCTTGCGAACCATGCCGCCGTAGAACAGCGCCAGTCCGGGAATGGTCATCATCAACACCAGGGCGGTCGACGTGAGCATCCAGGCGGTGTCGCCGGTATCGAGCTTCGGCGGGGGCGGCGCGGCCGCCGGCGCCGCCGGTGCGGTGGTCTGCGCCAGCGCACCGTCGGCGAGAATCAAACCGATTATGAGTGCGGCAAGCGCGATCAGCCCCGCACCGGAGAATTTCTTCAACGTCATGGTCTAACTCCTGTCCGTATTGTTTGCGGTGGGGGCTACTAGAGAGCCGCAGCGTCGGTTTCGCCGGTGCGGATGCGCACGGCGTGATCCAGGCCGAAGACGAAAATTTTGCCGTCGCCGATCTGTCCGGTTTTGGCCGCGCCGCTGATGGCGCTGACGACCTTGTCGACTTGGTCGGATGCCACCGCCACCTCCACCTTGATCTTGGGGAGGAAGCTCACCGCGTATTCGGCCCCACGGTAGATTTCCGTGTGGCCCTTTTGACGCCCGTATCCTTTGACCTCGGTGACGGTCAGTCCTTGAACCCCGATGGAGGTCAGAGCGTCACGGACCTCGTCGAGTTTGAAAGGCTTGATAATGGCCATGACGATTTTCATGGATTCGATCCCCGCTTGAGCCCGTTTCGATCCTTACGCAGTGCGGGCGGGTTTCACTGAGCCGGGCCCACGAAGTGCACTCCGCAGGCAGGGCCGCAAAAAGGGAATCAAACGCCGTGCCAAGTGCCGGCTTCCGGTCTATGCGATTGATTCTATGAGGAAACATTGATGGGCCAGCACCTGGTCTGAATACCGCCGCTGGCCACCGCCCAAAGACCGGTCAGGGTTTAGAGATGCTGCACAAAAATTAGTCAGCTGGATTAGCGCAAAAACCTGCCCGCAGCCAGCGCGGGCAAGCTCTTTGGTTTGCGAGCGGCCGGCCGGACAGACAGTCGCGCTATTGCAGCGCCTCGCCGTGCTGGCTGACGTCGAGACCCATCACCTCGTCCTCTTGGCGCACACGCAACGGCACCAGGGCGCCGACCGCCTTGAGGATGATCGCGGTGAGGATGCCCGACCACAGGATGGTGACGACGATTCCATAAGCTTGCGCCAGTATCTGGCGGGGGTTGCCCTCGATCAGGCCATGGATACCGCCCGGCAATTCTGGGCTCGCCGATAGCGCGCCGACCGCCAGCACGCCGGCGAGCAAAGTGCCGGTCATGCCGCCGACGCCGTGCACGCCGAACACGTCAAGCGAGTCGTCATAACCGCATTTGATCTTGAGCCAGGTACAGGCCCAGAAGCAGACGGCGCCGGCGATCAATCCGATCAGCACGGCTTGCATCGGCAGCACGAAGCCGGAGGCGGGCGTGATGGTGCCAAGGCCGGCGATGGCGCCCGAGATCATGCCGAGTACCGATGGCTTGCCGCGCGTCCACCACTCCAACACCATCCAGGTGAAGGCCCCGGTGCTGGCGGCAAGATGGGTCGCGACGATTGCCATGACGGCGCGCGAATTGGCGCCCAACGCGGAGCCGCCGTTGAAGCCAAACCAACCAACCCACAACAGCCCGGTGCCAATCACCGCCAGCGCCAAATCGAAAGGCGCCAGATTCTCGCGGCCGTAGCCGCGGCGCGCGCCGACTATGTAGGCCGCCACCAGTCCGGCGACGCCGGCGTTAAGATGCACAACCGTGCCGCCGGCGAAGTCGATCAGTCCGTAGCTGCCGAGGAAGCCGCCGCCCCACACCCAATGCGCGATCGGCACGTAGACCAGGATCAGCCACAAGGCGCAGAAGATGAGAAAGGCGGAGAAGCGCAAGCGGTCCGCGACCGAGCCCGCGACCAGCGCCACCGTAATGATGGCGAAGGTCATCTGGTAGATCATGAACAGGCTCTCGGGGATGGTCTTGGCCAAGGGCGAGATCGAGTCGGGCGTCATGCCGATGAGAAAGACGCGCTCAAACGAACCGATGAAGGCGCCTTCGCCGCTGAAGGCGAGCGTGTAACCGACGAACACCCACAGGATGGAAACGACGAATGTGGCGGCGAGCGATTGCGCCATGGTGGCGAGTACGTTTTTCTTGCGCACCATGCCGGCGTAGAACAGCGCGAGACCCGGGATCGTCATCATCAGCACCAGACCGGTAGCGCCGATCATCCAGGCGGTGTCGGCGCCGTCGATTTTTCCGGTCTGCGCGAGAGCCGGTGAAACGGTCAGCAGCGCGACAGCCGCGATTGCCGTCGCGGCGAGGCGTAAAGGCGCCCGTGTCATTGTTGTCCCCCCGATTGTCTTGCTAGAGCGCGCCGGTGTCGGTCTCGCCGGTGCGAATGCGCACGGCGTGCTCGAGCGGCGTGACGAAGATTTTTCCGTCGCCGATCTGCCCGGTCTTGGCGGCGGTCGCGATGGCGTCCATCACCTGCTCGAGCTGCTCGCTGGCGATCGCCACCTCGATGCGCAGCTTGGGCAGGAAATTGATGGCGTATTCGGCGCCGCGATAAATTTCCATGTGGCCCTTCTGCCGCCCATAGCCTTTGACCTCTGTCACGGTCATGCCGTGAATGCCGATGCGCGTGAGGGCGTCGCGCACCTCGTCGAGCTTGAACGGTTTGATGACCGCGATAACCAGCTTCATGGCTTCCTTTCCGGCGATGATTTTTTTCGTTGGCGCGTGACTTTTCCGAAAACCGGTGCCCATCCCCATTCGAGCCGGGGACAAACCTTTCGGGATCATGCGCCGCACAACAACGAACCCGCCCCGGCGGGCGCCGGCACGGGCGAATTTGCATAGGCTATCGACACACGGCCTAAAGATTAAGCGGGTTTATTGCGGCGCCCACAAGCAATCGCTGCGATAAAAGGCATTTTAGGACAGCAATATTGCCTTATTTGCCGAGTTCGGGCGCGGCGAGGCCGCGGTCGACGATTACAGCCGGCAGCTTGGCGCGCACCTGCTTTGCGCTCATCCCCGGCTTGATGCGCGGGTCATAGAGCAAGGTGAGCAAGGCGCGGTCATAAACCGTCAGGTAGCCGACCATGCGGTGCTGGTTGAGCGTGGTCCACGGATTGTGCTGGTCGTGGTTGGACAGGCCGAAGGCGTGCAACAGCTCGTGGTAGGCGCAGTCGAGGAAGACGTCGTTGCCCTTGTCGACGATGACGAAGGAGACCGAGCGCAGGATGTCGCCCTCGGTGCTCGACTTCACGCTGGTCATGCATTGCGGATCGGTGCGCCGGATGAAGGTCTGCGCCACCTTGGCGCCAAAGGCAGCACGCAGCGCAGACTTGAAATCCTTCTCGTCGATCAGCCGCACTTCTATGTCGGCGGGCGACGCGGTCACGAGGCTCAAGTGCAGGCTGGGAACCTTGCGCGCGTATTCCTCGACGATGCGCGCCGTCGTCGCGGCACGCTCGACGCTGCCGCCGGCGAATACGCGGGCACGGATCGGATGGTCGAAATGGCGGATGCCGCGCGGCGCCGCGCCGATGCGCAGATCGGAGCCGAAGGCCAGCGCCATGAAGCCGCGGCTCAATTCGGCAGCCGAGAAGCGCGTATATTCGCCTGGCGCGCCATGGAACGCGCCGGGCGGCGGTGATTGTTTGCCGGAGGCGGCGAGCGCCGGCGCCGTCATCGCGAATAGAGCGACGAATACCGCGATCAATCGTTTCATTACCACCGTGACACTACACGTGATGCTTGATGTTGTCCGAAAACCGTTTCCCATCCGGCGTTTGCGCCGGCGACAAGCTTTTCGGGAGGATGCGCTAAGACTCGCGTCGCCGGCGCACCAGGCCTTCCTGGGCGACGGAGGCGACCAGCGTGCCGTCGCGGGTGAATATTAGACCGCGGCCGAAGCCGCGCGAGCCATGCAGATTGGGTGAATCCTGCGCGTAAAGCAGCCATTCGTCGGCACGGAACGGCCGGTGCAGCCACAGCGCATGATCAAGGCTGGCGGCCATGAATTCCTTCTCGAACAGCGTATGCCCGTGCGGCACCAACGCGGAATCGAGCAGCCCCATATCGGAAATGTAAGCCAGCACGCATTGATGGATCGCCGGATCGTCCGGCAGCGGACCGGTGGTCTTGATCCAGACATGAAACCGGCCGTCGGGATATTTCTTGCCGAGGTAGCGCTCAAATTCGACCGGGCGCAGCTCGATCGGGCGCTCGCGCTCGTAATAGCGCCGCACCGGATCGGGCATGGTCGGCAGGATGTTCTTGCGCACTTCGGCCTCGTTCGGCAACTGCTCGGGCGGCGGCACCGTCGGCATTTTCGCCTGATGCTCGAGGCCGGGCTCGTCGGCATGGAACGACACCAGCATGGAGAAGATCGGATGGCCGTGCTGGCGCGCCGTCACGCGCCTTGTGGTGAAGCTCTTGCCGTCGCGGATGCGATCCACGTCGTAGATAATCGGCACCTTGGGATCGCCCGGCAGCAGAAAGTAAGCGTGCATGGAATGCGGCGGGCGGCTGGCATCGACCGTGCGCACGGCGGCGACCAGCGCCTGGCCGATCACCTGGCCGCCGAATACGCGCTGCCAGCCGACTTGCGGGCTGCGGCCGCGGAACAGGTTCACCTCGAGCGGCTCGAGGTCGAGGATGTTTAGAAGATCCTGCACGGCGGAGGACATGGGCGGCGCGCTTTCGTTCTTGGGCGGCCGTCAATGACGCTTGCGCATCGGGCGAAGTCAAGGCGGGATGGTGTGCAACACCCGCCAAAGAGATGGGCGGCAGATCGACTGCCGCCCCACTCATGTGCGCCACCAAGGGCGCGTCGGTCACGCTCGTTGCTAGATTGTGAAATACACGAGGCCGAGCACGACCACCGCCAGAACTACCCAGATCAGAATCTGGTTCTTGCTGTTGAGGGTATGGGTTTCGCTTGCCATTGAGTGTCCCTTCTTCCTGCGGGTCGCGGGCCGGACCGACCCGGTCCATGCACCCCGTAACTAATACTTTAGTCTAAGATGATGGCTATTTGTTGATTTGCGTCAAAAATCGTCATGACTGGCACAAGTGCCTGAATAGATTAGGATAGCAGCTATGGCGGCGGTGAAAAGCAAGCGGTGCGAGGTGGTGATCGGCGGGGGCGGCTTTGCCGGTCTGGCGCTGGCAATCGCGCTGCGCCAGGGCCTGGGCGAGGGTTTTGCGGTGACGGTTGCCGATCCGACGCTAGCGGCGGCGACATCCAACGACCCGCGCGCATCGGCCATTGCCGCCGCCGCGCGCCGGCTGTTCGAAGCAATCGGGGTCTGGGATGCGGTCGCGGAAGAAGCGCAGCCGATCCTCGACATGGTGGTGACCGACAGCAAACTCGAAGACGCGGTGCGGCCGACCTTTCTCACCTTCGGCGGCGAGGTGGAAGAGGGCGAGCCGTTCGCGCACATGATCGAAAACCGGCTGCTGGTCGACGCGCTTGTTACAAAAGCCAGGGCGCTCGGTGTCGATCTGCGCGCCACCGCGGTCAGGGGATTTGCCAATACCGCAAAGACAATCGACGTTGCGCTCACCGATGGGAGCGAGATTTCCGCGCGGCTCCTGGTCGGCGCCGACGGCGCGCGCTCGTCGATCCGCGAGCAGGCCGGCATCGCCTCGCATGGATGGAATTACGATCAGTCGGCGATCGTTTGCACGGTGGCGCATGAGCGGGAGCACGAGGGCCGTGCCGAGGAGCATTTCCTCCCCGCGGGGCCGTTCGCGATCCTGCCGCTCACCAGCAAACGCTCCTCGATCGTGTGGACCGAAAGCGCGCGCGAAGCGACACGCATCGTCGCGCTACCTGACGAAGAATTTCACGACGAGCTGGAGAAGCGTTTCGGCCTGCAGCTCGGCGACATTAAAGTAACGGGTGCGCGCCGCGCCTTCCCGCTCGGGCTATTCACCGCGCGTTCCTTCATCGGCGAACGGCTAGCGCTGGTCGGCGACGCCGCCCACATCATACATCCGATCGCCGGGCAGGGCTTGAACATGGGCCTGCGCGACGTGGCCGCGCTCGCCGAAGTTATCGCCGACGCCGCGCGGCTCGGGCTCGATGTCGGCGCGCCGGATGCCTTGGAGCGCTATCAGCGCTGGCGTCGCTTCGACACCATGACAATGGGCATTGCCACCGATGGATTGAATAGATTGTTCTCGAACCGGTCCGACGCGCTGCGGCTGATCCGCGATATCGGGCTTGGGCTGGTCGAGCGCATGCCGCCCTTGAAACGCATGTTCATCCGTGAAGCGGCGGGCTTCACCGGCGAGGTGCCGAAGCTGCTGCGCGGCGAGGTGCTGTAGGATTCTGGCGGGCGGCGTCTACGCTTCCCCTTCTCTCCTTGTGGGAGAGGGTATAGTGATAGCTGCAAAAGTAGGCCACCTGCTAGCCACCGCCGCAGACATTCGCGCCGTTGACTGCCCATCTACATGAGATCGTGTCGATGCAGTAATTTCTCATCCGCTGGTACAAAAAGCCAATACGTCGCTACCATGACCGAGCAATCTTTCAAGAGCCGACCGATTATCAATCTTTACAAAAAACTCATCGCTTTCGTCATCCTGGTCTTTCAAATTAAATCGATGATAGTTGGCGCGATCTTGCCTAATTATTGCTGCAGCCGTCATGAGTCGCTGCCCGCGCGAATTAAAATGATCCCTTTCACTGAGAAACGCTTGGTAGTTCTCTAACAATTGTTGAGCCCGACTCGGATTTGGTCCCAATACCGCTAGCCAGGCTGCTACGAACAAAATTAGTAGCGGGCGCATTGTCTGACACCTAGTGTTGCCTTTGTGGCCTATATTTATAGCGCAGAAGTTCAGGACGGTATTCGAAATGCATCGTATCGTAATGATACCAATAGCCTCCCCAGATAAAACCATGTTTTTCAAAGACACGTACGATCTGAATTGGAATTTGATTCTGCCATTTCGGCTCCCTTCGACTATTTAGCGCCCACCGCCAATAATTTGCATATTTTGCACGTGTATCGATCGCTGCTCCATAGGCATGCATCGATCTCGCACTGGACCCAGAAATTTTTCGGCAATTATAAGTGCCAGAGGTTGGCTTTAGATACTTGAAATAGTCAGTTGTTAATTCATCCAGATCATGCGAAACGGCTTCAAGAGCCTTATCAACACCGTTGACCGTTGTGATTTTGACGCTGCCGCCACGATGTTTGGGAAGCCATTCGATAGTTCGTAGCTTCCTAACTACTTCATTCTTCTTACAATCGCCGTACATGGCGACAAACAATGGCTCATAGCGAACTCGACCGGGGTCCGTATTTTTTGCAGGCTGCTTCGGAACTGTGCCGCTCGGATATGGAGTGTAAAACATATCATCGACATCCGGCTGTTCAATAAGTTGTTGAAATGTCTTGTCGGTTCGGTTATCCGAAATTCGGAACCGCTTGCCATTTCTTAATGTCAAAAACTTATTGTCGTAGCCGCTGATCGAGTTTGAATAGTAACTTACAAGCCCGTCCAAATATGCTTTTATGTCTGCCGGCGTGGCGCCATATTGATCATCAGCCCCGCTCGCAACTGCGGATAACGAGCTGGAAGATATCATACTTGCCAATGAAATTATTTTTCTAAAACGCATTGCCTATGTCGGGATGGGGATATGACGACTAATGCTATCCTAGATGTTTTCCAACCACCATCGCTTGATCGTACCACTGCATGTGAGCTGGCGGCTTTTGTACCAGCGGGAGAGAGATTTCTGCACCGGCATGATTTCATTTAGCTGGCGAGCCAAGGGCGCGAATGTCTGCAGCGCCGGCAGAGGCTAGCAGGCGGCCGACTTTCCCGGCTATCGCTATACCGTCTCCCACAGGGGGAGGAGGAAAGAGGGCAGGCGGATTGCCTGGAAGAATCGTCAACTCAGCGGAATGCTGCCGACGTGATCCTTGAACGGTTTGCGCGATGAAATCGCGTCGTACCAACGGTCGAGATGCGGCGTGACCGGGCGGCCGGGCACCAGTTGCCGGTAGCGGTAGCACATAACGCCGACCGGAATGTCGCCGTAGCAGAAGGCGTCGCCGGCGAGAAACTTGGTTTTGCCCAGTTGCGCGTCCATGATCTGCATGGCCGCGACCGTCCTGTCCTGCGCGGCCTTGATCGTCGCCAGGTCGCGCTTTTCCTCCGGCGTGCGGATCAGCCCCCAGAACGCCGGCGTGATCGCGGGGCCCACCACCGACAACTGCCAATCCATCCATTGGCTGGCGAGCGCGCGTTGATGAGCGTCCTTCGGCTCCAGGACGCCCGTCTTGTCATATATGCCGGCGAGATAGCGCACGATGGAATTGCTCTCCCACAGCAGGAAGCCGTCGTCTTCCTCCAGCGTAGGCACCAGGCCGTTCGGATTCATCGCCAAATATTTCGGCTCCTTGTTCTTGCCGAACGAGCCGCCGATATCGATGCGCTCGTGCTCGAGCTTGAGCTCGCCTACCGCCCACATCACCTTCTGCACGTTGGACGAGGTATTGCGGCCCCAGATCTTGATCATGCGTGGATTCCTGATTTTGTCGCGGCTGCTTTGAGTGGCAAGGGCGGACCGTTTAAGATTATTCTAGTTTGCGCGCTTCCTCCGGCAGCATGATCGGGATGCCGTCGCGGATCGGATAGGCGAGCTTGGCCTTGCGCGAGATCAGTTCCTGCTTGGCGGCGTCGTATTCGAGCGGGCCCTTGGTCAGCGGGCAGACCAGGATTTCCAGCAACTTGGGATCGACGTTGCCGGCGGGCCGTTCGGTGGGCGGGTCGGTGGGCATGGGGGCTCCAAATTCGTGATGCTTATAGCACGGACGAGCCATTTGCGCGCTTACCCTCTCCCCCGAGGCGAGAGGGAAAGAGAAACTGCCGCTCGGCCATGCCATAAGCGTGGGCTACTGTAACTGCGGCTCGCCCTCGGTGTTTTTCTTGGCGAGCTCGATCTCGGTGATGGCCACCAGGATTTCGGCGCGGGCCTTGAGATCCGGCGCTTCCAACAGCGCCTGCTTCTCGGCCGCCCCGTAGGGCGACATCATCGACAGCGCGTTGACCAGCGCCTCGTTCGGCGCGTTTTCTATGCCTTCCCAGTCCGCCTTCAGATCGTTGGCGTCGAGGAAGCCGCGCAGCGCGGTCAGCACCGCGTTGCGGTCGACCGCATTCTCGCCCTTGCGCGCCACGAAGTCGTCGGCGAACGGCGCAAAAGTGACCCGGCACTGGCGGTAAAGCGTGGCGACCTTCAACTCCTCTTCAACTTGGAAACGCGCCACGCCGGTGAGCTCGATCAAATAGCGGCCGTCGCCGCTCTCGGCCAGCTGGGTGATGCGGCCGACACAGCCGATCTTGTACAGCGGCGGCTTGTCGCCGTCGCCGTGGGCGGCGTCGGGCTGGATCATCCCGATCAGTCGGTGGCCATCGCGCAACGAGTCGTCGACCATGGCAAGATAGCGCGGCTCGAAAATGTTGAGCGGCATCTGCCCGCGCGGCAACAGCAGCGCGCCCGGCA
>CAZLWN010000134.1:0-10152 GCA_964563195.1 uncultured Undibacter sp. | reverse complement strand
CCCCGCCAAGCTGCTCATCGAGCAAGCCCCCAAAATTCCGCTTGTTGCGGAGGGTGGCCACTCATGAGCTGTCGTCCCCCGATCATTCCCGCCGGCTCATGGCCGCGCCGCATGGGGCCAGATTTGGCCGCCGGCTACGTTGGCGAGAGCAGCGTAAGCGGCTTCTTGCGCCGAGTCCGCAGCGGCGAATACCCTAAGCCGCAAATTGCTGAGGGGCGTCGGCTGCTATGGCTTCGCGACGATTTGGACGCGGCGATCCTGCCGATCGAACTGGCGTCGACTCGCGACGTGGCCGAGGATTTGTGACCATGACCATGCCGCTTCCTCGGTTTGTGGTCACTAAGCCGTTAGCCGACGGACGGTTAGCATTTTATTTGTACGTGCCCGGCAAGTATCGGCGGCTTGGCTGTCCGGTGGTTAGTCAGCCCTTGGGGCGCGATTACACGGCAGCCTGCGGCGAAGATGGTAACGGCGGCCGAGCAGCAGCTCTCAACGCGCTTTTTGATGAGTGGGCCATGCTCAGACGCGGCTTGCCTGTTACGGGCGAACGCGCGCCCATCTATGGCACAATCCGGTGGCTTTTTCAGGAATACCGGCGCAGCAAAGCCTACCTGGAAAAGGTCGCGCCCCGCTCGCGTCCCGACTACGAGCGTACGATGCAGCTTATAGAAGCTGTCGTGACCAAAAAGGGCGACAAGCTGGGCGACCGCAAAATTCGGGCTATCAAGCCGATCGGCGCCGACAAGATTTACGAAAAAATCCTAGCGGGCCGCGAGGGCGACCGGCCGCGGCAAGCGGAAAAGGCGGTGGCGCTCTGCCGGCGCGCTTGGCGTGTCGTCCACCGGCTGCATCCTGGGGAATTTAACCGCGATGTGCCGAATCCCTGGGATGGGGTTACCATCAAGCGGCGGACCAAGGCGAAAAAGCCCGCAGTAACACGCGACGATGTTTATAAATTCGCCCACGGCGCAATCGCGCTGGGAAGGCCAGAGGCCGCTGCAGCGGCCGTGATCTGCTTTGAGTGGCTACAGCGTCCCGAAAACGTGCTTGCTGGTGTCCTGCGCTGGCCCGATTACCGCAGCAAGGAATGGCCGAACGCAATCAAAATTTTGCACCACAAGACCGGCGCAACCGTCTGGCATCCGCTTGAGGACACGGTGGACGGTGCCACCGTCCAATTTTACCCGGAAGCCGAGGCGATCCTAACAAAGTTGCCCCGGCGCGGTATTCCGATGATCCTACGCGAGGTTAAAACGCGCAACGGAGTCGCCTTCAAACCGTACAGCTACAGCGGCTTTGAAAAAATCGTCCAGCAACTCCGCAAAAAGATCGACGGGCTCCCGAGCTATTTCACGCTGGATGCTTGCCGACACGGTGGCATGACCGAGCTCGAGGAAGCCGCGCTAACCGAGGGCCAGGGGCGCGCGCTTTCAGGTCACAAGACGGCACAAGCCTATCGTGGCTACGCCAAGGACACGTTTGATCGCGCCTTGTCAGCGACTCGCAAGCGCCACGCTCACCGCTTGGCGAACACACAGGGGACAAACGTTCGGAATGAAGGGCGGACTGGCGTTCGGAATGAAATTGCCGACAACAAATCGACCGCGGCTAAATGACGGTGCGGCAATGAAAAATACTGGCTGGGGCGGGAGGACTCGAACCTCCGAATGGCGGAATCAAAATCCGCTGCCTTACCACTTGGCTACGCCCCAAAACCTTCAACCGGAGAGCGCCGCGCCGAACCACGCCGGCCGCGGCTGCACGGACCATATAGGTGCCGCCCTGCCCGATCAACGCCGCCGGCTTCTGCCTTATATGGGGAGCCGCAGGCCCGGGGCCGGCCGGTCTTCGTTGACCGCGCACCCGCCGAGGGTAAATTAGACCCATGACCTTCCGCGCGCCGGTTGCCGACATCGCTTTCGCGCTCAGGCACGCTGCCGGTTTTTCGGCGGCGCTGGCGGACGGGCTCTATGGCGAGCTCGACGAGACCACCGTCGACGCCGTGCTGGAAGAGGCCGGCAAGTTCGCCTCAGACGTGATCGCGCCGCTCAATAGCGTTGGGGACAAGTTCGGCACCCCGTTCAAGGACGGCAAGGTGACGACGCCGCCCGGCTGGAAGCAGGCCTACACCGCCTGGGCCGCCGCCGGCTGGAATGGCCTGGCCGCGCCCTCCCAATGGGGCGGCCAGGAGCTGCCGCACGCGCTCAACGCCGCCTGCCTCGAAATGTGGAATTCCGCCTCCATGGCCTTCGCCATCGGCCCGCTGCTGACCATGGCCGCGGTTGATGCGCTTTCCGCCTACGGCTCCGACGACCTCAAGCAGCGCTATCTGGAAAAGCTCATCAGCGGCGAATGGATGGGCACCATGCAGCTCACCGAGCCGCAGGCCGGCTCCGACGTCGGCGCGCTGCGCAGCAAGGCGACGCGCGCTCCCGATGGCAGCTACCGCATCACCGGCTCGAAAATCTTCATCACCTATGGCGAGCACGACTTAACCGATAACATCATTCATTTCGTGCTGGCGCGCCTGCCCGATGCGCCGGCCGGCATCAAGGGCATCTCGCTGTTCTTGATCCCGAAATTCCTGCCCGACGGCACGCGCAACGACGTGCGCGCGCATTCGCTCGAGCACAAGCTCGGCATCCATGCCTCGCCCACCTGCACCATGGTCTATGGCGACCAGGGCGGTGCGGTCGGCTTCCTCATCGGCGAGGAGCACAAGGGCATGGCCTGCATGTTCACGATGATGAACCGGATGCGGCTGGCGACCGGCTTGCAAGGGGTAGGCATTGCCGAGTGCGCCACCCAACAAGCGATGCAATATGCGCGCGAGCGCAAACAGGGCGCAGCCGGCGCCATCATCCATTATCCCGACGTCAAGCGCATGCTGCTGACCATGCGCGGCTTGACCGGCGCGGCGCGCGCGATCTGCTATGCCACGGCGACGGCAATCGACCGCTCGCTGCGCGACAAGACGGAAAGCGCGCGCAAGCTGGCGCATGAGCGCGCCTCGCTGCTCACGCCCGTCGCCAAGGCCTTCTCCACCGACATCGGCATCGAGGTGGCTTCCCTCGGCGTGCAGGTGCACGGCGGCATGGGCTATATCGAGGAGACCGGCGCCGCCCAGCATTACCGCGACGCCCGCATCGCCGCCATCTACGAAGGCACCAACGGCATCCAGGCGCTCGACCTGGTGGCGCGCAAGGTGCCGCTCGAAGGCGGCAAGACCGTCACGCTTTATCTTGACGAATTGCGAAAGCTCGTCGCCGACGTCAAGGCGAGCAACGCCCCGGCCTTCGGAGCGACGGCGTCGCGCCTGAGCGAAGCGGTCGACTCGCTCGAACGCGCGACCACGTGGCTGCTGGCACAGAAAGGTTTGGACGCCACGCTCGCCGGCGCCACGCCATATCTGCGCCTGTTCGGCAATACCGCCGGCGGCTGCATGCTGGCCGAGCAGGCACTCGCCGCCTTGCGCGCCAGCGGCGACGGCGCGGCGCTGGCGCGCTTCTTCGCCGAGAACATTGCGGTGCAGGCAACGGGCCTCGAGCGCGCCGTCACCGAAGGCGGCGACAGCATAACCGGTGCGCAAGCCGCGCTGGCGGATTAGGGCGAGTCTTCGTAAATCAAGATCAATGAGCAGTGGTTAGTCAATGTCTGCTTTGCCCCTAAAAGCGGACATTCGCGAGGGCGAGCCGCATGTCTGCTAAGTGCCAAAAGCGGACAAACGCGGGCGCAGCTAAGTTGTCCGCTTTGTGCCAATAGCGGACATTCCTGCCGTGCGCGGTCAGGTCATTGGCGGGAGGCTGCCAGCAAATAGTCCATTCGCATCGGCTCGAATCACGCGTTCCGTCACACGGAAGAACTGAAAACGAGACACTCCAGCATGAAAAAAATAAGAAACTGCCGACATAATGTTTTAGGTAAAAATATTTTAGACTTGTAATATTCGGCCGTTTGCGCCATGTTGCTCAAGCCAGCAACGAGACGGAGCCGGCGCATGCGGGCGGCAGTATTCGGGGGCGGTCCGGGCGGCCTTTATTTTGCGATCTCGCTGAAGATGCGCGATCCGGCCCACGAGGTCGTCGTATTAGAACGCGACCGGCCGGGCGAGACCTTCGGGTGGGGGGTGGTGCTCTCTGACGAGACGCGCGACAACCTGTATGCCAACGACCCGGTCAGCGCCGACCTGATCCGGCAGTCTTTCGCCTACTGGGACGACATCGCGGTCCATTACCGCGACACAGTGGTGTGCTCGGGAGGCCACGGTTTCTGCGGTATCGCGCGCAAGCGGCTGCTTAATATCCTGCAGGAGCGTGCAGCCAGCCTCGGCGTCGAGTTGCGCTTCGAGACCGAAGTCAAGGATCCCGCGGAATTTGCCGATTACGATCTGATCGTAGGCGCCGACGGCGTAAACTCGCGCGTGCGCGCCGCCCATGCCGACGTATTCAAGCCCGACATCGACGTACGCGCCTGCAATTATATCTGGCTCGGCACCCACCAGAAATTCGACGACGCCTTCACCTTCATCTTCGAGGAGACGCCGCACGGCTGGATCTGGGCGCACGCCTACCAGTTCGACACCGACACCGCGACCTTCATCGTAGAGTGCTCGGAACAGACCTGGCGCAATTTCGGCTTCGATCGCATGTCGACCGAAGAGACCATAGCCACCTGCGAGATGGTTTTTGCCCGCAATCTCGGCGGCAATAGTCTAATGTCGAATGCCAAGTATTTGCGCGGCTCGGCTTGGCTCAAATTCAAGCGCGTGCTGTGCGAGCGCTGGAGCTATCGCAACATCGTACTCCTGGGCGATGCCGCCGCCACCGCCCATTTCTCGGTCGGCTCCGGCTCCAAGCTGGCCATGGAAAGCGCCATTGCGCTTGCCAATCACATCCACAGCGAGCCCAACCTCGATTCCGCGTTTTGCCGCTATGAGGAAGAGCGGCGTCTGGAAGTGTTGCGGCTGCAAAACGCCGCGCGCAATTCGACCGAATGGTTCGAGGACGTCGAGCGCTATTTTCACCTCGATCCAGTGCAGTTCAATTATTCTCTGCTAACGCGCTCGCAACGCATCAGCCATGAGAACCTGCGCCAACGCGACCCGGCCTGGCTCGCCGGCGCCGAGAAATGGTTCGAGAAGCAGGCAACCGGGCGCCCGCCCAATGTGGCGCGGCCGCCCATGTTCGTGCCGTTCCGGGTGCGCGGGGTCGAGCTTGCCAACCGCGTCTGCGTTTCGCCGATGGCGCAGTACCGCGCGGTCAACGGCGCGCCCAACGATTGGCACTTCGTGCATTACGCCGAGCGGGCCAAGGGGGGCGCCGGGCTGGTGTTCACCGAAATGACCTGCGTGTCGCCGCAGGGGCGCATTTCGCCCGGGTGCACCGGCCTCTACAGCGATGAACACGAGCAGGCTTGGAAGAAGCTCGTCGATTTCGTGCACGCCGAAACCGAAGCCAAAATCGCCATCCAGCTCGGTCATTCCGGCCTCAAGGGCTCGACCCAGCTGGGCTGGGAAACACCGGACGCGCCCTTGATCGACGGCAATTGGGAGACTATCGGCCCATCATGCGTCGCCTGGAGCACCGGCAACCCACCGCCGCGCGAAATGACGCTTGCCGACATGGATAAAGTCCGCGACGAGTTTGTGCGCTCAGCCGAAATGGCGACGCGTGCCGGCTTCGACTGGCTCGAATTGCACTATGCGCACGGCTACCTGATGTCGTCCTTCATCACGCCGCTGACCAACCGGCGCACCGACGAATACGGCGGTAGCCTCGACAACCGCATGCGATTTCCGCTCCAGGTTTTCCACGCGGTGCGCAAGGTTTGGCCGGACGAGAAGCCAATTTCGGTACGCATCTCCGCGCATGACTGGGTCGGTCCCGACGGGATCCAGCCGCAGGATGCGGTTGCCATCTCGCGCATGTTGGCGGAGCACGGCGTCGATCTGGTCGACGTCTCGGCCGGCCAGACCTCGGTCGAGGCCAAGCCGGTTTATGGCCGCATGTTTCAAACGCCATTCTCTGACCGCATACGCAACGAGGTCGGCATCGCCACGCTCGCGGTCGGCAATATCTACGAGCCGGATCACGTCAATTCAATCCTGATGGCCGGCCGCGCAGATCTCGTTTGCCTCGCGCGGCCGCATCTCGCCGACCCCTATTGGACGCTGCATGCCGCCGCCGACCTGCATTACGAGGGCGTGACCTGGCCCAAGCCCTATCGGGCCGGGCGCGAGCAGCTCTATCGGCTGAAAGCGCGCGCCGAAGCAATGACGGGGAAAGTGTGATGGCGACGCTCACCAACCATCATGCTCTCGTCACCGGCGGCGGCACCGGCATCGGCGCGGCGATCGCCCGCGCCCTTGGCGATGCAGGAGCCGCCGTGACGATTGCCGGCCGGCGCAAGGCGCCGCTGGAAGCGGTGGCCGCAAGCCTGCCGAAGGGCAAGGCAGCGGTCGCTGACGTGACGCGGGAAGCCGATTGTGCCGCCATGGTCGAGGCCGCGCGTGCTGCTCACGGTCCGATCGATATCGTCATCGCCAATGCCGGTTTGGCGGAAAGCGCGCCGGCCAGCAAGACCGATTTTGCCCAATGGCAGCGCGCGCTCGGGGTCAACCTTACCGGCGCCTTTCTGACGGTCAGGGCCGCGCTCGCCGACGTCACGCGCGCTGAGACCGAGCGTACGCGCCGCATTCTTTTCGTCGCTTCGACCGCCGGCCTGAAAGGCTACCCCTACGTTGCCGCCTATTGCGCGGCCAAGCACGGCGTGGTCGGGCTTATGCATGCGCTCAGCGTGGAGATTTCCGCCACAGGAGTCACCGTCAACGCCGTCTGCCCCGGTTATACCGAGACGCCGCTGCTCGACGCCGCGGTCGACAAAATTTCCGCAAAAACCGGCCGCGCGGCCGCAGACGCGCGCGCCGCGCTCGCCAAGGACAATGCGCATGGCCGGCTGATCACGCCCGAGGAGGTTGCTCAGACCGTATTGTGGCTGTGCTCGCCAGCGGCGGCTTCTGTCAACGGCCAGGCCATCGTTATCGCCGGGGGGCAGCTATGAGCGTTGCCACCAAAGTCGTCCGCCCGCGCGGGGCAGCGCGTCCCCTGAGCCGGCAGCGACTGCGGCTGTGGCTACGCCTGCTGCGCGCCACCCGCGCCATCGAGGCCGAATTGCGCGAGCGCCTGCGCGTACAGTTTTCGCTGACGCTGCCGAAATTCGATGTGCTGGCGGCGCTAGTGCGCAAGCCCGAAGGCATGACCATGACAGAATTGTCGCGCATGCTGATTGTGTCGAACGGCAACGTCACCGGCATCGTCGATCGGCTGGTGGCGGACCGGCTGGTGACGCGCCAGTTGGCGCCCAACGACCGGCGCTCGTTCCTGGTGCGTCTCACGCCGCGGGGACAGGCGGAGTTCGCCACGGTCGCACGCGCGCACGAGCAATGGATCGACAAGATGCTGTCGGATTTCGACGGCGCCGAAGCTGAAGCCGTTATCCGGCACCTCAACGGCCTCGCCGGCCGCGTGCGCAATGGGGGAGCACGGCCATGATCATGAGGGATTTCAAGCCGAAGCATTTCAACTGGCGCATGGCGGGTGACGTCGCAGTCTTCACCTTCAATCGACCGGAGCGCAAGAAGCCGGTCACGTTCGACTCCTATGCCGAGCTAAGCGAAACTTTCCGCAGGCTCGCGCATGCCGACGACGTGAAAGCCGTGGTGTTCGGCTCCAACGAAGACAATTTCTGCTCCGGCGGCGACGTGCACGACATCATCGCCTGGGCCGTGTTCTCGGAGGTTTCGGGAGCTGAAGCATGAGCAAAATCATCGCGCTTGGTCCGTCCGCACATGTCGACACTTTCACGCGCGACAACCTTCCGCCTGTTGTGCAATGGCCGGACATCCTGCTCGATCGTCCGGAATTTCAATATCCAGAGCGGCTCAACGCCGCTGTCGAATTAACCGATCGCATGGTGGAGAAGGGCTTCGGCGACCATACCGCTCTGATCGGCAACGGGCGCCGCCGCACTTATAAAGAACTGGCCGATTGGTCGAACCGGCTGGCCCATGCCCTGGTCGAAAACTACGGGGTCAAGCCCGGCCACCGCGTGTTGATCCGGTCCGGCAACAATCCAGCGCTGGTCGCTGCCTGGCTCGCCGCCACCAAGGCCGGCGCTGTGGTGGTCAACACCATGCCGCTGCTACGGGCCGGCGAACTGACCAAGATCGCCGACAAGGCCCAGATAGCGCTGGCACTCACCGATAGTCGTATGGCCGACGAATTAGTGGCCTGCGCCAAAACTAGCAAATTCCTTAAACAGGTGGTCAACTTCGACGGCACCGCGAACCACGACTCCGAGCTTGATCGCATCGCGCTCGACAAGTCAGTCAAGTTTGACGCCGTCCCCACCGGCCGCGACGATGTCGCCCTGCTCGGCTTCACCTCTGGTACCACCGGTGAGCCGAAGGCGACCATGCATTTCCATCGCGACCTTCTAATCATCGCGGACGGCTATGCGCGCGAGGTGTTGAACGTCAAGCCCGAGGACGTCTTCGTCGGTTCGCCGCCGCTCGCTTTCACCTTTGGCCTCGGCGGACTCGCAATCTTTCCGCTGCGCTTCGGCGCCACCGCGACACTTTTGGAGAACGCCTCGCCCGCCAACATGATCCAGATTATCGAGACTTACAAAGCGACGATCTGCTTTACCGCACCCACAGCATACCGCGCCATAATAGCCGCCATGGACAAAGGTGCCGACCTGTCGTCTCTCAGGCTCGCTGTCTCGGCCGGTGAGACGCTGCCAGCCCCGGTGTTCGAGGAATGGACGCGCAAAACCGGCAAGCCGATCCTCGACGGCATCGGCTCGACCGAGATGTTGCACATCTTTATTACCAACCGCGTCGGCGACGCTCATCCCGGTACGACCGGCCGTCCGGTCACTGGCTACGAAGCGAAGGTCGTCGACGACAGGATGAATGAAGCTAAGCGCGGCGCAATCGGTTGCCTTGCCGTACGCGGGCCGACGGGGTGCCGCTATCTCGATGACAAACGTCAAAAGGACTACGTATGCGACGGCTGGAACCTGACCGGCGACACCTTCATGCACGACGAAGAAGGCCGCTTCCACTTTGTCGCGCGCGCCGACGACATGATTGTATCGGGCGGCTACAACATCGCCGGTCCCGAAGTGGAGGCCGCTTTGCTGCAGCACGCCGACGTCGCCGAATGTGCCGTCGTCGCTGCCACCGATAGCGAGCGCGGTCAGATCGTTGCCGCCTATGTGGTTTTGAAAGCCGGTGTCTCAGGCGACGCCGACTGCGTCAAGCGATTGCAGGATCACGTCAAGGCGGTAATCGCGCCCTACAAATACCCGCGCGCCGTGAACTTCATCGAGGCTCTGCCGAAAACGCAGACCGGCAAGGTCCAGCGCTTCCGCCTGCGCCAGCGGTAAGAGGTCCATGAGCAACGCCCATATCGAAATCCTGCAGCCGAAAGGCTGGGTACGTCCGCAGGGTTATGCCAACGGCGTCACCGCCGTGGGCCGATTGGTTTTTATCGCCGGGCAGATCGGCTGGGATGCCCAGGCGCGCATGGTCGGCGGCGATCTCGTTGCTCAGATTGAGCAGGCACTAAAGAACATCGTGGCGGTGCTCGCGGAAGCCGGCGGCACGCCGGACCATCTCACGCGTTTGACCTGGTACGTCACCGACAAAACGGCTTACGTTGAGCGCGGCAAGGAAATCGGCGCGGTTTACCGCCGCGTCATCGGCAAGCACTTTCCAGCAATGTCGCTCGTGGTGGTGGGCGGACTGCTGGAAAATGAGGCATACGTCGAGATCGAGGCGACAGCCGTTGTCCCGCAAGCCTTGTGATGCGTGTCCCTTCCGAAAATTACATCTGTGAAGGGCCAAGCCCAACCCTGTGTGCACCGAAAACGTCATTCGCGTTGATGAGGTGAAAAAGGGTGTGTGTACAGAAAACTTCATCCGGAAACGATTCCAGCATTAGCGCTCGAAATTCCCTGTTCCGCCAAAATAATTCCCTGCTCTGTTGCGTGGGAAATTTTGCTGCAAGCCGTCGCTAGCCAAAATCCGGCTTTGTCCGCTTTGGGTGGCGGATTCAACCGATCGACGCAACACCTTCTAATCTTGTC
>CAZLWN010000133.1:0-10370 GCA_964563195.1 uncultured Undibacter sp. | reverse complement strand
CATGCTGTCCTTGGCTTCAGCTCGTTACTGGCTCAAATTTGTCCACGTGGCCTAGAGCATTTTATGTTGCACTGCGAGATAAAATTGGCGACGTGGCCGCCTGGGGAAAAGGCAGCTGCCATGCCTTTTTGCACCAAGGGAAACTGTTGATTGGGCACTCCTCTCGTCTAAGCTCATCGATGCCGGGCCATGATCAATTAGGACGCATTAGCCGCATGGCCGAGGCAACGCTCACCATCGCCAGCAAGAACGATGGCACCTGGTCGCTGCGCGGCTGGCTGTTGTGCAAGATGGCCGGGCTCGATTTCGAGGAGCAGATGGTCGCCAGCGACGACCCCTCCACCCGCGCAGAATTGCTGCTGCTGTCGCCTTCGTTCCTGGTGCCCTGCCTGACCCACAACGGCATCAAGGTCTGGGACACGCTGGCCATCGCCGAATATCTCAACGAGATCCTGCCCGACGCCGGGCTGCTGCCCGAGGCGCTGGCCGCGCGCGCGCATTGCCGCTCGGTTTCGGGCGAGATGCATTCCGGCTTTTCCAATTTGCGCTCGGCGCTGCCGATGAACCTGAAGGCGCACCATCCCGGCTTCAAGGTCTGGGCCGGGGCACAAGCCGACATCGACCGCATCGTCTTCATCTGGCGCGAATGCCTCGATATGCACGGCGGCACCTTCCTGTTCGGGCCCAGCCCCGGCATGGCCGACGCCATGTTTGCGCCGGTGGCGACGCGCTTCCTCACTTATGACGTCAAGCTCGACAGCGACTGCGCCGCCTATTGTGAGGCGGTGATGGCGATGCCGGCGATGCAGCAATGGCTGGCCGGCGCGCAAGCCGAGCCGGACGAGGTGGTCGAATTGGACGTTGAGTTTTAGCCCACGCAAGTTGCGCCGCCGCCGGCTCTTGCGGGCCGACGGCGGTGAGCGATCACGAAAATTTGGTCATCGCATCCTTCTTCACGCCGCCTTGGGCAGATATGAAATCGTTCCGGCGAGATCCGTGTCGTCGATCAGCTGGAAGCGGCTTACACTGCCGCGCTGGCGGGCCGCCACGAATGGCGCGTATTGGGGATCGCTGACGAAGGCCTTGGCGGCTTGCGCCGAAGGAAACACCATGAGCGCGATGAGGGTGGTATCGAGCGGCTTGCCCTCCATCGTCTGCACATTGCCGCTGCGCGCCAGATATTTGCCGCCATGCTTGTGCACAAGTTCGTGTACCGAAGCGGCATAGGATGGCACCCATTTGTCGTCCGTCACCTTGATGTCCGCGATTACGTAAACGGTCATTGTCGTCGATCTCCTGAGTTTGACGCGGGAATAGCCCGCGACCTGACCGCAACCTCTCAGCAGAACGCCGCCGCGCTCCAGTCCAGGAACTGGACGGGCCCGCTCCGGACAATGTGATCGCTTGACCGATGCCCCTGTAAACGCTCGCATTTTCTGGCGGCGCATGGGCGGGCTATGGAATTTCGCTACACTTTCTGTACTACCCGGCGAAATTCATCTGTACTACTACGCGGGCGTCCGCGAATTGTGCCGCAACGTTTCAAGGAGCACGCCATGCCCAAGCAAACCGAACAGGGCAACTACGGCCAGTTCTGCCCGGTCGCCATGGCGGCGGAGATCGTCTGCTCGAAGTGGACGCCGCTGCTGCTGCGCGAGCTGCTCAGCGGCTCGACGCGGTTCAACGATCTGCGGCGCGGCGTGCCGAAGATGTCGCCGACGCTGCTGTCGAAGCGGCTGAAGGAACTGGCGGACGCCGGCGTCATTTCAGCGCGCGCAACTGGCCAGTCAGGCATTGCCGAGTACAAGCTCACGAAAGCGGGCGAGGATTTGCGCGACGTGATCATGTCGCTGGGCGGTTGGGGTCAAAGGTGGGTCGAATCCTCGCTCACGCTGAAGAACCTCGACCCCTCGCTGCTGATGTGGGACATGCGCCGCAACATCAGGCCCACATCGCTTCCCAAGCGCAAATGCACGGTGCAATTCGTCTATCCCGAGCTGAGCGCCGGCCGCGACACCTGGTGGCTGGTTATCGATGGCCGCGACGTCGATCTGTGCAGCGTCGACCCCGGTTTCGAGATCGATCTCTACGTGCGCAGCACGCTGCGCAGCATGACCGCCGTCTGGATGGGGCATACGACGCTGAAGGCCGAGATCGACGCCGACAACATCGAACTAGCCGGCGACAAAGAAATGACGCGTTCGATCCACGGCTGGCTAGGCTTGAGCCCTTTCGCAAAGGAAAAGACCCGCCTCGCGAGCTAGTCGGCGAAATCCTTGCGCCGGATGATTAACACT
This sequence comes from uncultured Undibacter sp., assembly GCA_964563195.1. Classification (GTDB taxonomy): domain Bacteria; phylum Pseudomonadota; class Alphaproteobacteria; order Rhizobiales; family Xanthobacteraceae; genus Pseudolabrys. The sequence continues at coordinate 8,073 of CAZLWN010000133.1, read as the reverse complement.
TCAACCAGCCGCCGATCCGCTCCACCGCCTCGTGCATCTCGGCGGCCGAACCGGCGTAGCAGAAGCGCAGAAAATTGTGGCCGTTGACGGGATCGAAATCGATGCCGGGGGTCGCCGCCACGCCCGCCTCGATCAGCATGCGCTTGGCAAAATCCAGGCTGTCGTCGGAGAAACGCGAAATATCGGCGTAGAGATAGAAGGCGCCGTCGACGGGTAGGAACTTGTCGAGCCCGGCCTTGGGCAGGCCCTCCGTCAGTATCCGGCGGTTTTCCTCGTAGCCGTGCTTGACCGTTTCCATCTCCTCGCGCCCGTCGAAGGCGGCTTCCGCCGCAACTTGCGCCAGCGTCGGCACCGAGATCGCCAGATTGCCTTGCAGCCGGTCGATGGTGCGCACGAGCGACTCCGGCACCACCATCCAGCCGATGCGCCAGCCGGTCATGCAGAAATATTTGGAGAATGAATTGATCACCAGCGCGCGCTGCGAGACGTTGGCCGCGGTCTCGGCCGCGAAAGCATAGTCGAGTCCGTGATAGATCTCGTCGGAAATCACTTTGATGCCTTCCGCTTCCAGTACGGCGATCAGCCGCGTCAGCAGATCCGCCTCCATCATGGTGCCGGTCGGATTGGCCGGGCTCGCGATCACCACGCCTTGCAGGGCATTGCGGCGATGCTCGTCGAGCAGCACCTTGGCCGACAGCGCCCAGCGCGTCTCAGGCCCGGTCTTGATCAGCACCGGCTCGCAACCGAGCGCGGTCAGAATGTGTCGGTACGGCGGATAGCCGGGATTGGCCAGCGCCACCCGGTCGCCCGGCTCGAACAGCGCCAAGAACGCCAGGATGAAGCCGCCGGAGGAACCGGTGGTCACCGCCACCCGGCCCGGATCGAGCGCCAGGTCGTAGGTGTGCTCGTAATGGCGGGCGATGCGGGCGCGCAACGAGGGAATGCCGAGCGACTCGGTATAGCCGATGCGGCCTTTCGCCAGCGCGCGTTGTGCCGCGGCAATCGCCGTGCGCGGCGCGGGCGCTGCCGGCTGGCCCACCTCCATATGGACAACGCGGGCGCCTTGCGCCTCCTTGAGCGCCGCCGCCGCCATCACATCCATGACGATGAAGGGCGGCACATTGCTGCGCCGGGAAGGCGTTAACAGGCGTTTTGCCGCTTCCAGCATCATTATCGGCCCTTGATTGGCTTTGCGCTGGGGCCACCGCCCCGCTGTTGCCGTATTCCCCGGTTTGCTTGGTGACGGCGTGTTTTACGGACCGCATAAACGTGACCGCGGCCCGCGTTGACCCTCTGGGGGCGCGTCACTAGCTTCACGCCAACCGAGTGTCCTCATTCCGAAGTTCGCATAGATCGGCATGATCGAGAACGCGACACCTATCAGGGCGCGACGCAGCGCGCCAGCAGCCCGTGCCCTGGCGTTCGTCACCGCGGCAGCCGTGGCCATTGTTGGCGCCGGACCCGCCACGACCTCCGCGCACGCCCAACAAGCCCAGCGCAGACTGCCGGTCATCCGCGACACCGAGATCGAAAGTCTGATGCGCGACTATGCGCGGCCAATCTTGAAAGCCGCCGGCCTCGCCAAGCAGAACGTCAGGGTGGTCATCCTCAACGACCGCGCATTCAACGCCTTCGTCATGGACGGCCGCCATATCTTCATCAACGCCGGCGCGCTGTTCGACGCCAAGACGCCGAACGAAGTCATCGGCGTGTTCGCGCATGAAACCGGCCACCTCGCCGGCGGCCACATGATGCGCCTGCGCGAAAGGCTCGCCCAGGCCCAGACCCAGTCGATCATCGCTTTGCTGCTCGGCGTCGGCGCCATGGTCGCCGGCGCAACCGCCGGCAGAGGCAACAGCAGCATCGGACAAATCGGCGCCCCCGCCATCATGGCGCCGCAGTCGGCGATCCAGCGCTCGCTGCTCGCCTATGTGCGCACCCAGGAAGACCAGGCCGACCATGCCGGCGTAAAATTCCTCAATGCCACGCATCAGTCGCCCCGGGGCATGGTGGATTTGTTCGAGCGGCTCGCCAACGACTCGTTGTTCCGTTCGCAAGGCGCCGATCCCTATCTGCAAACCCATCCGATGCCGGCCGACCGCGTGGCTACGCTCGTGCAAATCGCCAAGGCCAGTCCCTATTGGAACGTCACTGACCCGCCCGCATTGCAGCTGCGTCACGATCTGATGCGGGCGAAATTGTCGGGCTTCCTGGAGGCGCAGAGCACCGCGCTGCGGCGCTATCCGCTCAGCAACCAAAGCCTGCCGGCGCGCTATGCCCGCGCCATCTCCACATACCGGCACGGCGACCCGCGTCAGGCGGTCGCGCAGATTGACGGGCTGATCAAAAGCGAGCCCAACAATCCCTATTTCGAGGAACTCAAGGGCCAGGTCCTGTTGGAAGGCGGCCATCCGAACGCGGCGATCGCTCCCTTACGCCGCGCGGTGCAACTCTCGCATGGCGCGCCGCTGATCGAAATCATGCTGGGGCAGTCGCTGATCGCCACCAACAACAAGCAATTCGCCGGGGAAGCCGTCGCACTATTAAGCTCGGCGTTGCGCCGCGAGCCGGAAATGCCTGAAGCTTATGCGCAGCTCGCCATGGCCTATGGCCGCAAGGGCGATCTCGCCCATGCCGATCTTGCCTCCGCGCAGGCCGCCTTCGCGCGCGGCGACACCAAGACCGCGCGCCAGCTGGCCGAGCGCGCCAAGCACCGCCTGCCGGTCGGCTCGCCGGCCTGGGTGCGCGCCGACGATATCGTGAGCGTTAAGACTCCCAACCGCAAAAACTGATAGTTTGACGACGACAACAAGGACCAAAACAATGTTTGCGATTCCGCGCCTGCTCGCCGCCGTCTGTGCCGCGTTGCTGATCGCCATCGTGCCGCACGGCGTGCGCGCGGCCGAGTTCTCAAAGGCCCAGCGTGGCGATATCGAACGGATCGTGCATGACTACCTGGTCACGCATCCGGAAGTGCTACAGGAGGCGATGACCGAGCTTGAGAAGCGGCACACCGCGGCGGAGGCCGAAAAGCATAAGGCTGCCGTGAAGGCCCACGCCAAGGCGCTGTTTTCTTCACCCGACCAGGTCACGCTCGGCAATCCGAAGGGCAACGTCACCTTCGTGGAATTCTTCGATTACAATTGCGGCTACTGCAAGCGCGCCATGAGCGACATGCTCACGCTGCTCAAGGACGATCCCAAGCTCAAGGTCGTGCTCAAGGAATTCCCGGTGCTCGGACCGGGCTCGGTGGAGGCCGCCAAGGTCGCCGTCGCCGTGCGCATGCAGGACAAGACCAGCAAGAAATATCTCGAATTCCATCAGAAGCTGCTCGGCGGCCGCGGTCACGCCGACGGGGCGCGCGCGCGCGCCGTCGCCAAGGAAGTCGGCCTGGACATGGAGCGGCTGGAAAAGGACCTGAAAAGCCCCGAGGTGCAGAAGACGCTGCAGCATGACTTCAAACTCGCCGAGGCGCTGGGCTTGAACGGCACGCCAAGCTACGTGATCGGCGACAACGTCATCGTCGGCGCCATCGGCCTGAAAGGGCTGCAGGAAAAGATCAACACCGCGCGCTGCGGCAAGGAGACCTGCTGACGGCATCCCGCGCCCGCGCGTCATCCACACCCCCGCAAAACGGCCGCCCGGCCTTGTCGCCCGGCGGCCGTTTTTGCGTCAGGATAGCGCCGGTCAGGCGACGGATAGTGGGGCCATGTATTCCTTCGGTATCGAAGAGGAATATTTCGTGTTCGACGCACGCACGCGCCGCGCCGTGCGCCGCATCGACAAGCGCTTCCTCAATCGCGCGCACAAGGCACTCGGCGACCGCGTGAAGACCGAGATGCTGCAATCGCAGATCGAGGTGGTCACGCCGGTCTGCGAAAGCGTGAAAGAGGCGCGCGCGCACCTCGTCCACTACCGCCGCACGCTCGGGCATGCAGCCGCCGAGCTTAAGCTGCGGCTCGCAGCCATGGGCACCTTCCCGCTTGCCTTCTGGCCCGAACAATTGATGACACCGAAGGCGCGCTATGGCGCGATCATGGACGACCTGCAGATGATCGGCATGCGCAACATGCTTTGCGGCATGCACGTCCATGTCGAGGTGCCGGATATCTCCACGCGCATCAATCTGATCATGCGGCTGACGCCTTACCTGCCGCTGCTGCTCGCGCTATCGACGTCGTCGCCGTTCTGGCAAGGCCACCTCACCGGTCTAGTGGGCTACCGGCTGGCGGCTTACGACGAGTTGCCGCGTACCGGCCTGCCCCCGCTGTTCCGCACCAACGAGGACTATCGCGAATACGTCGATGCGCTGGTCGGCGCCAAAATCATCCCGGACGCGAGTTATATCTGGTGGGCAATGCGGCCGTCGTCGAACTATCCAACTATCGAATTGCGGACTGCCGACAGTTGCACGCGGCTCGACGATACGGTGGCAATTGCCGCGCTGTTCCGCTGCCTAGTGCGCGCGCTCGACCGCAACCGCGGTATCAATGCCGGCTTCGACCGGGTTGGGCGCGCCATTACCTGGGAAAACAAGTGGCACGCCCAGCGCTACGGCATCGCCGCCACTTTCGTCGATCCGTTCGCCCGTACGCCGATGTCGGCCAAGTCCTGGCTCGGCCAGGTGCGCGAGTTTATCGCCGACGACATTGCCGCCTTTGGTTGCGTAAGTGAGGTCGACCGGCTTAACCGCATTCTCGCCGAAGGCACCAGCGGCGACCGGCAGATCGACATTTTCACCCGCGCCAAGGCGCCGGGCAAAAGAAGGTTAACGGTAATGAAGGAGGTGATCGACTGGGTCGCCGCCGAAACCATGGCGGTCTGACCAGGGGAGAGTAACTAGTAATCAGACTGTACTTTCCTTCTGATCACTGATCACTGATTACTGATCCCTGATCCTGGCTTCCCCTTGCGCTCAGGGCCACCTATAAAAAGCGCCGACGTTTTCCTTCACCGAATGGCCGGCCGCTCCTGCATGCCTCAGACCGTCTACGTCCTCAACGGCCCCAATATGAACCTGCTTGGCAGCCGGGAGCCGGAAAAATACGGCCGCGCCACGCTCGCCGACGTGGAGGAGCTCGCGCGGGAAACCGCTAAGCGCTTCGGGCTCGACATCGTGTTCCGCCAGTCCAACATCGAAGGCGAACTGGTCGACTGGATCCAGGAAGCGCAGGCCAACAAGGCGGCCGGCCTGGTGATCAATCCGGCCGGCTACACCACCACCTCGATCGCCATTCTCGACGCGCTTTTGGCGGTAAGCATGCCGGTGGTCGAAGTTCACATCACCAACATTCACGCGCGTGAAAGTTTCCGGCAGAATTCCTATGTGTCGAAGGCGGCCAAGGCGGTGATCGCGGGCTTCGGGATTGACGGCTACGCCCTGGCGATCACGGGCTTGGCGCACCTCGTCGGCGCCAAGGAAAAGAAATGAAGCGGAAATAGCGCGTGATCCCGAAAAGTGGGAACTGGTTTTCGGATAACATCGCGCGCAACGAAGGAATATGATGGCAAAACCGCCGAAACCGTCGATGGTCGACCACGACCTGATCCATGAGCTCACCAAGCTCTTGGACGAGACCGGCCTGACCGAGATCGAGATCGAGCACAAGGGCCAGCGCGTGCGGGTGGCGCGCACGCCGGCGGCGGCGCTGGCTGTTGCGCCCCGCGTTGCGGTGCCGGCGCAGGCAGCCGTGGAATCAGCCGCCGCTCCGCCCGATCTTTCCAAGCATCCGGGGGTGGTGATCTCGCCCATGGTCGGCACCGCCTATGCCGCGCCCGAGCCGGGCGCCAAGCCGTTCATCGACATCGGCAGCGATGTGAAGGCCGGCGACACGCTGCTGGTCGTGGAAGCGATGAAGACCATGAACCAGATTCCGGCCCCGCGCGCCGGCACCGTGATCCAGATTCTGTTCGAGGACGGCCAGCCGGTGGAGTTCGGCGAGCCGCTGGTGATTATTGAGTAACTCCTTGGTGTCGTCCCCGCGAAAGCGCGGGACCCAGTAAACACAAGCGATGCGAATGTCCGCTACGGAAGCAACACGGATTACTGGATGCCCCGCCTGCGCGGGGCATGACAGCCGAAATGTTCGATAAAATCCTCATCGCTAATCGCGGCGAGATCGCGCTCCGGATCCTGCGCGCCTGCAAGGAGCTCGGCATCCCGACCGTGGCGGTGCATTCGACCGCCGACGCCGACGCCATGCACGTGCGCTTCGCCGACGAGAGCGTGTGCATCGGCCCGCCGGCCGCCAAGGACAGCTATCTCAACATCCCAAACATCCTCGCCGCCTGCGAGATCACCGGCGCCGATGCCGTGCATCCCGGCTATGGCTTCCTGTCGGAGAGCGCACACTTTGCCGAAATCCTCGACGAGCACGGATTGCAATTCATCGGCCCGACGGCGGAGCACATCCGCATCATGGGCGACAAGATCGAGGCCAAGCGCACCGTCAAGCGTTTGGGGATTCCGGTGGTGCCGGGCTCGAAGGGCAGCATCACGTCCGACGCGGAGGCGGCCAAGATCGCCTCATCCATCGGCTATCCGGTGCTGATCAAGGCCTCCGCCGGCGGCGGCGGGCGCGGCATGAAGGTCGCGCGCGCGCCGGCCGAGCTCTCCACCACAATTTCCACCGCGCGCAGCGAAGCGAAAGCCGCCTTCGGCGACGACACGCTCTATATCGAAAAATATCTCGAGCGCCCGCGCCACATCGAGATCCAGGTGCTGGGCGACGGCAAGGGCAAGGCCATCCATCTCGGCGAGCGCGACTGCTCGCTGCAGCGCCGGCACCAGAAAGTCTGGGAGGAAAGCCCCTCGCCCGCGCTCAACACGCAGGCGCGCGATGCCATCGGCGAGACCGTGGCCAAAGCCATGAGCGAGATTTCCTATCGCGGCGCCGGCACCGTCGAATTCCTCTACGAGAACGGCCAATTCTATTTCATCGAGATGAACACTCGCATCCAGGTCGAGCACCCGGTCACCGAGATGATCACCGACATAGATCTGATCTTCGAGCAGATTCGCGTCGCCGCCGGCCACGAGCTGGCCCTCGCGCAGCGCGACGTCGAGTTCCGCGGCCATGCCATCGAGTGCCGCATCAACGCCGAGGACCCGGTCACCTTCCGCCCCTCGCCCGGCACCATCCAGCATTACTATCCGCCCGGCGGGCTGGGCGTGCGCGTCGATTCAGCGGTCTACCAAGGCTACACCATCCCGCCGATCTACGACTCGCTGGTCGGCAAGTTGATCGTGCACGGCAAGACGCGGCAGGAATGCCTGATGCGGCTGTCGCGCGCGCTCGACGAGCTGGTGATCGACGGCATCGAGACCACGCTGCCCTTGTTCCGCGCGCTGGTGCACGAGAAGGACATCATCGACGGCAACTACCACATCCACTGGCTCGAGCAGTTCCTCGCCAAGGGCGGGGGCTAGGGCGCGATCGCATAAATCGCCGGCATGGTGGTAGAGACTGCATATCAGTGAGCTGCAGCTTTAGGTTTGATAGGGTGGCAAGCGTTGCGGAGCACCGGACCTAATGCGACGAGCAGCCGTTTTGGTAGCGTTGACTTTGACCGGTTGCCTGCCGGACCGCGCCAAAGACATGGCGGCCTGCGAGAGAGAAGCCTCGCGTTTTTACCAGACCTACCATGCCGTCAGTCCCGAAGACCCGAGCAGCCGGTTCATCATCGGATGCATGGAAACCAAGGGCTATGATTTTACGGTCGCGCCGGCGGAATGCAGCGGCGAGCGTACTTTGCTGACGCAAGCAGCGTGTTACGCCCCCAGCAGTTGGCTCGGTTGGATCATCGATCAATTCCGTGGCCATTAAAACCAGCGCGCGCGTCTTGCTCGTGCGCCGGGCCAACGTGCGAACCGCCGGCAGTTCGCTTTTTCGGAATTTGCCGGGGTTATGGTACGCTGCCTGGTAACTGCAGCGTCAATGCTGCAGGAAATACCGACCGCCGCCGGGCATACTTGAACGAAAGTCGAATTCGAGACGAGCCATGGCCAGCCGCGAAACCGCCTTCATCGAGATCACCCCCGACGTGCTGCTCAAGGCCTATGCCTGCGGCATC
>CAZLWN010000132.1:0-10401 GCA_964563195.1 uncultured Undibacter sp. | reverse complement strand
GGGCAAAAAGACTAGCGAGCGAAAAAGGAGACCCCATGAAGCCGCGATATATCGCCCTCCTGCTGTTCGGTATCGCGACGTTCGCCATGACCACATTGCCGGCTATGGCCTGGTGGCAGTTCGTCGCCTACCACCCAGACGGCGAGCGCAAGGTCTACACACCCTTTCCAACCGAGGAGGCCTGCCAAGCGGAGCTCAAAAAGGTCGATGCCCAGATTGAAAAGGAGTACCCCAAGCTCTATCCGCGCGTTGGAAGCTGCGAGGAGTACAAATAAGCGGAATGGCGCATAGGACTGGATTTTCCGCACCGCGCTCATTGCTGCGGCCGCTACGCTGGCGAATTCCGGAGCAATATACCGTTCATTATTTGTTCTAGTACTGGGATAGGACGCGGGGGCCTGAAAAGCGCCAGTAATTCAATGAATCGGTCCCATCCGGCTATGCACAAATGTGTGGAGTGTGGCTTTTGCGCACTAGCTGAGTGTCCGGATGGATTGTACACGTTGAAAGCTCACGAGGGTAAACATGGGTGGCGTCATCATGAAAAAGATTCTGGTTCTCGTCTGTTCGGCAATCCTTGCCCTTGGCGTCGCTAGCTGCGCCGGTAAAGGCAAGGTTCCGATGGGCAAAGGCAAGGCTCCGGTAGTCCATACCAAGGGCTAAGCTTTAAGATCTCGCGCGAGGGCGACAAGAATAGGGCCGGCTCGATGCCGCGCCCTTTCTTGGTGCCGATCGCTGAGGAGGGTTCGATCTCAGTCCTCCGGCGAAAGCCGGCGGATTTTCACGTCTCTGGATCAGGGGCGCGAAGAGGCGCGCGTTGATATATAACTAACTAACCTTCGTTGCAGGTTAGGGAGTTGATGATGCGGTATTCGTGCAGCTTGGGTCGGGGCTTCAGCATCCTGATCGGCGCGAGCGTGGCGGCGATCTTGTTGGGCGCGAGCGCCCTGCCGGCCGAAGCGCAAAGCACGGTGGCCTCGGCCGTCGCATCGTCGTTGAACGAGAAGTGGACCGTCGAAACTAAAAAGAGCCGCCGCGCGGGTAGCCAGCGGTATTTTATCGAGTTTCGCGGTCGCAACGCTGCCAACTACGGCCATATGTACGTGTTGTATGGGAAGGTGAATCGGCGTGACGAAATCGTCGCGAGCCGAATCGCCGGGCTGCATCCGGCCGGCGACGCCGAGAACTGCTTTAATTGCAGTCTTTTCAACTGGACGGTTGGGCACGTGATATTCGTTCCGGCAGAGACCGGCGCCAGCGACGGCGATCTTGAAGAAAAATACGTCACAGCGCGCTATCGCGTGTGGATGGACAAAGCTCATTACGATGAGCTCGACGCCTTTATCAGGAAGCTGCAGGCCGATAACCCGATGTGGAATGCGTTGTGGAATAACTGCGTCGGCTTCGGCCGCAAAATCGCCGAGCACATGGGCCTGAAGTTGCCGCCGTTCATCTGGCTGGAGCCGAAGGATTTCGTTAATGACTTGCGTGAGCTGAATGGCTTGAAAACCGAGCAACTTCCGCTGAAGGACGCTGCGACGGAGGCGGTACGTTCGGCGTCGCGCTCAGCTTCGCGAACGGCACCGCTGCCGCCGCACCAGCCAAAGCGGGAGCCGGCAACCGCTTCCGGTCAGCCAACCATCTCGACGCTCCCCAAACCGGCGCCGGCAAAGTTGAAAAAGCAGTCCGTTGCTACATCGCAGCATGTGCACGCGGTGGCGTCGTCGGACATCGTGTATTGATTGCTCGCGCGCAGCGATAATCCGAACAATTCATCGGCCGGTATTTGACCGCCGGCTTCGTCGGGCCGGCAAGGCTTGGCGCGCGAACCGCTCTTTGCGGCCTCACTGCACGCTTAAAATGAATTTCAAGTCTCTTATGCGCCGCGTGCGTTACGTCGGCTTTTTGGCCGCGAGTCGCGCTCCAAGCCGGGCGAGGTCGACCACCATGCGTTCATGCGTGCCTACGCCAATCTCCTCGGTCTCGTCGCGCGCGGTCACGTTGAATTCGATGCGCCGGCCGTCGACTTTGGTGACCTCCGCCTCGGCCGTGACCTGATGGCCGACCGGTGTCGCGGCTAGATGCCGTACATTGACCAGGGTGCCGACCGCGCTCTCGCCGGGGTCGAGATAGTCACGCACCGCGTTGAGCGCGGCGTTCTCCATCGCCGTCACCATCATCGGCGTGGCGAATACCTGCGGAAGGCTGACGTCCTTGAACTGGTTGGCCAGATGCGCCGGCGTGACGCGCAGTGTGTAGGTTCCCTTTGCTCCCACCGGAATCGGACGCATCGCTCAACTCCCTGGCCGTCGCACATGATTGATGGCCGGCGCCAGCACTGCCAGCACGACGCCGCAGAGCGCGATCGGCACGAAGGCCAGACCTGCAACGCCGCTCATATCCCAGGCCAGCCCGCTGATCACCGGCACGATCACCGCGCAACTATAGCTGATGGTGAACATGGCGGCGGTGACGCGGTGCACATCGTCAGGCGGGGACAGCAGCGGCGGCAACGCCAGCGCCAGCACCAGGATTCCGGCTGCGGCAAAGCCGATCGACGTAGCAGCGGCGACAACGATGATACCGGACCCGAAGACGATGCCGACGATCCCGACCACGCACAGCATGCCCGATGCCACATAGGGCCAAGCCCTGAGCTCAAGCCGGCTGGCGAACATCAGTAGCAGGATCGAGGCCGGCATTTGCCCGGCGTTCAAACCGGTAAGCGCCGGGCTTATCCAGGCTGCCTCGCCGTGGCTGCTGAGATAATCGGGCAGGAAGGCGTTGGTGGTGAAATACATGGCATTGACGGTGCCGAGCATGATGCCGAGCCGCCAGATCAGGGCGCTGCTCCAATCCGGCCACCAGCGCCGCCGCGCCGCAGGGCCGATTCCGTTTGACGGGGCCTGCCGCGGCGCCAAAGCCATGACCAGCACGGCTATTGCAGCGACCGGCGCGCTCCAGAATGCGAAGCCCCATTGCCAGCCGCCCACTATCGGCAGCACCACCGGCAGCATCAGCGCCACCGGCAGCAGTTCGCCGACCAGCAGGCCGTTGGTGTAGACGGCGGTCGCAAAAGCGATGCGGCGCGGCGCCCAGGCGCGCACCGCCGGCGGCATGGTCACTTGCATGATCGCGACGCCCGTGCCCATGAGGATGGTCATGGCATAGAGCCAATAGACGTCGGGCAACGTCCCGCGTAGCGCGCCGCCGATGGTGTTGAGGGCCAGGCCGACCACCATCGCCGTTGTCACGCCGAGCCGGGAGATCAGCAGCGAGCCCGGCACCGCCGCGATGGCGAACAGCATGGACGGCAGACCGGTCAGGATGCCGATTTGGGTCGCGTTAAGGTCAAGGTCGTCATGGATTAGCGGGATGACCGGCGGCACTGCCAGGATGGTAAGCCGCAAGGCGGAGCCGGCGAGCCAAAGCAGCAGCAGCGCGGTCAGCAGGCGCGCGCGCGGCAGGCTGGCGTTTGAATCTCGCATGGCAATAGTTGTGATGGCGTCAGGCAGGCGCCGCGGCCGCGGCGTCCGGCTTCCGTTAGCAAATTTCCCGCAAACAGGGAATTGCGGCGGCCCGCTGGGGCTGTGATTTCTCAGGCGCTCGATTATCTGTAGCTGGCCGAATCAACAAAATGGTTAACACCGTCAAGTCATGATGACGAACGAAGACGTCCGATCTAGCGCGCCGGAGCGCATTTATGCGATCGGCGACATCCACGGCCGGCTGGATTTGCTCGAGCGAGCGATCACCGCGATCCGGCGCGACGTCGAGCAGTATGGGTCTGCGGCCTTGACCGTAACCCTCGGCGATTATATCGACCGCGGTCCGCAGTCGCGCGGTGTGCTCGATCGTCTGATCGAAAATCCTTTTCCGACGTCCTACGTCGCGCTCAAGGGCAACCATGAGACCCTGCTCGCGGCGTTTCTCTCCGATCCCGCGACCGGGCCGCATTGGCGCCAGCAGGGCGGCCTGGAAACATTGCATTCTTATGGCATTCACCTCCGCGGGCTCACGCACGCGAATTTTGCTATGGCCAGGGATCAGCTGCGGGTCGCGTTGCCGAGTGCGCATGTGGATTTTCTAAGCGCACTCAAAATGTCGCTTAGCCGCGGCAAATACTTTTTCTGCCATGCCGGGGTGCGGCCGGGCGTGCCGCTCGATCGCCAGAGTGAAGACGATCTGCTTTGGATCCGCGATGAATTTCTCGGCAGCGATATGGACTTCGGCAAGATCGTCGTGCACGGCCATACGCCCATGCCGAAGCCGGAAGTGCTGCCGAATAGGATTGGCATCGATACCGGCGCCTTCGCGACCGGACGGCTGACCTGCGTGGCACTATCCGGCGGCGCGCCGCGTTTTCTGCGGGTCTGAAAGGCTGCTAAATTTGCTGTTGCCCTGCCTGGCGGATTTGTTACCTAAGCCCTTGGATCATCGGCTTGTTCTTCCCGCCCGCGGATTGGAAATCGCCCCCGTTGGCGAAATCCCTGTATAGTTCACGCAAAGATCAAAACCCCGCAGGAAACCGCGAATGATCAGGCTGCCACGACTAACACCGCGCCAGATTCTGATCGTGCTGCACGATCTGGTCGCCACCGCCACGGCGATCGGCCTGACATTTGTTATGCGTTTCGAGGACTACCTCCTCGCCGTGAAACTGCCCGGCCTCGAAATTTTTCTGCCGGTCTTCCTGGTCTATGCGGCGGTGGTCTATTTCATCTTCGGCCTGCACCGCAACAAGTGGCGCTTCACCTCGGTTCCCGATCTCTACAATATCTTCCGAGCATCTACCGTTCTAGCGATGTCGCTGCTCGTGCTTGATTACGTGCTGCTGTCGCCGAACGTGTACGGTCAATTCTTTTTCGGCAAGATCACCATCCTGCTGTACTGGTTCCTGCAGATGTTCCTGCTGGGCGGCTCGCGCATCGCCTATCGATATTTCCACTACTCGCGAACGCTCCAGCGCGCCAAGGTCGCCGATGCCACTCCGGCGCTGATCCTTGGCCGCGCTGCCGACGCCGAGGTTCTACTGCGCTCGATCGAGAGCGGCGCGGTCAAGAAGATCTGGCCGGTCGGCATCCTGTCGCCGTCGGCAAATGACCGCGGCCAGTCGATCCGTGGCATCTCCGTGCTGGGCGACATCAGTGATCTCGAACGCGTGGTCGCCGATCTCGGCAACCAAGGCACGCGGGTGGCGCGCGCGGTGCTGGCGCCATCGGCGCTTTCGCCGGAAGCGCGTCCAGAATCGATTTTAATTCGCGCGCGCCGACTGGGTCTTAATCTGAGCCAACTGCCCTCGCTCGATTCCGGCGGCCCGGCCGTGCAGCTTGCGCCGGTCGCGGTCGAAGACCTGCTGCTGCGGCCGAGCGTCAAGATTGATTACCGCCGCCTCGAGCAGTTCGTGAGCGGCAAGTCGGTCGTGGTTACCGGCGGCGGCGGCTCGATCGGCTCGGAAATCTGCGAGCGCCTGCTGGTATTCGGCGCCGCCCGCCTGCTGGCAATCGAGAATTCGGAACCCGCGTTGCACGCCGTGCTGGAAAAGCTCACCGGCATGCAGGTGCAGGCCAACATCTCCGGCCGCATCGCCGACGTGCGCGACCGCGAGCGCATCATGGCGCTGGTTGCGCAATTTGCGCCTGACGTCGTCTTTCACGCCGCTGCGCTCAAGCACGTGCCGCTACTCGAAATGGATTGGGACGAGGGCATCAAGACCAATGTGTTCGGCTCGATCAACGTCGCCGACGCCGCCGCGGCGGCCGGCGCCGCCGCCATGGTGATGATCTCCACCGACAAGGCGATCGAGCCGGTTTCCGTGCTGGGCGCCACCAAGCGGCTGGCGGAAATGTATTGCGAGGCGCTCGATAACGAAGCCACCGGCGGCAAAGGCACCACCCGCCTGATCTCGGTCCGGTTCGGTAACGTGCTGGCGTCCAACGGCTCGGTGGTGCCGAAGTTCAAGGCGCAGATCGAAGCCGGCGGCCCGGTCACCGTCACTCACCCGAACATGGTGCGTTACTTCATGACTATTCGCGAGGCCTGCGATTTGGTCATCACCGCGGCAAGCCACGCGTTGGAGCCGAAAAAGGGCGACGTCTCGGTCTACGTGCTCAACATGGGACAGCCGGTCAAAATTGTCGATCTTGCCGAACGCATCATACGGCTGAGCGGATTGGAACCCGGCCGCGACATCAAGATCGCATTCACCGGCATTCGTCCCGGCGAGCGCCTGCATGAAATCCTGTTCGCCCGCCAAGAAGAAACCGCCGATATCGGCATTCCCGGTATCGTCGCAGCCAAGCCGGTGCAGCCGACGCTGGAAGCAATCCGCGCCTGGGTGAAGGTCCTGGAACAGGGCTTGGCGCGCAACGAGCGCACCGTCATCTACAAGGCGTTGCGCGACGCGGTGCCGGAATTCCGCGGCGAGGCGGCTTGAGCAGCATGATCCCGAAAAGTGGGAACCGGTTTCCGGACGAGATCATGCGCAATGGAACATGACATGGACCTCGCTGCATTTTTCAAAGCTGAATTTGCTGAACACAATGACGTCGCTCGCCGCACCGAAGCGGCGCTCAGCAACACCTTTGCCGGGCTGGTTGGCGATTGCGTTGCCTCGCTCCGCAGCGGCGGCAAGCTGTTGTTCTTCGGCAATGGCGGCAGCGCTGCCGATGCCCAACATCTCGCGACTGAGCTCAGCATCCGATACAAGGCGAACCGTGCGGCCATCGCCGCGCTTGCCTTGACCACGGATACGTCGGCGCTCACTGCCGCCGGCAACGACCTCGGCTTCGAGCGCGTCTATGCCCGCCAGATCGAGGCCTTGGGCAAGCCCGGCGACGTTGCCATCGCCATCTCCACCTCGGGCCAGAGCCCCAACGTCATCGCCGCCCTGAAACAGGCCAGAGCCATGAAGCTCGTCACCGCCGCCCTTGGCGGCAAGGGCGGCGGCGCCCTCAAGGGCCTCGCCGACCACCTGCTGGTGGTGCCGTCAGACACCACCGCCCGTATCCAGGAGATGCACATCACCCTGGGGCAGATGCTCTGTGGCGCCATCGAAATCGAGCTGGGATTGGCCAAACAGGGCTAATAATCTCGCCCGGAGCACCCGCTAACACACTGAGCGGACTATTATTTTGTGTTTTCGTATCCCGAAAATGAGATTCTCGATACTGAAAATATCCTTGACTCCACCCGGCCGGCCTATTTCCTTGGGCCGTTAGGGAGAAACGAAACCATGGACGCCACCATCCTGCCCGGGCCGGGTGCTGAGGCCCTTCCATCGCGCGCGCGGGCCAACGGCGACCGCCACAGCATCCAATCGGTCGACCGCGCGCTTTTCCTCTTGGAAACCATCGCCGAGGCCGGCGGCGAGGCGACGCTGACCGAGCTCGCCACCCGCACCGGCCTCAACATTTCCACCTGCCACCATTTGCTGGCGACCCTGATCCAGCGCGGCTTCGCCACCAAAGTGGCGGGGCGCAGGCTTTATGCACTGGGCGCGCGTATCCTCTATCTCGGCCATGCCTGCCTGCAGGTCGATCTGCCGCGCCGTGCCCAGCCCTATCTCGAAAACATCAACCGGGTCACCGGCGAAACCGTGCATCTCGCGGCCTTGCAGGGCGACAGCGTGGTCACGCTGGCAGTGCGCGAGGCGCGACATGCCGTACGCGTCGACACCGGCAAGACTGGCAAGGTGGAAGCCCCGCATGCGACGTCCGTGGGTAAGGCGATTCTGGCCTGGCTGCCGGAAGATGAAATGAAACGCATTCTCGCAGGCCGAATGAAGCGCTTCACCGACAAGACCATCACCGACTTTCCGGCGCTGCTCGAATCGCTGCGCGTCGTGCGCCGCAACGGCTATGCCATCGACCGCGAGGAATATCTGCCCGGCGTGATCTGCGTTGGCGCCGCCATTCGCGACCAGGCCGGTACCGTGATCGGCGCGATCAGCGCATCGACGCCGGCGATGCGCGCCAGCGATGAGCACCTCGCACTCATGCGCGACGAGATCGGCGCCGCCACCCGCGCATTGTCCGCCGAATATGGCGAGCCCAATTCGCAATCCAATGCCGAGCGGCCGCAGGCCGTCGCCAATTGATTGCCGCGCGTTAAGCCCCCGATTGCATCTGGAGGACAAATGTACGCACCGCCCGGAGTGAAAACCAACCACAATGAATTTCCGATTGCGGAAACCATGCGCGCCTGGGTGCTCGGCGACCCGGGTGAGCTCAGCATGAGCGAAAAGCCGGTGCCGGTGCCGAAGAAGGCCGAAGTGCTGGTGCGTATCGACGCCGTGGCGATCTGCCAGACCGATCTAGAAATCATCTATCACGGGCCTCCGGCGCTGATCCAAGGCGGCCAGCCGTTCAACAAGAACTTTACGCCCGGTCATGAATACATGGGCAGGGTGGTGGCGCTCGGGCCCGGCGTCGACGAGTGCAAGATCGGCCAGCGCGTGGCGGTCGAGATCCACGCCGGCTGCGGTCAGTGCAAGCGCTGCCGCGAGGGCATGTACACTTCCTGCCACAACTACGGCATGAACTACGGCGACCATGACAAGGGCCACCGCGCCAACGGCTTCACGACCGACGGCGGCTTCTGCGAATACCAGGTCAACAACGTCAACACGCTGATCCCGATCCCCGAAGAGATGTCGGACGAGGAAGGCACGCTCGTCGTCACCGCCGGCACCGGCATGTATGCCCTCACCGAGCTCGGCGGCCTGATGGCCGGCGAAAGCGTCTGCGTCACGGGACCCGGGCCCATCGGCCTATTGACGGTGGCGGTCGCCAAGGCGCTCGGCGCCCAGCCGGTCATTCTCACCGGCACCCGCGACAACCGCCTGCAGATCGGCAAGGAACTCGGCGCCGACGCGGTCATCAATATCCGCAAGGAACCCGACGTTGTCGAAGCGGTGAAAAAACTCAACGGCGGCAAGGGCGTCGATTACGCGGTCGAATGCTCGGCGGCGACCAGTGCCGTCAACGACGCCGTGCACATGGTCAACCGCGGCGGCAGGGTCTGTCTTGCGGCCTATGCGGGCGATAAGGTGCCAGTGGACGTGGCGCATATCGTGCGCAACAACATCTACCTCTGCGGCATCCGCGGCGAGGGCAAGAGCGCGACTCACCGCGCCGAGGCCTTCATGGCACAGAAACGCTTCGACGCAACCAAGATCCACACCCACACCTTCCCACTCGACGACCTGCCGACCGCGATCCGCTACGCCAAGGACCGGGTCGAGGACGCCATCAAAGTGGTGGTGAAGGCGAAAATGGACGCCGCACATAAAGAGGCGGTGGAGTAAATATTTCGAAGAGGCGAGGGCGAACGCAAGGGAGCGCGATGCTCATCTGCGAGAACTACCTGACGCCGGTCACGCTCGGCGAGGCTTTCACGGCGATGGCGGACAATCGCGGCCGCTGTCGCGTCGTCGCCGGCTGCACCGACACCTTCCCCTGGGCACGCGAGGGCAGGGCCGGCGACGTCGATATCCCGGTGCTGATCGACGTTTCGAAAATCCCCGAGCTCAACGAGCTGCGCATCGATAACAAACTCGTGTGGCTCGGCGCCGCCACGCCGATCCAGCGCTTCCTCGATGATGCCAAGCTCGCCCGTGCGCTGCCTTGCATGCCGCGCTGCGCGGTCTGGTTTGCCGACGACCAGATCAGGGCGCAGGCCACCATCGGCGGCAATATCGTCAATGCCTCGCCCGCCGCCGACGGTACCCCCTGCCTGATCGCGCACGAGGCCGAGGTGGAGCTTGTCTCCGCGCGCGGCAAGCGAAAACTGCCGCTCGCCGACTTTGTTACCGGCCCGAACAAGACCGTGCTCGAGGACGGCGAATTGCTGGTCGCGATCGAATGCGACGCGCTCGCCGGCTACGGCGGCAGTTTCGAAAAGGTCGGCCACCGCCGTTCGCTGGTGATCTCGCTGGTTTGCTTGGCCGCACTGGTCAAGCTCGACCGCGACGGCCGCAAGATCGAGGACGCGCGGCTTTCCATTGCCGGCATCGGGCCGCGGCCGCTGCGCCTGCCCGACGTTGAAAAATTTCTCAAAGGCTCGCCGCTCAACGCCGCCACGCTGGAAGAAGCCGCCGATATGCCGGTCGCGCTGGTTGCCTCGCGTACGCGCCAGGACTACCGCCGCGACGTGGTGCATGGCTTCATGCTGCGCGGCTTGGTCAACGCCGCCCGCCGCGCCGGCGCCGACGCTTCAGCGCTTGCCCCCGAACTGGAGGCGGCCTATGCCTGACCTTCGTCTCGACGCCACCGTCAACGGCCGCAAGATTTCCCGTGCAGCCAAGCCGCATCAGCGCCTGCTCGACTTCCTGCGCGACGACCTCAACCTCACCGGCAACAAGGAAGGCTGCGGCGCCGGCGAATGCGGCACCTGCTCGGT
>CAZLWN010000131.1:0-10648 GCA_964563195.1 uncultured Undibacter sp. | reverse complement strand
CGTCGGCCCCCATCTTGAGGCCGAACAATTCGTCGATCTCCTCGTCCTTGGAGGTGAGGAAGATGACGGGAATGTCGGTCTTCTGGCGCATGCGCCGCAGCGTCTCCATGCCGTCCATGCGCGGCATCTTGATGTCGAGGATGGCGAGATCGGGCGGCGAGGTCTTGAAGCCGTCGAGCGCACTGGCGCCGTCGGTATAGGTCATGATGCGATAGCCCTCGGCTTCGAGAGCCATCGACACGGAGGTCAGGATGTTGCGGTCGTCGTCGACGAGAGCGATGATCGGCATGAGCCCCTCTTGAGCCTCTCTGGCGTACGTCCCGCGTGTTTGAAGCCCATAAACAGGGTCTGAAATGTGGCCTCTTTGCAACAACTATGTGATTCGGTAGCGAATTCAAGGGCGGTCGGCCAATCGCGCGGTAGGCGGACCGATATCGTTCCCTTCGAGGCAGCAACATGAAGCCCGATACCCCATTCGACGCCCGTTTGGCCGCAAAAAAGCTCCTGCACGAGGGCCGCACCGGCGCGCTGGCCACCTTGATGGCGGGATCGGGCGATCCCTATTGCTCGCTAGTCAATGTCGCGACCGATCCGTCGGGGGCGCCGCTGCTGCTGCTGTCGACGCTCGCGCTGCACACCAAGAACATGCTCGCCGACGCCCGCGTCTCGCTGATGCTGGACGAGCGCAAGGACGACGATCCGCTGGAAGGCGCGCGGGTAATGCTGATGGGGACGGCGGCGGCGACTGACGACCCCGTTGCCCGCACCGCTTACCTGCGCCGCCACCCAGAGGCCGAGATGTTTGCTGGGTTCGGCGACTTCGCCTTCTACCGTATGGACATCGCGCGCGCGCATCTGGTCGCCGGTTTCGGGCGCATCGTCGATCTGGCCGCGCGGGATATTCTTACCGACGTGTCGGACGCAGCCGCGCTGCTCGAGGCCGAAGGCGAGGCCATCGACCACATGAATGCCGATCATGCCGACGCCTGCCGGCTCTACGCCACGAAATTGCTCGGCGGACCCGACGGCGAATGGAAATGCGTCGGCGTCGACCCGGAAGGCATCGAGTTGCAGCAGGGCCGAATGGCGCTGCGGCTGTTCTTTCCCCAGCGCGCGACCGGGCCGGGACCGCTGCGCGCCGTGCTCAAAGACCTCGCCGAGCAGGCGCGCGCCGGCTGAAACCCCGGGGCGCAGCTTTGGTTAATATCCCGCGGCCGGCCAGGAGGGTTCAATTCCGAGCGCTCCGTGATTGCTCAAACATCACGGTCGGCTGCGATGCCGTCATTGATGCAGCGCAATGATGGTTGCATAGTAAGCATGGCAATTATTCTTGGCATTCAGGTGCTTGATGACTATGGTCGCGCGCCATAAAACGGGGCGCTATAATAACGTCTTAATAGCCGCAATGGGCCGTCACGGCTCGTGAAGGGTTTGGGTTAAGCGGCCGGCCTGTGTTTGGGAGGAAATGCGCGTGCAGGAATCTGGGGTGCGTAACGGCGCCTACGGCGCCGTCAAATTTGGCTTCAAGGGATTGGCTGCGGTCCACTGGAATTTAAACGAGCCAATGCTCTATGAGCATGCCATCGCGGCGAACGAAGCCACCATCGTCGCCGGCGGCGCGCTCTGCGCCGAGACCGGCCATCACACCGGCCGCTCACCCAAGGACAAGCACACCGTCGTCGACGAACTCACCGAGAATTCGGTGTGGTGGGACAACAATCACAGGATGACATCCGCGAATTTCGACGCGCTGCTCGCCGACTTCCAGAAACATTGCGAAGGCAAGAAACTATTCGCGCAGGATCTCATCGGCGGCGCCGACCCGAAATACCGCATCAAAACTCGTGTCTTTACAGAATACGCCTGGCATTCGCTTTTCATTCGTCAATTGCTGATCCGCCCGGAGCGCGCCGACCTCGCAAGCTTCGTCCCCGAACTCACCATCGTCGACCTGCCGTCGTTCCGCCCGGACCATACGCGCCACGGCGGGCGCGAGGGCTCCGACACCATGGTGGCGATCGATTTCTCGCGCAAGATCGTGCTGATCTGCGGCAGCTCCTACGCCGGCGAGATGAAGAAGTCGGTGTTCACCACGCTCAATTTCTATCTGCCCGCCGAAGGCGTGGTGCCGATGCACTGCTCGGCCAATGTCGGGAAGGACGGCGACTCGGCGCTGTTCTTCGGTCTGTCCGGCACCGGCAAGACCACGCTGTCGGCCGACCCGCACCGCACGCTGATCGGCGATGACGAGCACGGCTGGGGCCCGGACGGCATCTTCAATTTCGAAGGCGGATGCTACGCCAAGTGCATCAAGCTGTCGCACGAGGCCGAGCCGCAGATCTGGGACGCCACCAATCGCTTCGGCGCCGTGCTGGAGAACGTGGTGTTCGATCCCATAACACGCGTGCCCGACTATAACGATGGTTCCAAAACCGAGAACACGCGCTCGGCCTACCCGCTCGACTTCATTCCCAACGCTTCGCGCAGCGGCCGCGCCGGTCATCCCAAGAACATCATCTTGCTGACCGCCGACGCCTATGGCGTGATGCCGCCGATCGCGAAGCTTAACGCCAACCAGGCGATGTACCATTTCCTCTCCGGCTATACGGCGAAAGTCGCCGGCACCGAGAAGGGCCTGGTCGGCGTGCAGCCGGAATTCTCCACCTGTTTCGGCGCGCCGTTCCTGCCGCGGCATCCTTCCGTCTATGCCGATCTGCTGCGTGATTATATCAACAAGCACAAGGTCGATTGCTGGCTGGTCAATTCCGGCTGGACCGGCGGCAAATACGGCGAGGGCCGCCGCATGCCGATCAAGGCGACGCGCACGTTGCTCACCGCCGCGCTCAACGGCTCGCTGAAAGACGCCGACTTCCGCACCGATCCCTATTTCGGCTTCGCGGTGCCGACCTCGGTGCGCGGGGTCGAGCCGCATCTCTTGAACCCGTTCAAGACCTGGAAGGACAAAGCCGAGTTCGACCGCACCGCGCGCGCGCTGGTCGATATGTTCCTGAAGAACTTCACCCGCTTCGAGAGCCACGTCACCGCCGACATCAAGGCGGCGGCGCCGGAAGTGCGCATCGCGGCGGAATAAGCTTTGCTTGTTTGCCCAGAGTTGGGCGCGCGGCGACGTGCTGGCGCGCTACGGCTCCACCTCTTCAAGCAAAACGAATTCGACGGGCGCCGTCGACATCGCGTTCACGCGGCGAAACACCTCCTGCATACGGTCCGATCCGAGGAAGGTTTTTACCTCATTGACGTCCGACGGCTTGACCTCTCCGACGACGTGAACGCGGTTGCGATCGTCGACCCCGCGCGTCAATCGCCATCGGCCGACTTTTGGCGGAGGGTTGGCCTTGTACACTTTGAGCCACTCATCAAAGTCTTCGAGGTGATGAATAGCGACGAATATGGGCATTGCCGCCTCCCTTGTTGCGGAATGTAAAATCGCTTTCGCACGTTACCGCGTTTTGACGGAAGATCGCCTCCCGTTTCGATGCTAACATGAGGCGAATTTATGTTTACGACGGAAATGATTGTTGGTCCCTGGTCTTGGAGCATGACAGCATAAAAAAGGCGGCCGCGAGGGCCGCCTTTTTGTTATTGGCGCGTGAACGTCTCAGACCAGCGCATCGCAAGCCAGCGAAATTTGCTCGACATGGCGGTGATCGGTGCCGCAGCAGCCGCCGAATACGCTCACGTGCGGCAGCAGGCGGCGCAGCTCCGCATGTTGCTCGCCGAATTCCGCTGGATTGCCGTCGTCGAGACTCGTGGCCTGATCGAGTTCGGCATGGCTGCGGCGCGAGCCATTGGCGCGCAGGCCGCCGATCCGTTTCACCCAAGGTTTCCCGGTTGCAAGCGCATCGTGGAAATGCGTCGGGTGGGCGCAATTGATCATGTAATAGACCGGCGCGGCGCCGGTTGCCTCGTCGACTTGCGTGATCGCGTCCTTAAGCGTATCGCCGGTCGGCAGTCTGCCGTCGGTCTCAACCGTGAACGACAGCACCACCGGCATGCCGGCTGATTGCGCCGCGCGGGCGATGCCGATCGCTTCGTTGACGTAATTCAACGTAAAGGCGCTGACCATGTCGGCTGCGGTACCGTTGAACACCGCAATTTGTTCGCCGTGATAGGCCTCTGCTTCGTCCGCGCTCATAATGTAGCTGGGGTCATAGCCGTCTCCGCGCGGTCCGATATTGCCGGAAATCACGTAGGGCGAGCCCGGCGCGTCGTATTCATCGCGAATCTCGGCCATTATCTCGACCGCCTTGCGATTTACATCCGCGAGCGCGGCCGGCGAATAGCCAACCTTCGCCCCCCAGTCACGATTGGCGCGCCAGGTTGGACTCTCCAGCACAAATCCCAGTCGGGCGCGGCGGGCGATATCGGCATAGCGTCTGTAATAGGCGCGTACGCGGTCGAGCCCGTCCTGCGTCTTGAGTAGCGTGAACGCGGCGAAGCACGGCAGGTCGACACCGTCGCGAAATATCAGCGTCGTTTCCATGCCGCCGTCGGTGAGAAACATGCCGCCGGACCGCAGCGGCAAGCGGTTCCGGAACTTGGGTTCATTGGCGGCCATTGGCGATCTCCGTCATTGGATGTCGTGCGTCGGTCTAGGATTTTGGAATGGCGCCGGCTAGACGACTCGTGGTTCAGCCGGGGCGAAAAGCCGCACAGGCGCTAAATGTCAGACATTGCGGGGCATATGGCGGTCGGCAGCGGCCATCGCAGCGCCGGTGGGGGAGTCAAGTGGACTTGTGGTACAGTCGGCCATGCTCGATAAATCACGCCGCAAAGGGGACGATACGCGCGAGCGCATTCTCGCGGTGGCGGAAGCCGCCGTTCTCGCCAAAGGATTTGCGGCAACCTCGATCGAGGAAATCATCGCCGAAGTCGGCATCACCAAGAGCGGATTTTTCTATCACTTCAAGGACAAGAGCAAACTCGCCAAGGGCCTGCTGCTGCGTTACCTGAAGCAGGACCGGATCGTGCTCGACGACCTGTTCCGCCGCGGTGACGAATTGCACAGCGATCCGCTGCACGGTTTTCTGGTCGGCCTGAAGCTTTTTGCGGAAATGCTGGCCAATCTTCCGGAAGCGCATCCGG
Source organism: uncultured Undibacter sp. (assembly GCA_964563195.1). GTDB lineage: Bacteria > Pseudomonadota > Alphaproteobacteria > Rhizobiales > Xanthobacteraceae > Pseudolabrys. The sequence continues at coordinate 5,545 of CAZLWN010000131.1, read as the reverse complement.
GCTGCCTGGCAGCGTCGTTTGCCTATCAAGACCAGTTGTTCAACCGGGAAATCCGCAAGCTCAATTCCGAGGGAATTCTGGCGTGGCGAAAGCGGTTTCGCGAGCGGATCGAGGCGATCGCCGAGCGTTATCCGCCCAAACAGGAGATCGATTTTGACGCGCTGGCCGATATGGCGGCGACTTTGGTCGAAGGCGGGCTGGTGATAGGACGCGTGCTGAACGATGCAAGCGCGCTTCCCCGGCAAATCCTACTTTACCGCGATTTTATCCAGGCGGTTTTCATGGACCGAAATTGAATTCGGCCCATGAATGCATCACCGCCGCTGATACCTCCTCTATTTCCAGCGGACGGAGTCGAGAACGCGGCGACGGAAAAAAGGCGGCCAACAAGGGCCGCCTTTTTGTTTGAGCCCGATAGACTCAGCTTTTCGACTCGGCCAGCTCCCGCCCGATACGGTTGAAGCGCGCCTTCTGCTCGCTGGAGAGCGAGCCGTAGAAGTCGTCGAGCGCCGGCTTCACCGTGTTGGCGGCATCGAGCATGGCTTTCAGCCGGGCCTCCATCGCCTCCAGCCGGCCGGGCGGCGTCAGCGGTGTGTCCTCCGGACAGGCTGCTTGCAGGATCGACACCGCCTTGACTGTGGCGTCGTCGAGGCGGTCGAGCGCGTCGAGCTGCGCGTCGTTCGGCTTGACCGCCGCCTCGACGCGCTCGATCGGCAGATTAGTGAGGCCGGGCTTGGCCTCGGCGCAGGCCTGTGCGCTTTGCGGCAGCGCCTGGCTTGCTTCTGTGCTCTTCTGTCCCTTGGGGCCGATCTCGTTGAAGCGCTCCTTCTGCTCGTCGCTCAGCGAATCGTAGAACGCCTCCAGCGCCGGGCGCACGGTCTCGACCGCTTGCAGCGTGGCGTCGAGCCGCGCCATCATCGCCCGCAGCCGGCCGGGCGGCGTCAGCGGGAAGGCTTTTTCCGCCGGGCACGAGGCTTTGAACACGCCGGCCGCCTGCTTGGCGGCGTCGCGCACCGAATCGAGCAAGCGCTTCTGCTCACCGTCGAGGCCAACCTTGCGCTCGATCTCCGCGAACGGCCAGGCGGTGATGCCGCTGCCGGGCTGCTTGCACAACGCCTGCACCGCGCGGTAGCTCGGGCGCGGCGGCGGCGGAGCGCCGTAGACGAGATATTCGTCGGGCGGGCCTTGCTCACCCCAGAACAGGCTGTCGATGAAGTCGTCATAGACATAGGCCCAGTAGCCGTCCACGTAGCCGCGCGGCCAGAAGACGTAGTCGAAAATGTCGGAATAGGCGTAGGGCCAGAACACCGGCCCGTACCACGGCACAAAGGCGGCGCGGTAGCCGCGGCTCCAGGCGCGCCGGGGCGCATAGTGGCCCGAGCGCGCGCGCCGGAAGGCGGGCGCTTGCGCGTGCGCGGCGAAGGGCGCGGCGAAACGGCCGCGCCGCGCGGCTTGCGGCGTCACCGCGGCGGTGCGGTTGCGCCGCAGGGCGTGGCGCTGCGCGCGCGCATTGGGCCGCACCGCGCCTGTGGTTTGCGCAGCGGCGTTGGCGCGCGCGGCGGCGTTCGGCCGCTGCACCTGCTGGCGCTCAAGAGCGCGCTGCTCGCGGCTGTGGCGGATTACCTCGCGCCGCTGGGCGCGCTGGCTGGCCGGCAGCTTGCGCAGCTCGCGGTCCTCGCGGCGGCGTTGCGCACGCTCGTCGCGCTGTAACTGGAGCGTCGTGGTGGCGCCCTTCTGTGTTGGCGGTTGCGTGACAGCCGTGTTGGGCTGCGCCTGCTTTTGCTGCTGGCGCTGCTGCGCGGCTTTGCTGGCCGGCCGCGTCTGCTTTTGCTGCTGGCGCTGCTGCACGCGCTGCTGTTGCTGCTTGACTTGCTGCCGGCGTTGCACAGCCTTGCTGGCGGGCTGAGCTTGCGGGTGACGCTGGGCGCGTTTGATCTGCCGTTGCTGGGCGGCGCGATTGACCGTGGGCGCTTGCCGATGCGGCGTCGCGGTTCGTCGCGCAACCGGATGCGGCGCTGCACGCGGCGCGGCCGCGCGATGCGGTATGACACGCGGCGCGATGTGCGCCGCCGGGTGGGGCGCCCGGGCGCGTACCGCAGGGCGCGGCGCCGCACGCGGCGCGGCACTGCGGGCGGGCGCTGCTGCGGCCTTGGCCGGAGCCGTTTTCGCCGCCGGTTGGTGCCGCTTGTCCTGATTCTGCGCATTGGCGGCGAGCGGCACCGCTACGATCAATGCAAGCACAATGGCTAGTGGCGCAAACAATCCTCTCATGCCGAAGCCTCCACGTCGCCCCGAACACGACAACCGCTTCAATTAAATAAACGGACGAAAGCCGCAAACCCGGCGCTTCGACCATGCAGTTGTGATGCAGGATGAAATTCCGGTAATTTTCGCCGGAAACTTCGCGATTTTGCGATGAAAAAGGCTGGCGGGCTGCGCGCTGAAGCTGCGCGAGGCTGAACTCGCTGCGTCGTAACAGCGCGCCTGCGAATTGTGTGCTTGAGCTAGCCGCCGCGCAGCCGCGCGAGCAGTTCCACGCTCGGGTAGGAATCGGCCGGCAGGCCGACCTTGAGTTGTGCCTTCTTGACCGCCGCGCGCGTGCCGCTGCCGAGCTTGCCGTCCACGTCGCCGGCATCATAGCCGTGCTTGTTGAGCAGACGCTGCAATTCCATCATCTGCGCGGTGCTCAGCGGGTGAACCGTCTTGGCGGCCGAGTGATCCACCACCGGCGCGCCGGCAAGGCGCGTGGCGAAATAGGCGACGGTGGTGGAATAGACGTAAGCCGCGTTCCAGCCAAGGAACGCCTTGAAGTTCGGATAGGCGAGGAAGGCTGGGCCATGCCGGCCCATCGGCAGCAGCAGCGAGGCCGGCAGCGCGCCGTCCGCCAGCCTGCCGTGAGCCGGGCGCACGCCCCAGGCCGCCCATTGCGAGACCGGATGCTGGATGTTGAGGTCGGCCTCTTGCCACGGCAGGTTCTGCGGCACGCGCACTTCCTGCAGCCAGGGCTGGCCGCGCTGCCAGCCGAGCGTGACCAGGAAATTGGCGGCGGAGGCGAGCGTGTCGGGAATGCTCTTGATCAGATCGCGGCGGCCGTCGCCGTCGAAGTCGACGGCGTTTTTGAGGTAGTCTGTAGGCGTAAATTGCATACCGCCGAACTCGCCGGCCCAGTCGCCGATCATGTCTTCCACACGCTGGTCACCGCGCTCGATGATGCGCAGCGCGTCGAGCAGCTGCTGCCGGAAGAAATCGGGGCGGCGGCAGTCGTAAGCGAGCGTCGCGAGCGCGCGCAGGATGTTGTATTTGCCGAAGATCTTGCCGAAATCGCTTTCAAGTCCCCAAAACGCGGTGAGCACCGGCGCCGGTACGCCGTAGGTTTTCTCCACCTTGGCGAACTTGGCGGCGTGCTTTTTCATCGCTGCCTGACCGTTCTGCATGCGATAGCCGGCAATCAGCTTGTCGGAGAATTGCAGGAAGGTGAGGTTGAAAATCGCCTGGCCCTGGTCGCGGCGGATGATGGCCGGGTCGAAGGTCAGGTCGGGCGCGGCGTCCGCCAGCACGCGCGGCGAGATGCCTTGCGCCAGCGCGTCCTTCTTGAATTGGGCGAGCCACGCGTCGAAGCTGCCGGTATTGCGGCAGCGCGCCACGGCCGGCCCGGCCAGCAACACGGCGAGTAGTAATACTATCGATTTCATAGCCGTTTTGCGCATCGTCCCATCTGGCTGTTCGACAATCGCCAATCTGCCCAACGCGCGCGCCGGGTCAAGCATGATTCATTAATAAGCGTTAAGGCCGAAAGCTACGGCACGCACGTCCAGCACGAGACAGAACGCCGCATGCGGGGTGCGCCGTGACGCTTAGAAATACCGCCACCAGACGTAGACGTTGCTGATCGCCAGCGACACAATCATCATTGGCGCGCCATAGAGCGTGTAGATCAGAAAGCGGAACGGCACGCCATTGCGCTCGGAAATGCCCGCCACCGTAAGGTTGGCGGAAGCGCCGATCAAGGTGCCATTGCCGCCGAGACAGGCGCCGAGCGACAGGCACCACCACAGCGGCATGATGTGCTCCGGCCCGCCGAAGGCCGGCGCCATGTTCTTGATTAGCGGAATCATGGTGGCGACGAACGGGATGTTGTCGACGATCGCCGACAGGAAGGCCGACGCCCACAGGATGGCGTAGCCGGCGTGGGCCATGTTGCCGCCGGTCGCGCTCACCAGTTCGTTGGCGAGCAGGCGTAGCAGTCCGCCGACGTCCACGCCATGCACCACTATGAACAGGCCGATGAAGAAAAAGATGGTGATCCACTCCACGTCGCCGAAGGTGGAGTGGATATTGTGGGCAGCCTTCTCGGCATGATGCGCCCAGTTGTCGAGCAGCATCAGCACCGCCGCGCCGGTGAGCGCGATAGTGGCCGGCTCCAGCTGCAGCGGCCGCGCCAGCACGAAGGTCACCATCACCAGCGTGAGCACGGCAAGCGCTTGCTTGAGCAGCTGCCAATCCTCGATCGATTCGGCCGGCTTCATGCTCATCACCGCCGCCTCCGCCTCAGGCGTGGCCTTGAGGTCCTTGCCCCAGAGCAGATGGATGATGAGCGCCTGCACCGCCATCACGATGAGGATCACCGGCGTGAGCTCGTAGACGAAATCGTTGAAGGTAAGCCCGACCTGCGAGCCGATCAGGATATTGGGCGGATCGCCGATCAAGGTGGCGGTGCCGCCGATATTGGAGGCGAAAATTTCCGCGAACAAATAAGGATAGGCCGGCACCTTCAGCGTGTTGCAGATCGCCAGTGTGACCGGAACGATGAGCAGCACCGTGGTCACGTTGTCGAGCAAGGCGGAGAGCACCGCGGTGGTGAGCTGCAGAAGCAGCAGGATGCCGGCCGGATGCGCCTTGGCCGCCTGCGCCGCCCGCACCGCCAGATACTGGAACATGCCGGAGCGGCGAGAGATCGACACCAAAATCATCATGCCGGTGAGCAGGCCGATGGTGTTGAAATCGATGCCGTGGATCGCCTCTTCCTGGTCGAGCACGCCGATCAGGATCATCACGCCGGCGCCGACCAGCGCGACGACCGCGCGGTTGACCTTCTCCGACATGATGGTGGCGTAGGTGATGGCGAGGATGCAGGTGGACACCCACATTGGATTGAGGCCGAAATAGACGTGAGATACCGCGTGCGCGGTCATGGCCGGGCTCTCCCCAATGCGCGGGCGCCCAGCCTCTTGCGGCCTTACGCACCCCTGCCCCCAACTTTCGGGCGGGAAGGTCCGAAAAGGGCTCGATCAAGTCAAGACGGCATTGCGGACAAGTCAGAAATAACGCCACCAGACATAGACGTTGGCAATGGCGATGGAGACCACGGTCATCGGCGCGGCGTAGAACGTGTAGGTAAGAAAGCGGAACGGCACGCCGTTGCGTTCGGAAATGCCGGCCACCGTCAGGTTGGCGGAAGCGCCGATCAAGGTGCCGTTGCCGCCGAGGCAGGCGCCGAGCGACAGGCACCACCACAGCGGCATGATGTGCTCCGGCCCGCCGAAGG
>CAZLWN010000130.1:0-10687 GCA_964563195.1 uncultured Undibacter sp. | reverse complement strand
GCTATTGCATCTCCAACGACGTGTCGGAGCGCGCGTTCCAGATGGAGCACGGGCAAACCATCTGCAAGGGCAAGGGCGCCGAGACATTCGGGCCGCTGGGGCCGTGGCTGGTCAGCAAGGACGAGATCAAGAACCCGCAGAAGCTTGCCATGTACACAAACGTCAACGGCGAGAAGCGCCAGCGCGGCTCGACCGCCACCATGGTGTTCGATGTGGCGTATCTGGTCTGGTACCTCTCGCAGTTGTTCGTGCTGGAGCCGGGCGACGTGATCGCCACCGGCACGCCGCCGGGCGTCTGCTTCGGCATGAAGCCGGCGCCGGTTTATCTGAAGGCCGGCGACGTGGTGGAGATGGGGATCGAGGGGCTGGGGGTGCAAAGGCAGAAGGTGGTGGGGTTTAAGAAGTAGGCGTGGCGGCGCCTGCGCGCGGCCTCGCGCACCATAGTATGCATCCTCACGCCGCCTTAGATATTTGGAGAGGGAGCATCACCATGAACGGGGAGAATAAGAGCGTTTCACTCGCGCTGATCGGTTTGCTAACGGCCGGCGTCATATCCGTCTTTCAATCTGACGGATATTTCGATCTGTTTGACTGCTTCATCGGGGTGATGATGTTTTTAATTGCGGAAGCATACGAAAAAGAGATGCCGAAGTCTGGTCCGGGATCGATGGCGTTCGCTATGATTGAAGGGGCCGCCTTTTTTCTAATTCTATCGCCATTCAATTTCTTTAACATGAGATTTGGGAACGAGGTGACGCATTACTTGTTGGGATTTAGTTGGCCACTCCTATCAGGCTTTGCTTACCTGCGCCGCGCAAGAAAATGGTACCCACTTTCCTAAAGCCGCGGAATCCATCGCCGGCACGCCGCCGGGGGTGGCCTTCGGCATGAAGCCGGTGCCGGTTGATCTGAAGGCCGGCGACGTGGTGGAGATGGGGATCGAGCGGCTGGGGGTGCAGCGGCGGAAGATCGTGCCGTTCAAGATGTGAGGCGGGGCGTTGCAGAAAAATGGCCCCGCGCAAGCGGGGCCGAGTGACCAAAAAGGGAGGTATTGGCGGATAAATTCGCACGCCAATCATTGCAATTTGCTTGCGCCAATCGTTAAAACTGTCGCCGTCTGCGCCATCGAACGCGCGCGCAGGGGCGGTCGCTTGAAATTGCATCAAATTTAGCGCGCCCGCGACGCTCCTCATCAATGAAATGCGCCTAGAAAGGCAGGCTCCAATCGGTGCCGCCGGCCGCGGCGGCGCAAGGCATGGAGATTGGCGCGTGATCGGCTCCGTGGTCCCTGTCGCGGGCTATGTCGCGCCCGGCCGCAACGTGGCGCCGGGCGGCAATGCGCGCCGCCTGCTCGACGACGCCGGCGCGGCGCTGCAGGCCCTCGACCACAGCCGCGCCGGCGTCGAGCGCATCAAGGCGGCACTGACGCGCCTGCGCGACACGCTGCAGGCCGCGCGCGCCGAGGCCGACGCCGTTCCCGGCCGCACCGCGCTCAAGCCGGTCATCGCCGACGTCGAGCAGACCGGCGACAAGCCGACCTTCGTCACCATCGACGGCCAGCCGGTTCAGTCCGGAACGATCACGGTTTCGCTCGGCTCGCGGCCGCTCATCGTCGGCTACGAGCGCGCCAACCGGGCGCCGCTGGCCGTCGGCGAAACGCTGCGCGCGCTGGCCGCGACCGCCGCGACGCTGCACTCGAAAGTCGGCGCCGGCGGTTTCGCCGCCGACGTCTCCGCCCTGTTGCGCAGCGGCGATTTCACCACGGCGGTGAACAGGCCCGATGCGGCGTCAATCGACACCGCTATCGCGCGCATCGACGCGGTGCTGGCCAAGGCGGAAGGCCTCGGCGTGACGCTCGACGCGCGCGCCGCCTCGGCCGCCCGGGTCGACCTGGGCGGGCTGCTGCTCGGCGCCGCCGCCCATGCGGGCGCCCAGCCGGCGGACTGACCCAAACGAAAAAGACCCGGGGCGCTCCCCGGGCCGTTTGCTCGAAGCGTCTTTATCGCCTTACGCCGCCGTTCAGGCGCGGATCGCCGCCATCGAGGAAAACAGCGCCATGAACGCGCGCACTTCCTCGTCGGCGCCGGCGACATTGACGGGCGGCGCCTCGCGGCACCAGGTTTTCTGGAACAATTCCACCGCCGGCCGGCAGCGATTGAGGTTCCGCTCGGTCCAGATCATCCGGCGAAACATGTTCAAGGCCAATTCCACCGGCTTGGCGCCGGCGGTCTTGATCTGCGAGGCGTCGCAAAAATCCGACAGCGTCGTCACGAAGGGAAACAGCGCATGGATTTTCAGCGCGCCGCCATGCGCGAGCCGCCGCAGATAGAAATCGTAAGGCAGGTCGATCTCGGCAAAGGCGCGCAACGCCGCGTGCACCTTGCGTTTCGATTTGCCGTTGACGATATAGGCGGTCGAGCCGGCAAACTCGACGCCGTTGAGGTCGATCGCGGTGACGTCGATCCTGTTCTTGCCGAGCTCGCGGCGGCGCTTGAGCAGATCGAACATGGTCAGCATGTTGGCGATGCAGACGTCGGTGAACAGGATGTCCCAGTCCGAATCCCCGTTGCGTTCGATGACGCCGTCGATGAGCGCGCAGCTGCGCGCGCCGAACATCGCGTCGTCCTCCAGGATGAGATAGCTCGCCGCGTCGCCCAGACGCTCGCCCATGAGCGTGCGATGGCTGAGGAAGCACGCCTTCTCCGCCGGCCTGGCCGCCCCGGCGATGTTGTGGCGCGCAACGTAGGCCGTGTCGATCGCCGAAAAGCGCGCGAGCGTCCAGCCCGGCTTTCGGCAAGCCGCGAAATTGCTCTCGATGTGCCGCTTGCGCTCGGCGGCCGAGTCCAGATTGATGTAGATGCAATCCATGGCGGCGATGCGGGCCCGGCCGGCAAATCGGCTGCACCAGTGTTGGAAGCCGAAGGTTAACGAAAAGATAATGGAGGGGCTTGAGGCGTGGTCCGCCTGCGCAGGTGACGACGGCCGCAAACAAAAAACCCCGGGGGCGATCCCCCGGGGCTTTTTCGTTAGCGGAGGCCGCCCCAACCTTCGAGACGGGCGCAAGTGCGCCCTCCTCAGAGCCTGCCCCCGGACTTGATCGGGGGGATGAGGCGGATAACGCCCTACGCCGCCGTTTTCTTCAGCACGTCGTTGGCGACGTTCTTGAACTCGGCCTCGCTCAAGAGCTTCTTGGTCTTGAGCGAATAGGCCTTGACCGCCGCCATGATCTTGAGCGCGTCCTCGTCGCTGGCCTGGATGCCGGCCTTCTGCAGCCACAGATGGATCGAGTCGATGCCCGAGCCCTTGCCCATCACCACCTTGGCGGCGGGCTGGCCAACCGCGCTCCAGCGCATCGGGAACAGTTCGGTGGCGAACTTGTCGCCGCAGTTCTTGTACCACGACGCGATGATGCCGGACTCGATCTGGTAGAGCGCCTCGCCGACGATCGGCTTGTTGGAGGGCACCGCCACGCCGCTCTTTTCCTGCACCAGGCGGGCGAGCGGGGTGAGCTTGGTGGTGTCGATGCCGATGTCGACGCCGTACATGCATTTGAGCGCCATGACGGTCTCTTCCATCGGCGTGTTGCCGCTGCGCTCGCCGATGCCGAGCACGGTGGTGTGCATCACCTCGACGCCTTCGGCCAGCGCCATGATAGTGTTGGCCACCCCCATGCCGAAGTCCTGGTGGAAGTGCGCCTCCAGCCGCTTCTTGATGCGCGCCTGCACCGAGCGCACGAAATACTGCATGGCGTGCGGCGACACCACGCCGAAGGTGTCGACCAAAGCGAGCGCGTCCATGTGGCCTTCCTTGCCGACGCGCTCGATCAGGTCCAGCGCCCATTTCAATTCCGCGCGCGAAAAGTCGATCGGGAAGAACACCACTTCCAGCCCGTTGTCGTGGGCGAATTTGGTGGCCTCGATCGAGGTCTCCACCGCCTTTTCCATCGGCCAGCGGTAGGCGATGTCGACCATGTGCTTGGACGATGGGATTTCCATCACCACGCCGTCGACGCCGGTGTCGATGGAGCGTTGCACGTCTTCCTTCATGCAGCGCGCAAACGAGAAGATTTGCGGGCCCAGTTTGCGCTTGACGATTTCCTTGATCGCCTCGTTGTCGGACGGCGACACGATCGGCATGCCGGCTTCGATGCGGTGGACGCCGGCTTCCGCCAGGCCCTCCGCGATGCGGATCTTGTCGTCCTTGGAAAAGATGATGCCGGTCTGCTGCTCGCCGTCGCGCAAGGTGACGTCGTGCACCTTGATCTTCTTGGCGAACTTGAAGTCCTTGGTGACTTCAGGCGCGTAGTTCCATTCGCTCACGAACCAGTCGTCGCTTTTCCAGGGTTCCTTTGCCATCCTTTACTCCTCTCACATGCGGTTTTGGGGGCTATTTTGCGGGGTTTTTCCAGGCCGGCCAAGCCGGGGCGGTCGCAAGAAGAAGACCGCTTTCACCGTCAGAAACATTGATATTTCGCAAGCGGCGGCCAAATTTCCCATGGGACAGGGCTGTTATAAAGGCTGCCGGCGCTTCAGACCACCGGGTTCGTGAGCTCGCCGATGCCGGTGATGGAAATGCGCACCTCATCGCCGGCTTTGAGATAACGGGGCGGGGTAAAACCGATGCCGACGCCGGCCGGCGTGCCGGTGGCGATCAGGTCGCCGGGGTCGAGCGGCACATAGGCGCTGATGGCCTCGATGATGGCGGGAACGTCGAAGATCAGGTCGCGCAGCCGGGCGAACTGGCGGCGCTCGCCGTTGACGTAAGTGGCGATTTCCTGCGCGTCCGGCACGCCGAATTCGTCGCGCGTGACCAGCACCGGCCCAACCGGACAGAAGCCGTCGAGGCTCTTGCCGAGGAACCACTGCTTGTGGCGCTGCTGCACCGTGCGTGCGGTGGCGTCATTGACGATGGTGTAGCCGAACACATAGTCGAGTGCGTCGGCGCGCTTCACGTTCCTGGCCCGGCGCCCGATGACGACGCCGAGCTCGGCTTCATAATCGGTCGAATGGCTCGGGTCGGCCGAGGCCGGCAGCCCCTGCCCCGGACCGGCGAGCGAGCTCACCGCCTTGGTGAAGACGACGGGAAACTCAGGTACCTCCACCTTGTCGCCGGACTGGTCGATGCCGCTGCGGGCGAATTCCTGGGCGTGATCGTGATAGTTCTTGCCGACCGCCATGACGTTCTTGGCGAGCGGACCGACCGGGGCGGCGAGCTTGACGCTGCTGAGCGCTTGCGGCGGGCCGTATTCAGGCGTGGTCGTGCCCTCGCCCACCAGCTTGATGACGTGGCGCAAATCGCCCACCGAAGCGCCGCCGACCGTAAAAGGGCAGAAGCTGTCGTCCTGGATGGTTCCGAAAATCTTGGCGTTCTTGTTGTGGATTGCTGCGATACGCATGACGTTGAAAATGCCTCTTCGGCTGGGCCAGCCGCCACCGGCCGGTTCGGGCAGGGTTTTAATGCATGACCGGCGGTGGCGCCACCCTTGCCGTGGTCGCCGCACGGAACGAAAAACCCTGGGCGCGTTGCCCGGGGTTTCGTTGAGCGATGGCGACGCAGGCGATCAGAAACGGTAGTTCAATCCGGCGCGGAATATGTTCGCCGTGAAGTCAACCTTCGCGTCGGCGGCCAACACGCAAGCCGCCGCGGCACAGGTCGCCGTGCCGAGATCGACGTAGAGGTATTCAAGCTTCGCCGACCACTGACCGAAGCCGTATTCGACTCCGCCGCCCGCGGTCCAGCCGCCTTGGGTATCGCTGACCGAGCCGCCGGCGGATTGCAATTTGACGTTGCCCCAAGCCCCGCCGCCGGTCAGATAGGGAAGCCACTGGCCGAACGAATAGCTGACGCGGCCGCGCAAAGTTCCCAGCCATGTGTTCTCGAAAGTGCAGCTCGCGCAAATTGCAGCGATTGCGGTGTCCTTGGCATCGACGTAGTCAATGTCGCCTTCAAGGCCCAAGACCCATGCCCCGGCCTGAAAATTGTAACCGAGCGTACCGCCTCCGATAAATCCATTCGGGGAGACCTCGAACGTGCCGGCGCCCCCGTTCCAATTTGATTTGCCCCACATGTAGCCAACGTTGAGGCCGGCATAGAATCCGGTCCAGCTGAACGGCGCTACCACATAGTCCGGCGGCGCCTCGTACCCGGGTCTCGCCAAATCCGCCGCCCGCACCGCCAGCGGCACCGTCAGCAAGACGACGGCGGCGATGCCGGTGAGGATCATTCTGGTCTTCATATTATCGGCCCCTTGACTGTCAGATGAAGGTTGCAAGCAGGCGATCACGCTGATCCACCCGGGTTTGGCGACGTGACGCTGCACAGGAAACGCTATTCGGACGCGCGGACACGCATGCGCAATCAAGCGCTCGCGGCACCAGAGCCGCGAAACGTTAATGCCCGGTTAACCATGAAAAGGGCCGCCACTTGCGGACTTTGTGGTCACGCTTCTGTCCAGTAGGCGTGGAAATGATGCAGCGGACCGTGACCATGGCCGACCTTGAGCTGGTCGGCGCCGGCAATCGCCGCGGTAATATAAGCTTTGGCCGCTTGCATGGCAGCCTTGAGATCGAGCCCCTTGGCGAGCCCCGCCGCGATCGCCGATGAGAGCGTGCAGCCGGTGCCGTGGGTGTTTTGCGTGGCGATGCGCTTGGCGGCAAGCCGGACGGTTTCGCTTGGGCCGACCAGCAGATCAACGCTTTCTGCACCTTCGCTATGGCCGCCCTTGATCAGCACGTTGCGCGCGCCAAGCGACAGCAATTCATGGGCCTGCTCCGCCATCTCCGCTTCGTTGCGCGCCGGATGGGTGTCGAGGAATGCGGCGGCTTCCGGCAGGTTTGGCGTCACGACCAGCGCGCGCGGGATCAGTAGCCGACGCAAGTTCGCGACCGCCTCCATTGCCAGCAGTCGGGCGCCGGACCCCGCGATCATCACCGGATCGAGCACGATGTTCTTCGCATGATGACGATCGAGCCCGGCCGCCACCGCTTCGATGCTGGCGGCCTGCGACAGCATGCCGAGTTTGACCGCGCGGACAGCGAGGTCTGAGAACACCGCGTCGATCTGCGCGGCGATGAAATCGGCGGGCACGTCGTGGATGGCGGTGACGCCTTGTGTGTTTTGTGCGGTCAGCGCGGTGATAACGGAGGCACCATAGACGCCGAGCGCGGCGAAAGTCTTCAGATCGGCCTGGATGCCGGCGCCGCCGCTCGAATCCGAGCCTGCGATGGTGAGGGCGATTGCGCGATGCTGCATCTCTGGTCCCTCCGCCGGCATGACCCGGATCAGGTTCGTTGGGTTGGCTAAAGCCTCTCAGCCCGGCGCGGTTCAAGCCGGACACCCCACGAGATTGCTGATAACTAACTAGGGCGCGCGGGCGGTGAAGGCAAGAGCGCCTTGCCAGCGGAGCCTGTTTTTGCTGGATTGAGTGCCGATGCGGCGGCGGCTCGGAGCAGCGCGATGACCCCCTTTTTCGTCCAGATCAAATGCGAGCTCGGCAAGTCCTATCAGGTCGCCAACGCGCTGGCCGAAGCCGAAATCGCCTCCGAGATCTACTCGACCGCGGGCGACTACGACCTGCTGGTGAAGTTCTACGTCGATGCCGGCATCGATATCGGGCACTTCGTCAATGAGAAAGTGCAATGCATCCCCGGCATTCGGGACACCTACACCATTATCACCTTCAAGGCGTTCACGGCCTGACGCCGAGCACCGCGGCGGATGCTTCGTCTTACCGGAGCGCGGATGAGGCGAGCCAACCCAGAATAACCGGGAGGGCTATTTCTTTTTCGGCCGGGTCAGACCTTCGACCGGAGGCAGCAATTTGATGTAGGTCGCGATCGCCGCGCGGTCGTCGTCGGTGAGCTGCGCGGTGTTGCGCGCCACTTCGACCATCGCCCCGCCGACCCGGTCGAAATCGGGCAAGGTGCCGGTCTTGAGCACTTCGGCGATATCGGCTTCCTTCCAATCTTTCAGCTTGAATTCGGTGATGTTCGGTACCCAGTCCACGCCATCGGGCGTCGGTCCGCCAGTGAAGCGCAGTTCCGAAATGATAGCGCCAAGAAAATTACGCGGCGAATGGCATTCGGCACAGTGACCAGGCCCGTTCACCAGATAAGCGCCGCGATTCCAATCGTCCGGCTTCGAGGGATCCGGCTGGAACGGCAAGCCATCGAGGAACAAAAACTTCCAGCCGCCGATCAGGCGCCGGATGTTGAACGGGAACGCAAGCTCATGCTCGCGCCTGGGCCCCTGTATCGCGGGCAGCCTCTTGAGAAAAGCGAACAAGTCGCGCAAATCGCGATAGCTGATCCGTTGATACGAAGTGTAGGGAAAAGCCGGATAGAGATGCTCGCCTTTGGGCGAGGTGCCTTTGGTCATGGCGGTGATGAACTGCGCCTCGCTCCAGCCGCCGATACCGTCATTCGGGTCGGAGGAAATATTGGGCGGATAGAAAGTTCCGAACGGCGATTTGAGCGCGAGTCCACCGCCGAGCTTGGTGCGGTCCTTCTCGCCGGGCGTTGCGTGGCACGAGGCGCATCCACCGATATAGAACAGCGCCTTGCCGTTGGCGATATTCGCCTTGTGCGGCTGAAGCGCGTCGTCGGTCACCGTCTGCGGGATGGTGAGCACCCAGAAGGCGCCGAGGGCCAGCATGACGGCCACCACGGCAAGCAAAATCAAATTTCGAATCATCGGCGCACTCCCAAGGCCGCCGGACCATACTAGAAAGAAAACGCCGCCGCGACGGGCGTCGCGGCGGCGCATGGAAAAAAATAAGGCGAGCGTTATTATCGCCTTGATAGTCGGTAGAGCTTGTGGCAATTGTCACAGGCCTCGCCCACCACCGGGATGGCGACCTTCAAGTCGTCGAGCGATGCAACGGCCTTGTCGCGGTTATCGGCGACGGACTTAGCAAACGCCGCAATCTTGGCGTTGAAATCCGCTTTGTTCTCCCAAATTTTCGGCGAAGCGCGATTGTCACCGCCGGTCTTCGCGTTATCGGGAAACAAATTCGGCAGTTGTTTCGCGGTGTCCGCCCATTGCGCAAAGGCGGCCTCCACCGCTTTCGCATCGAAGGGTTTTTGACCCTTCATCATCTGCACGACAACCTTCGCGTTGTTGTTATTCGCTTTCATCAGATCTTCGCGTGTCTTCACGGGGTCGGACTGGGCGGCCGCTACGCTGACACCGAGGACGACCAAGAGGACAGTGGGTATTGTTCGGATATTCATCGATTTGCACCTGTGGCTATAAGCGGCAACACAACAACCCTAGCGCAGAAAATTTATTCCACAGCCACTCAACAGCTGCGGCCCAATGGCGCATTGGCACGCCGATCACGAATTCGTGAACGGATAAGTGCCGGTAATCAGCCCGTTTTGCGGGCCTGTGCGATGGCCTGCCAGACCCGCTGGGGCGTCGCCGGCATGTCGATATGGCGGATCCGGTAGGCCCGCCATAGCGCGTCGAGCACCGCGTTCATGATGGCCGGACATGAGCCGATGGCGCCAGCTTCGCCCGCACCTTTGACACCGAGTGGATTGTTCTTGCACGGCACGTTGCGGGTCTCGAACACAAACGACGGCGCATCGCCGGCGCGCGGCAGCGCGTAGTCCATCAGGCTGGCACTGAGCAACTGGCCGGAGGCGGGATCATAGACCGTGTCTTCCATCAACGCCTGCCCGATGCCTTGCACCGTGCCGCCGTGCACTTGCCCCGCGAGCAGCAGCGGATTGAGCGTGGCGCCGAAGTCATCGACCACGACGTATTGCAAAATCGCGGTCAAGCCAGTGTCGTGATCGATCTCGACCTCGGCAATGTGGGTTCCGTTCGGGAACGTCGGCTGGTCAGGGCCGAATTCACCATTGGCGCGTAGCCGTTCCGGCTTGGCTTGCGGATGCGCGGCGAGATCAGTAAAAGAAATCATGCGGTCTGTGCCGGCGACGCGCACCGTGCCGCCCGCAATCTCCAGATCGTCAGCCGAGGCTTCGAGCGCCTCCGCGGCAAGCTGCTTGATCTGCTCGGCGAGCTTCTTGCCGGCGCGATCCACGGAGACGCCGCCCACGGGAATCGAACTCGATCCGCCGGTGCCGCCGCCGGTGGCCATGGCGTCGGTGTCGCCCTGCACTACGCGCACGCATTCCGGCGGCAGGTCGAGCTTGTCGGCGACGATCTGCGCGTAGGAGGTGGCGTGGCCTTGCCCTGAGGATTGCGTGCCGATCAGCACGGTGACGCAGCCGTCGCGGTCGAGCCGCACGCTGGCAGTTTCCGGCCCGTTGCCGCCGCAGGCCTCGATGTACGTCGCCATGCCGATGCCGCGCAGTCGGCCGGCGCGCTTTGACTGCGCGGCGCGCTTGTTAAAGCCGCCCCAGCCAGCGATCTCCTGCGCGCGCGCCATGGTGGCGGCGAAGTCGCCGGAGTCATAAATTTTTCCGGTCGGAGTCGTGTACGGCATCGCCTTCGGCTTGATCAGATTGCGGTGGCGCAGCGCGTCCGGCGCCATGCCGAGATCGCGCGCGGCCGCATCGACCACGCGCTCGATCAGATAGGAGGCCTCCGGCCGGCCGGCGCCGCGATAGGCATCAACCGGAACGGTATTGGTATAGACGGCGCGCAGCCGCACATAGGCGGCCGGAATATCGTAGGCGCCGGTCGCCATGCCGACGCCGAGCCACGGGATATAGGGCGC
>CAZLWN010000129.1:0-10697 GCA_964563195.1 uncultured Undibacter sp. | reverse complement strand
TGATGCATCTCGGCATGCTGGCCAATTCCGGCGCCGCTCTTGTGATCGTCGAGGCGAGCCATGTGGAGCGCGCCGGCCGCATCACCCACGGTTGCCTCGGCCTCTACAACGACGATAACGAGGCGGCGCTCGCCCGCGTCATGCTGGCGGCGCGGCGCGCCGGCGCCGCCAAATGGGGCATCCAGCTTGCGCATTCCGGACGCAAAGGATCGGCGCAACGCCCGTGGGAAGGCGGCGGCTCGCTCAAACCCGGCGCTGATCCGTGGCAGACCATGGCGGCATCGCCGATTCCATTCGGCGACAACTGGCAAACGCCGCGCGAGGTCACCGAGGAGGACATGGAGCGTGTGCGTAACGCCTTCGTCTCGGCGACGCAGCGATCTTTGCGCATCGGCTTCGACGAGATCGAACTACACTTCGCGCACGGCTATCTGGCGCACGGCTTCATGTCGCCGGTCTCCAACAAGCGCAGCGATCAATATGGCGGCGCGTTCGAGAACCGCTTGCGCTTTCCGCTGTCGATCGCGCGCGCTGTGCGCAGCGTTGTGCCGAAGGAAATACCGCTCGGCGCCCGCATCACCGGCAGCGACTGGCGGCCGGACGGGCTGACGCCCGACGACGCCGTTGCCATCGCCCAGGCGCTGAAAGCGGAAGGTATCGATTTCATCTGCATCTCGTCCGGCGGTATCACGGCCGACACGCGCACGCCGACCGAGCCCGGCTATAACGTGCCGATCGCCGCGCGGGTGAAGAAAGAAGCCGGCATCGCCACCCGCACGGTCGGGATGATCCTCACGCCCGAGCAGGCCGAGCAAATCGTCGCGCTAGGCCAGGCCGACATGGTGTCGCTGGCGCGCGGCTTCCTCGACGATCCGCATTGGGGCTGGCACGCGGCGAAAGCGCTCGGCGCTGAAGTCGCGCGCCCACCGCAATATGCCCGCGCCGGCCCCAAGCTGTGGGCGCCCGCGGTGGCAAAAGTCTGAACACTGAGTCGCTCATCCGAGCGCCAGTGCAGGAAGCTCGCGTTCGAGCCGGGCGAGGTCGCTTTCGGTGTCGACGTCCCAGAGCGCGTCAAGTTCGACGGTTTTCAAATTCAGCGCCGCGATGCGTTCGTGGGTCTCGGCCAGCACTGTCGGCGTGCCCCAATTGACGCCACTGAACAGTTCCGCTCGCGGCGCGCGCGCGCCGATCAGCACGTAGCCGCCGTCCTCGGCCGGGATGAGTGCCACGTCGGCGAACTCGAGCGCGGCGGCGGCGGCGCGCAGGTGCGCGGGCGTGAAGGCGGGGCAGTCGCTGCCGATCACCAGCGCCGGTCCGACGCCGGCTTCGAGCGCCGCCAGCATGCGGGTGCCGAGATCGCCGTCCGGCTGGCGCGTAAGCGCTATGGGAAAACGGGCAGCGAGGCCGCGGAACGAGGCGTGTGTGGTATCGGGCGCGCACCATAAGGTCACCGGGCCGATGGCGGCGGCCAGCGCGGTCTCAACCGCCTGCTCGGTTAGCCGCTCCTGCAACACCGCCGCCGCATGCGCGCCGATGGAAGGGATGAGCCGGGTCTTGGCCAGCCCCGGGATCGGCGCCTTCGCCATCACGGCGATGGAGGTCTTTTGCTGGCGCATGATCTTTTCCGAAAGCCGGTTCCCACTTTTCGGGATCATGCGCTATCGGCCGGGACATAGCCGTATTGCTTCGCCAGGCGGCTGGGATCGATCCCGAAATAATAAGCCAGTCGCAGCCGCCACATCAGCAGGATGGTGCGCCAGACGCCGTGTTGTCGCCAACGGCGCCCCGAGACGGTGACGCGCGCATGCAGGCAGACCGGCCGGCTCACGCGCTTGAGCAGCGTCGCGGCCGCCACGTCCTCCATCAGCGGGATCGGCGGAAAGCCGCCGATGCCGTCGAAGGCCGCGCGAGTGACGAACAGCGCCTGGTCGCCGGTGCAGATGGCGGTCAGGCGCGAGCGGACGTTCATCATCAGGGCAACAACGCGCAGCCAGCCGCCGTCGTCAAAGCGCACGTCGAAGCGGCCCCAAGCGCGGCGTGATCGGCTAAGGCCATCCCGAATGAGGTGGTCGGCGTCGTCGGGCAGCCGGGTATCGGCATGCAGGAACAGCAGCACATCGCCGCGCGCCGCTGCCGCGCCAGCATTCATCTGCGCCGCGCGGCCGCGCTGGCTTTTGAGCACCTTGTCGGCAAAGGGGCGGGCGATCTCCGCTGTGGCGTCACTGCTGCCGCCGTCCACCACGATCACCTCGGCGCCGCGCGCGCGAAATGGCGCCAGCGCCCGCAAGGCCGCTTCGATTTCCGCGGCCTCATCCAGCACCGGCATGATGATCGACAGGTTCATCGCGGGGCCGCCTGAGCGGTCGAATAGTCCGGCCCGTCGACGATGCGGCGGTAATAGGAAGCATGGGCCGGCGAGCCCTCCGGCCAGCGCTCGAGGAAACGATCCAGAAAGGCATCGTGGTCGTATTCAACCGCGATAGCCTCGATATGCACGCCGTCGCGCGCGATCCCATAGAGCGGTGTGTACGGCGATGGCGACGTGCCGATGCGGGTCACGAGGCCGAAACGGGCGCCGGAAAAATTTGGCATGCCGGCGGCGCCATTGTTGATGACGGTCAGCTGGCCGGCGCTGAGCTGAAAATCGTGCAGTGCGGCGAGGCATGTGTGCGTTGAAGCGAAAACATCGACTTGCGCGGCGCGGGCGACGTCGTCGAGCCAGCGCCGATGGCGCGGATCATCGAGCGCGTCATGGGCGAAGCGCCAACCGGCGAGTGATTCCGCATCACCGTGCACGATACCGACGCGCAGAGCTCCGATTTGCGCCACCAGATGCATCGGTAGATCACGCAAGGGCGCGCGTGCCGCCGGCGCAATCTCGGCCCGCAGCCGCGTCATAATCTGGTTCGAGTAGCGCACCACATCGTCATCGACATTATCGGGATAGGCGCAACCACAGCCGGCCCCGATATCCGCGCTGCGCGCGATCTCGGTCTCGATATTTCCGCGCAAAAGGCGATGCGTCGCCACGCCTTGCTCGATGCCCGCGAACCAGTCCGGCTCGGCGTCGAACCAATGGAAATCGCCATTGAACACAATATGCGGCGGCCTGGGCTCTGCTGCGGCCAAGCTTTCGATCGCTGCGAGCGCGGCGAGATTGCCGTAGAGTCCGCCCACCACATACAGCGTGTCGGCGGAAAGATCGGCCACGCGCGCGAACACCCATGGCGCGTAGCGATAGTCGCGCGGACAGATGCGGCCGGCGGAGTTTTCCGCCGCCGGCAAGGGACGGGGTACGACATTCATTCCGCGGCCTCTTTTAGCGCGCCGCCGCAGCTCGAGCCTTGCCCGGCGGTGCAGCCGTAGCAATGGCCGGCAACGCGCACCGGCATGCCCTCGAGATCGTCATCGATGAGGTCGGCCAGATGCACGTGCTTGCGCTTTCCCCGCATCAGCGGCAGGTCGAGCATCTGGTTAAAATCGCAATCGTAGACGAAGCCGCGCCAGTCCACCGAGATCAGATTACGGCACATTACGGTGTCGAGGTTAGCGTCGAGATGGGCATCCTGCAAAAGCTGCAGATAGCCGTCGAATTCACCTTTGGTCACAAGCGCGGAACCAAAGCGCTGGATCGGCATATTGGCGAGCACGAACAGTTTATTGAACACGATGCCGTATAGCTCGCCCAGCACGCGCCTGTAGTCAGCTTCGAGCGCGCCTTGCGCTGGCGGTAGCGCCGGACCTTGCGGGTTATAGACCAGATTGAGCACCAACGCCGGATCGCGGCCGTAGCCGCGGGCGTTGAGCTTCTTCAACCCGCGGATAGAACCGTCGAACACGCCCTTGCCGCGCTGACGCTCGACATTGTCCTGCAGATAGCATGGCATCGAGGCCACCACCTCGACCTGATGTGCGGCGAGAAATTCAGCGAGATCCTCCTGGCCCGGTTGCTCCAGGATGGTGAGATTGCAGCGGTCCATCACCTTGACGCCAAGCTTACGCGCGTCGACGACCATGCGGCGGAAATGCGCGTTGAGTTCGGGCGCGCCGCCGGTGATGTCGAGCGTGGTAATGCCGCGGCGCTTAGTGAATTCGAGCACCGTGTCGGCGATGTCACCCGCCATTTCTTCGGTGCGGTTGGGCCCGGCATTGACGTGGCAATGGTAGCAGGACTGGTTGCAGCGGTAGCCGACATTGATCTGCAGCGTGTCGAGCGTGCCCCTGCGGACGACGGGAAAGGGAATCTTGTCGAGCAGCGGCAGCGTATCGCGCATTTTCACACGGGCCTTGCGAGGAATCCGTTGTTTTCAATTTCGCACGATCTTGACCAAAGGTTACCCCTTTCGGGGGCCAACCCGGACAAAATGACGTGAGCAACCCGTGAAATCGGGCCGTTAGCGCGCGAGCGCGGTGGCGACCGGTGGTTCCAGCCCGATGCGGCCGTAGCCCGGCAATTTCAAGCCGGGATGGCGCAGGTCGAGCCCCGCGACTAGGCCGAACAGGTTGAGTTCGATGCCCTCGACCCAGCCGACCTTGAACGCGGCGAGCCCGTGCAGATTGAGCTCGAAGCCGGTGCCGCTGTCGGTTAACCAGGCATAGAAACGATCGCGGTAGTCGCGGCCCACGGCATTGGGCGGCAGGCTCACGCCCAGCTCTGGCACCGTGCGCAGGATGGCGGCGGTGAAGCTGTTGCTGTTGGGGCCCGGCCAGACGCGGTAGTCGCCGGCCTGCGCGAAGCGATAGGTGTTCACGGCCGCCTCGATCTTGGGGATCAGCGCCTCGGCCGGCGGGCCGGAAATATCGGCAATCGCGACCGGTCTGTTGCCGTACCAGCGGCCGTCCGGCGGCCAGCCGTTGGTGCGCACCGGGCTGCCCCAGCCGACGACATCGTAGCGGGTCCATTCCCGCGCATTGGCCGGCTTGAGCACGATCCAGCTATGGACCGAGAAGATGCCCTTCCAGGCGCCGGTAGTGGCCGTGAACACCAGCACCCGTGCGGGCGCGTATTGGCTCGCCGGCCGTAGCAAGCGAGTGCTCGACCAATCGGCGTCGCGCCAGGAGCGGGGAGCGTTGCCGGCGGCGTAGAGCGCGGCACGCGCAAGGATGGGGACAAGAAACAGAGCGAAAACGATGAGCATGATGAGCTTGCGGCGTGTTGGACGGGCGGGCGGCATGGCCCATTTACTATAGCGGCATTCGGTCGGAAAGGTGGCGATATCAACTCACCTGGTTGCCGCTGATGCGCAACTGCGGATAGCGCTCGGCGCCGGCGAGCGCCAGGTCGCAGGTCACTGCCTTGTGCCATTCCATGCCGACAATAGCGCCGCCTTTCGTGTCGGTGAATACGTTGTTTGCAATCACTGCCACACCGGTGCCGGCGACCACCGATACCGCGACGCCCATCGCGCTTTGGCGCACCACATTGCCGGTGACCGCGACATCGCGCAGAGCATGCCCCCAGCCGGCGGCAATGCCGGTGAGCGGCGCACCTTCGATGACATTGCCGCTCACCACGGTGTCGACTTCCACGCTGATACCGTTACCGGCCTCGCCCGGACGCTGTGTGCGCAGATTGCGCACGATATTGCCGCGCACGGTGGCGAGCCGGCCGCCGTAGTCGAAATTGGTTACGGAAATCCCGGTCTCCGTGCCGTCGACGAGATTGTCGGCGATCACCGCACCTTGAAAGGCGAACTCGGAATAGATCGCCACCTCGCCGAGCGCTGTGCAATTGTTGCCGATGATTTGGATGTCGGACGCCGAATTGCTGCGGATTGCGGAAAAGGCGGCATTGCGGATGTGGTTGCCGCGCACGATCACGTTGCCGGCGCGAAAGACGCTGATGGCGTTGCCGTTTTGCCCGCTGCCGCCGGCGCGCGCGCGTGTATCCTAGACGCGGTTGTCGGCGATCAGGCTGCCGTCGTAACGCTTGTCGCTCTGCCAGACCTGGATGCCGTAATTGCCGGACTGGGTAATGGTATTGGCGGCGATGATTATCTCGCGGCTGTCAATGCAATAGAGCGCGCCGTCCGCCGCGCCGGTAATGGTCGAATGCGTCACCTCGCCGTCGCAGCTTTCGAGCGTGACGCCATTGCCGCCGGCGCGCAGAATTTCGCAATCGGTGATGCGCAGCGAGCGCGCGCCGACCAGATGCACGAGACCGCGTCCTTCGGGCAGCGGCTTGCCGCCGCCGTCGAGCACCAGGCCGGTGAGTGAGACGGTGTCGGCGTGCTCGGCGGCGATGAGCGAAGGCCCTTGCGTCAAGGTCAGGCGGGTGGCGCCGCGGATGCCGGCAAGTTGCGCGTCCGCCGGCAGCTTGAGGTCGCCAGCGCGGTAGACACCGGGCGCGAGCAGGAGCGGAACGCGACTTTGCGCGGCGTCATTGATGGCGCGCTGCAGCTTGGCGGTCTGGTCATCGGGCGTGCCCGCTCGCACGCCGAATTGCGCGGCGTCGAGGCCGTAACGCGACAGCGGCGCGGCCAGCGCCGGTGTGGCGATAGTGGCGGCGCCGGTGAGGGAGCCGAGCAGCAGGCGGCGACGGTCGATAATCATTGGTACATATTACGCTGGCGGAGGTTAACGCCGCGCTGCCGCGGCCAGCGCCACCAGCAGGCGCTCTCCGGCGCGGGTGAGATCGTCAAGCGCGAGGCGTCTTTTTGCCGCGCGCGCCCGGGCGTGACGGCGGATATTGGGCACATGGATGAAGGCGGCAAGCCGGGGCCCGTGTGGGAGGCTGGCCGCTTCCGCCGCCTGCCAGGCGAGGTAATTGCACAGGTAACCGCCGGCGTCGTGCGAGAGCGCGGCCGGCACGCGCCCGGCACGGATCGCACCGAGCAAACGGTGCGCCGGCGCCGGCAGCGTGAGCGCCGCCGGTGCGCCGGCTTCGACGCTATGGCGGCGCGGCGCGGTTCCGCCCGCGTCCGGCAAGATTGACGCGGCATTGCGCGCGCGGATCTCGACGCGGATTGTTTTTGCCCGCGGCGCGAAACCGAACATCAGCAGTGCGTCAGGATGGGTGCGGGCGATCAGTTTGGGCAGCTCGTTGTCGACTGCCGCATAGCTGGTCGAGAAGATGTGCGGAACAACTGTCGCATCCGCCAAAGCCGGCCGCCGCAGCCGCGCCAGCTTTCGCACCAGCGGTGTGGTCGGGTTGAACGGCGCGCCGGGAAACGGCCCGAAGCCGGTGACGAGGATGGTGGTCATTTACACGCCGAGCAATTTCGCAATCTCTTCCACCGCCAGTGTCGGCGTCAGTTTGCCGGCAGCGACCGCGGTCTCGGCTTGCTTGAGCTTGGTGCGGACGGCCGGATCACTGCGCAGCCGGGCGGTAAGACGCTCCTCCAGCATGGTCCACATCCATTTCACCTGCTGCTCGCGCCGCCGCCCGTCGAACTCGCCCGATGCGGTCATCTTGCCCTTGTGCGCCATCACCTGCTTCCACAATTCCGCGACGCCGTTGCCGGTGAGCGCCGAATAGGTCACGACCGGCGGCGACCAAGTGGCCGATTGCGGGTTGAGAATGTTGAGCGCGGCGCGGTATTCGGCCGCCGCTTGTTTGGCGCGCTGGATATTGTCGCCATCGGCCTTGTTGACCGCGACAATGTCGGCGAGTTCGACAATACCTTTCTTCAGGCCCTGCAATTCGTCGCCGGCGCCCGGCAGCATCAGCACCAGAAAGAAATCAGTCATGTCGGCGACCGCGGTTTCCGACTGGCCGATGCCGACGGTCTCCACGATCACCACGTCGTAGCCGGTGGCCTCGCACACCAGCATGGTCTCGCGCGTCTTGGCGGCGACGCCGCCGAGTGTGCCCGAGGCGGGCGAGGGGCGGATGAAGGCGTGCGCATCGCCGGCAAGCTTCGGCATGCGTGTCTTGTCGCCGAGGATCGAGCCGCCGGTGCGGCTGGAGGATGGATCGACCGCTAACACCGCCACCTTGTGGCCTTGCCCGGTGAGATACGTGCCGAGTACGTCGATGGTGGTGGACTTGCCGGCGCCGGGCGCGCCGGTGATGCCGAGCCGCACCGCCTTGCCGGTCGCCGGCAGCAGTTCCTGCACCAGCCGGTGGGCCTGGCCACGGTGGTCGGCGCGTTTGCTCTCGATCAGGGTGATGGCGCGCGCCAGCACGGCGCGGTCGCCGGCGTGGATGCCGGCTGCGAGCTTGGCGATCGATTCGGATGATTCACGGGCGGACGCGGCCATTCCGCTCATTTACACCGAACGTGCCGTTTCCGCGAGGGCCGGCGAGGGCCTAAGCCATCGGCTTGCCGGCCGCGCTTGCCTCCTTCACCTCGTTGATGCGCCCGGTCGCCACGTCATAGATGAAGCCATAGATCGGGATGCTGCCAGGTACCAGCGGGTGAGTGCGGATGCGCTTGACGTCCTCAAGCACGCTCTTGGGCTGATCTTTGATCGTATGCCAATTCACGAAATGGCCGCAGACCGAGCCACCGCCGTGCATGGGATTAGACCAGGCCTTACCGTCAAAATTCGCGGTCGTGAGATTGTCATCGAGCAACGTGCTCATGATCTCGTTGGAGAAAGTCTCCATGCCGCAATTGCTGTGGTGGATGACGAACCATTCATTGGTGCCGAGTAGCTTGTGCGAGATCACCAGCGAGCGAATAGCGTCATCGGTGGTGCGGCCCCCGGCATTGCGGATGACATGGGCGTCGCCTTCCGCGAGGCCGGCATATTTGGCCGGATCGAGCCGCGCGTCCATGCAGGTCAGAATGGCAATACGGCGCGCGGGCGGCATGGCGAGCTTGCCTTTGTCGCCGAAGCTCGCGGCGTATTGGCCGTTTGCTTCCAGGACTGCGTCATAAGGTTTCGTCGACATGATCTTCATCTCCAACACTCGAAAAGAATTCACAGCGTGCGCGGCGATAATCGTGACGCCGAGCGAAGAAAGTCAACGAAATGAGATTTTTTTCTCGACCAACGGGCGAGACAAAAATGCCATGACTGGCCCCGCGCGGAAAATATTGTGATGCGTCAGGTGAGCGTCTGCACGCTAGCGCCGCTCCGCGGCGTCGGGTAACCGGATCGCCAGGCCGCCATCTTGTTTCTTGCGCGCCGCGGTCGCACGGGCGAAGGCGAACAATTGCTCGCGCGTCGCGATCCGGCAAGCGACGCCCGCAAGTTTGGCGCAATGGGCGGCGCGGGTCGCCGCGTCGGCGTCGGCTTCATCGATGACGACTACGTGGTAGACGCCGTCCGTGAGCGGCCGCATCAGCGCGTATTCGGCCATCTGCGGACGCTTCACCGGCACGGACTCGATGATGTAGTCGCCGCCCTCGAAGGGATGCACCGAAAAGCCGTGCACGTCCGTCATGTTGCCGCCGGCGTGGGCGTAGAGCTTACCATCCCAGGCAAAGGTCGCCTGCTCGGGATCCTCGGCATAGCCCTTGCGCATGGAATAAAGCTGCAATTTCAGCCGTGCGCCCAAAACCGGCTGCGAGTCCGTGAGGATCGGGCCCACTGAATCGACGCAGCCAGACAAGGCAAGCGCGCAAAGCGCGGCGAGCACCGCGCGGGCGAGCTGTGATCTCACTCGGCAGCCTCTTTGCCGTGCCCGAGCCGTTTATTGAGTTTCTTAAGTAACTTCTCAGCTGCGTCCGCGATCACCGTGCCGGGCGGGAAGATCGCCTCGCAGCCGGCCTGCATCAGCGCGTCGTAATCCTGCGGCGGCACAACGCCGCCGACCACGATCATGATGTCGTCGCGGCCTTGGCTTTTGAGCTCGGCCTTCAGCTCTGGCACCAGCGTCAGATGCGCGGCGGCCAACGACGATACGCCGAGGATATGCACGTCGTTCTCCACTGCCTGGCGCGCGGCTTCCTGCGGCGTCGCAAACAGCGGCCCGATATCGACGTCGAAGCCGAGATCGGCAAAGGCGGACGCGATGACTTTCTGGCCGCGGTCATGGCCGTCCTGGCCGATCTTGGCGACCAGCAGGCGCGGACGGCGCCCTTCGGCGGCCTCGAAGGTTTCGACTGCCTTGCGCACCCGTTCGACCGCGCCGGTCATGCCGACCTCCCGCTTGTAGACGCCGGTGATCGCCTTGATCGAGGCCACGTGGCGTCCATAGACCTGCTCCAGCGCCGCGGAAATCTCCCCGACCGTAGCCTTGGCACGGGCGGCGTCAATCGCCAGCGCCAGCAGATTGCCGTTGCCGCGGTCGGCGGCGCGAGTGAGCGCATCGAGCGCCTCCTTCAGCGCGGCCGGGTCGCGCTCGGCTTTCAGCCGCTTGAGCTTGTCGATTTGCGCTGCGCGCACCGCGGAATTGTCTATTTTCAGGACTTCGATCGGGGCGTCGTCGGTGGGCGGGTATTTGTTGACGCCGATCACCGACTGTACGCCGGCATCGATGCGGGCTTGGGTCTTGGCGGCGGCTTCCTCGATGCGCAGTTTGGGGATGCCGGCCTCGATGGCTTTCGTCATGCCGCCCAGGCCTTCCACTTCCTCGATATGGCCCCAGGCCTTGCGCGCGAGCTCGTAGGTGAGCCGCTCGACGTAATAAGAGCCGCCCCAGGGATCGATGATGCGGGTAGCGCCGGCCTCCTGCTGCAGCAGGATCTGGGTGTTGCGGGCGATGCGGGCGGAAAAATCGGTTGGCAAAGCGAGGGCCTCGTCGAGCGCATTGGTGTGCAGCGACTGGGTCTGGCCTTGCGTCGCCGCCATGGCCTCGATCATGG
>CAZLWN010000128.1:0-10724 GCA_964563195.1 uncultured Undibacter sp. | reverse complement strand
CTCGTCAGGCTCATAACCTGAAGGTCGTAGGTTCAAATCCTACCCCCGCAACCAAATTCAAAAGGGGCCCGCGTTTTGCGGGTCCCTTTTTGAATTTTGTGGGCTTCTGGTGAATGAACCTAACAGGGGCCCGGCAAGCGGCGGGAGCCGCGCAGCCGGGACAAAGATGCTTAAATCCTACCCCCGCAGCCGTCATGAGTGCACGCAATTAGGCCCGGCCGCTTGGCCGGGACTAAATCGTTGTGGCGCGAATGATGTCCCCGTAGGGAGCCCGCCTAAAAATCGCGCAACGACCGACAGACGTCATCGTCCAGCCAAAGTCGTTCTTGCGCGGATGAAAGCCCCGGGAACACGCGCGAAGGTCCGATATTGCTGCATTGCAACCTTCCGCCATTGGTCGCATTTCGATCCGGTTTCCCGCCGGTTGCGATCCGTGTATATGATGAGCGCCTATTTATGGTTTGCTTCGAACTCGCTACGATGCAATTAGGCTATGATAACCGTTGTGCCGACAATGAGATCGGCCGTGCGAATGAATAAAAACCACCCAAGGGAGGAGTCCTAATGCGAGCCACCAGTACCATCTTGAAGTTGGGCACCGCTGTCTGCGTGGGCGGCGCTCTCGCGCTTTCTTCCATGCCAGCGCAAGCTGCCTGGAAGCCGACCCGGACCGTGGAATTCATCGTTCCAGCCGGCATCGGCGGCGGCGCCGGCCAGATGGCGCAGCTGATCCAGGGCATCATTCAGAAACACAAGTTGATGGAGACCTCGATGGTCGTCATCAGCAAGAAGGGCGGTTCCGGCGCCGAGGGCTTCCTCTACATCAAGAACGCCAAGAACGATCCGCACAAGATCATCATCACCCTGTCCAACCTGTTCACGACGCCGCTCGCGACCGGCTCGCCGTTCAGCTGGAAGGACTACACCCCGATCGCCATGATGGCGCTCGACGAGTTCGTGTTCTGGGTGAATTCGAAGACGCCCTATAAGACCCCGAGCGAATACCTCGCCGTGGTTAAGAAAGCCGGCGGCAAGATGAAGATGGGCGGCACCGGCTCCAAGCAGGAAGACCAGATCATCACCGCCGCCATCGAGCAGAAGACTGGCGATAAGTTCACGTACGTGCCTTACAAAGGCGGCGGCACGGTCGCGACCCAGCTCGTCGGCGGCCACATCGACTCGACCGTCAACAATCCGATCGAGCAGGTGGCGCACTGGCGCGCCGGCAGCACGCGGCCGCTCTGCGTGTTCGACAGCAAGCCCATGCCATACAAGGCCAAAGTCACCAAAGACATGGCGTGGGGCGACATCCCGACCTGCAATTCCAAGGGTCTCGATATCGAATACACGATGTTGCGCGGCATCATGACGACGCCGGGCGTGTCGAAGGACGTCGTCGCCTATTACGTGGACCTGCTCAAGAAGGTTCGGGCGACGCCGGAATGGAAGGCGTTCATGGAAAAAGGCGCCTTCAATCAGAGCTTCATGACCGGCGATGAATTCCACAACTGGCTGACGAATGCCGCAGCCGTCCATCATCAGCTGATGGAAAAGGCCGGCTTCATGCATAAAGGCACGTAAGTCCCATGCGGTTGCGGGGGCGCCGTTGAACCGGCGCTCCCGCAATTTGCTTGTTTGACGGTCTGCCTCCGGCTATGTACGCCGTCCGCAAGGAATTGGGCTGTCTGGAGAGTCATGAGTTTCGTGCAATGGCCGAAGGTTCCAGCAACGAAGATCCGGTAGACGGCGTCGTTTCCAACCGCACCGTGAATCTGGCGGTCTCCCTGACGCTGATGGCGGTCGCGTCGGTGGTGATGATCTCCAGCTATCGGCTCGGCGCCGGCTGGGCGAAGGACGTGGGGCCGGATTCCGGCTATTTCCCGTTCTATGTCTCGCTGATCATGTTCGTTACCAGTGGCGCCACCTTGTTGCAGCACCTCTTTTCGCGCCGCCCCGACGGAAAAGGCAGCTTCATTGCGCGCGGCGAGTTGGTGATGGTACTGCAGGTCCTGATTCCGATGACCATCTTCGTCGTCCTGTCGATCTACGTCGGAATCTACATCTCGATGACCCTATTCATCGGCTTCTTCATGATGTGGCACGGCCGCTATCCGATCTACAAGACGATACCGGTGGCTCTCGCCGTTCCGGTCGCGCTGTTCGCCATATTCGAAGTTTGGTTTCTGGTGCCACTGCCGAAGGGACCGTTCGAAGCATGGCTTGGCTATTGAGGCCGGCGGCAGTGGGACGCCAGCAATCGAATAAATGCAACAACAAATAAAAACGGGATGCCGGCGCGCTCCGCCGGGTGACGGGAGGTCTTAGTTGGACGCGTTTTTTTCGTTGATGCACGGCTTCGACGTCCTGCTGACGCCCGTGAACCTGGGCTACATGGTCGTTGGCATTCTGTTCGGCGTTCTGCTCGGCTTTTTGCCCGGCGTCGGCGGCGCCAATGGCATCGCCATTTTGCTGCCGCTGACCTTCTCGATGTCGCCCACCACCGCCATCATCATGCTGGCGGCGATCTATTGGGGCGCGCTGTTCGGCGGCTGCATCAGCGCCATCCTGTTCAACATCCCCGGCGAACCATGGTCGGTGGCCACCACATTCGACGGCCATCCGCTGGCGAAAATGGGCCGCGCCGGCGAAGCGCTCACGGCCTCGCTCAGTTCCTCGTTCATCGGCGCGCTATTCGCGACGATCATGCTGACCTTCCTGGCGCCGATCGTCGCCAATTTCGCGCTCGATTTCGGCCCGCCCGAATACTTCTCGGTCTACCTGCTGACCTTCTGCAGCTTCGTCGGCATGGGCCGGCAGTCGCCGTTCAAGGTCATCTCCAGCATGATGTTCGGCTTCGCCTTTGCCTCAGTCGGCACCGACGAAATCACCGGCGGCTTGCGGCTCACTTTCGGTACCGAGACGCTGCTGACGGGCTTCCACTTTCTGATCGCTGTCATCGGCCTGTTCGGCATCGGCGAGATCCTGGTGACGATCGAGAAGGGGCTGCAGTTCGAGGGACGCAGCGCCAAGATCAACCCGTTTGTGGTGTGGCAGACCTGGAAAAAGCTGCCGAAGTTCTGGGTCACCATCATCCGCGGCACCGCGGTCGGTATCTGGCTCGGCGTCACGCCGGGCGGTGCCACGCCGGCTTCGTTCATGAGCTACGGCCTCGCCAAGCGCTTCTCGCGCAACGGCGCCAAATTCGGCACCGGCGAGTTGGAAGGCGTGGTGGCGCCGGAAACCGCCGCGCACGCCGCCGGCACCAGCGCGCTGCTGCCGATGCTCACCCTCGGCATTCCCGGCTCGCCGACTGCGGCAGTGCTGCTTGGCGGGCTGCTGATCTGGGGCCTGCAGCCGGGCCCGCTGCTGTTCGTCGAACAACCGGACTTCGTCTGGGGGCTGATCGCCTCGATCTATCTCGGCAACCTGGTGGGCCTGGCGATCGTGCTCTCCACGGTGCCGCTGTGGGCGAGCATCATGCGCATTCCGTTCTCGATCATCGCGCCCATCATCATCGTCGTCTGCGCCATTGGCTCCTACACGCTGTCGAATGCGCCCGCCGATCTCATCTTCATGGTGATGTTCGGCGGCATTGGCTACCTGTTCAAGAAACTCGACTACCCGCTGGCGCCGATGGTGCTGGCGATCGTGCTTGGCGGCCGCGCCGAGAGCTCGTTCCGCCAGTCGATGATCGGTTCGCAGGGTGACCTGTCGGTGTTCTGGTCGAACGGCCTGGTCGGCAGCATCACCTTGCTCAGCATGATCATGCTGTTCTGGCCGCTGATCTCCATGGGCATTAGCTCGCTCATGGTGCGCCTGCGCGGCGGCGGGCTGAAGCCGGCGGAGTGATGCCGGCCTTGCGTCGCCGGCGGCGCTCAAGCTCCGATTATTCCATAGCCCGCCTGTGGCGCCCCCGCGGGCGGTGTCGTGTCCCGGGCCATGCGGGAATCGATGCCGGCGGCAGGGACCCGGGTTGCGCGCGTCGGTGTATCTGGCATATTGTATACCAGTCATGAGTAACCGCGACCGTACCTCCCGCCGCGTCTCAACGCGCAGCCGACGCCCCGCTCCCGCCACCGTCCGTGCCCCGGTCGCTTCCCAGCCGGTGCTCGCGCCGTTCGACACCACGCCGAGCTTCAAGCACAAGGCCTACGCCGCCTTGAAGAACGCCATCGTGGCGATGGACATCTACCGCAGCCGCGACGACATCCGCCTCGACGAGCGCAAGCTGGCGCAGGATTTCGGCATCAGCCGCACCCCGGTGCGCGAGGCCATGGCGCAGCTCGAAAGCGAAGGCTTCGTGCGCTCGGTGCCGCGCCGCGGCATCTACGTGGTGCGCAAGACCAAGCGCGAGGTCATCGAGATGATCCACGCCTGGGCTGCGCTCGAAAGCATGGCGGCGCGCCTGATCACGCAGACCGCGAGCGACGAGGAGATTGCGGCCTTCCGCCGCATGTTCACCACCTTCGAGAACGGCAAGCATCGCGCCCATCTAGATGAATATTCCGACGTCAACATCGAGTTTCACCAGACCATCATCCGGCTGTCCCACAACCGGGTGCTGATCGACCTCGCCGAGAACCTGTTCACCCACATGCGCATGATCCGGCGCAAGACCATCGGCGAGAAGGATCGCGCGGACCGCTCGATCCGCGACCACATGAACATCATCGAAGCTCTGGAAGCCCGCGCCACCGACCGCGCGGAAGATCTGGTACGCGATCATGCGCTCGGCCTGGCCGACCATGTCGCGCAATATGCCGACTATCTGGACTAGCGCAGGATCCCGAAAAGTGGGCACCGGTTTTCGGAAAAGATCATGCGCAAAATGAATGTCCGACTACAGGATTAGCAGGGAGGGTTCCCATGGCTGATGCAGCGGTGAAAGAAAAAAGCGCAGCCGAAGCAGAGCAGGAGCTGACCGATGGCTTTCATCTCGTCATCGATGCGCTCAAGCTCAACGGCATCAATACGATCTACGGTGTGCCTGGCATCCCGATCACGGACTTTGGCCGCATGGCGCAGGCCGCAGGGATTCGCGTCCTCTCGTTCCGGCATGAGCAGAGCGCCGGCTATGCCGCCTCGATCGCCGGCTTCCTGACCAAGAAGCCCGGCATCTGCCTGACGGTGTCGGCGCCGGGCTTCCTCAACGGCCTGACCGCGCTCGCTCATGCCACCACCAATTGCTTCCCGATGATCCTGATTTCGGGCTCCTCCGAACGCGAGATTGTCGACCTGCAGCAGGGCGACTACGAGGAAATGGACCAACTGGCCATCGCCAAGCCGCTTTGCAAGGCGGCGTTCCGCGTGCTGCATGCGCAGGACATCGGCATCGGCGTGGCGCGCGCGATCCGCGCGGCTGTTTCCGGTCGGCCGGGCGGTGTTTATCTCGATTTGCCGGGCAAGCTATTCGGCCAGGTCATGGATACGGCGGCGGGCGAGAAGTCGCTGGTCAAGGTCATCGATGCCGCGCCGGCCCAAATTCCTGCGCCGGCCGCCGTCAAGCGCGCGCTCGATGTGCTGAAAAGTGGCAAGCGCCCGCTGATCATCCTCGGTAAAGGCGCGGCCTACGCGCAGGCCGACGACGTGATCCGTTCATTTGTCGAGAAAACCGGCGTTCCGTTCTTGCCCATGAGCATGGCCAAGGGCCTATTGCCGGACGTCCATCCGCAATGCGCGGGCGCGGCGCGCTCGACGGTGTTGAAAGAGTCAGACGTCGTCATGCTGATCGGCGCGCGCCTCAACTGGCTCTTGTCGCACGGCAAGGGCAAGGCCTGGGGCGAGGCGCCGAAGAAGTTCATCCAGGTCGATATCGAGCCCAAGGAAATGGACTCGAATGTCGAGATCGCGGCGCCCGTCGTGGGCGATATCGGCTCCTGCGTCTCGGCCCTGCTCGAGGGCATGGGCGCCAAGTGGCAGGCTGCGCCGGCCGACTGGGTCGCCGCGGTCACCAAGAAGAAAGAAGACAGCATCGCCAAGATGGCGCCGCGGCTGCAAAACAACAACGTGCCGATGGAC
This sequence comes from uncultured Undibacter sp., assembly GCA_964563195.1. Classification (GTDB taxonomy): domain Bacteria; phylum Pseudomonadota; class Alphaproteobacteria; order Rhizobiales; family Xanthobacteraceae; genus Pseudolabrys. Next base: position 4,706 of record CAZLWN010000128.1, on the reverse strand, counting down.
TATCACGGCGCGCTCGGCGTTCTGCGCACGATCGTCAAAGAGCGGCCGGACGCCATCCTGGTCAACGAAGGCGCCAATACCCTCGATCTCGCGCGCGGCATTATCGACGTGTATCAGCCGCGCAAGCGCATCGACGTCGGCACATGGGGCATCATGGGCATCGGTATGGGCTACGCGATCGCCGCCACGGTGGAGACCGGCAAGCCGGTGCTCGCGGTCGAAGGCGATTCGGCGTTCGGTTTCTCCGGCATGGAGATCGAGACCATCTGCCGCTACAACCTGCCGGTCTGCGTCGTCATCTTCAACAATGACGGCATTTATCGCGGCACCGACGTCAATCAGGGCGGCGGTTCCGACCCGGCGACCACCGTGTTCGTCAAGGGCGCCCGCTACGACAAGATAATTGAAGCCTTCGGCGGCATGGGCGTGAACGCGACTTCGCCGGGTGAGCTCAAGCGCGCGGTGAACGCCGCGATGGATTCAGGCAAACCGACCCTCATCAACGCGGTTATCGATCCGGCGGCCGGCAGCGAGAGCGGCCGCATCGGCAACCTCAACCCGCAAAGCAAGATTCGCAAGAAATAAAGGTGCGCGGCGGCGAGAGCCACGGCGTGGTGCGCCGCTGATCCGGGACCCAGATTGATTGAGTTTGGAGGAATACGAGATGGCCAAAAAGAAGCAAAAGAAGTCGAAGCAAGCCAAGGCTTCGAAGAAATCCGCCCGCAAGGTGGTGAAGCTTTCGAGCGCACGCAAGAGCGCCAAGAAAGCCAACGGCAACAGGTTGCCGAGGCCGAGCACCAAGCCCTATGGCCAGGCCGGCCGCGCGCTTGACGGCTTGCGCATTCTCGACTTCACGCACGTGCAGTCGGGGCCCACTTGCACCCAGCTTCTCGCCTATATGGGCGCCGACGTGATCAAGGTCGAGCGTCCGGGCGCCGGTGACATCACGCGCGGGCAGTTGCGCGACGTGCCCAACGCCGACAGCCTGTATTTCACCATGCTCAACGGCAGCAAGCGGTCGATCACCATCGATTCCAAGCATCCCAAGGGCACGGAGATACTCAACCGGCTGATCAAGACCTGCGACGTGCTGGTGGAAAATTTTGCACCCGGCGCGCTCGACCGCATGGGGTTGACCTGGGAGCACATCCACAAGACCAACCCGCGCATGATCGTCGCCTCGGTCAAGGGCTTCGGCCCCGGGCCCTACGAAGACTGCAAGGTCTACGAGAACGTCGCCCAGTGCGCGGGCGGTTCGGCTTCGACAACCGGTTTCCGCGAGGGCCCACCACTGGTCACTGGCGCGCAGATCGGCGATTCCGGCACCGGCTTGCATCTCGGCCTCGGCATCATGGCGGCGCTTTATCAACGCAACCGCACAAGCCGCGGCCAGAAGGTACTTTGCGCCATGCAGGACGGCGTCCTCAATCTCGCCCGCGTCAAGCTGCGCGACCAGCAGCGTCTGGCGCATGGTCCGCTCAACGAATACAGCCAATTCAGCGAAGGCGTGCCGTTCGGCAAAGCGGTGCCGCGCGCCGGCAACGATTCGGGCGGCGGCCAGCCCGGCTGGATCTTGAAGTGCAAGGGATGGGAGAGCGATCCCGACGCCTACACCTACTTCATCACCCAGGCGCCGGTCTGGGGCGCGATCTGCGACGTGATCGGCGAGCCGAGCTGGAAGACCGATCCCGAATACGCCACGCCGAAGGCGCGGCTGCCGCGGTTGAAGCAGATATTCGCGCGCATCGAGCAATGGACCATGACCAAGGACAAGTTCGAGGTCATGGAAATCTGCAACAAGGTCGATATTCCTTGCGGTCCGATCCTGTCGATGAAGGAGATTGCAGAGGACGAATCGTTGCGCGTGACCGGCACCGTCGTCGAAGTCGATCATCCGACCCGCGGCAAATATCTGACTGTCGGCAATCCGATCAAGCTGTCGGATTCGCCCGCCAACGTGCGGCGCTCGCCGCTGCTCGGCGAGCACACCGAGGAAATCCTTGCCAGAGTGCTTGGCTACAAAGCGTCGGAGATCAACGAGATCAAAGCGTCGGGGGCGATCACGGCGCCGAAGAAGGAAGAAAAGGCGGCGTAGATTGCCGCTCGTCCCCGCGCGAGCGGGGACCCAGGAATCATAAGCGCTGGATGCTCGATGAAGTTTTGCCCCGACCTGATCGGGGCCGGGCATGAGCGGATAGGGGGAGGACAGTGGCTATGCGTATCGTCGTCCACGGCCAGCAGGCGTTCGGCAAGGCCGTCTTGGAGGCGCTGTTGAAGCGCGGCGAAGAGGTTGTTGCGGTCTATGTCGCGCCGGAAAAACCGGGCGCCAAGGCCGACCCGCTGAAGGAAGCCGCGCTTGCCGCCAAGCTGCCGGTCTATCAGCCGGCCTCCTACAAGGACCCGAAGGTGTGGGAGGAGTTTAAGGCGCTCAAGCCCGACCTCCAGGTCATGGCCTTCGTCACGCTGTTCGTGCCGGAGGAGTTTCTCAACGTTCCGACCCACGGCTCGATCCAGTATCACCCCTCGCTACTGCCGGCCTATCGCGGCGCTAGCGCCATCAACTGGCCGATCATTCTGGGCGAAAAGGAAACCGGCCTGTCGATCTTCTGGCCCGACAACGGGCTCGATACCGGCGACGTCCTGATGCAAAAGAAAACGCCGATCGGCTCGACCGACACGCTCGGCACCGTCTATTTCGATCGCCTGTTCCCCATGGGCATCGAGGCCATGCTTGAGTCGGTCAACCTGGTGAAGGCCGGCAAGGCGCCGCGCATCAAGCAGGATGAATCCAAGGCCACCTACGAAGGTCGCTGCGGCCCGGGCAATGCCAAGATCGATTGGGGCAAATCCTGGCGGCAGATCGACCCGCTGATCCGCGGCTGCAACCCGGCGCCGGGCGCCTGGTGCACGCTCGACGGCGTCACCTTAAAAATTTTCGACGCCAAACCGCTGCCGGCCAAGGACCCCAAGGGCATTGCCGGCAAGCTGGGCGAGATCGTCGCGGTCGAGAGCGACGGCTTCACGGTCGTCTGCGCCGACGGCCGCTTCAAGGTCACCCGCGTGCAGCCTGCCGACGGCAAGAAGATCGACGCCGGCGAATGGGCGGCAAGCGCCAAGCTCGCGACCGGGACGAAGCTCACCTGATTTCCTTCAAAGCCAAAATCGCAATCGCCGGCTCATCACTCTTGCATTAACGGATAATCCTCATGCCCGCCTCGCAGCATCAATCGCCGAAGTCCGACATCGACATTGCCCAGGCCGCTAAACCGCGGCCGATCATGGAGCTGGCGAAGGAAAAACTCGACATCGCGCCGGAAAATCTCGAGCCATACGGCCACTACAAGGCCAAGGTGTCGATGAACTACATCAAGTCGCTGCAGAGCAAGCCGAACGGCAAGCTCATCCTGGTCAGCGCGATCACGCCGACGCCGGCCGGTGAGGGCAAGACCACGACGACGGTGGGCTTCACCGACGCGCTCAACAAGATCGGAAAGAAGGCGATGCTGTGCCTGCGCGAGCCCTCGCTCGGGCCCTGCTTCGGCGTCAAAGGGGGCGCCGCCGGCGGCGGCTATGCCCAGGTGGTGCCGATGGAGGACATCAATCTGCATTTCACCGGCGACATCCACGCCATCGGAACCGCCAACAATCTGCTCGCGGCGCTGATCGACAATCACATCTATTGGGGCAATTCGCTTGGTATCGACTCGCGCCGCATCGCCTGGCGGCGCGCCATAGACATGAACGAGCGCGTGCTGCGCTCGATCGTCAATTCGCTCGGCGGCGTGGCCAACGGCTTTCCGCGTGAGGACGGTTTCGACATCACCGTCGCCTCCGAGGTGATGGCGATCTTCTGTCTCGCCAGGGATCTTGAAGATTTGAAGCAGCGGCTGTCGAAGATCGTCATCGGCTATACCCGCGACCGCAAGCCGGTCACTGCCGGCGCCGTCAAGGGCCACGGGCCGATGACGGCGCTATTGAAGGACGCCTTGTCGCCCAATCTGGTGCAGACGCTGGAGGGCACGCCCGCCTTTATCCATGGCGGTCCATTCGCCAACATCGCGCACGGCTGCAACTCTGTGCTGGCCACAACTACCGCGCTCAAGCTGTGTGACTATGTGGTGACGGAAGCCGGCTTCGGCGCCGATCTCGGTGCCGAGAAATTCCTCGACATCAAATGCCGCAAGACCGGGCTGGCGCCCGACGCGGTGGTGCTGGTTGCCACCATCCGCGCGCTCAAGATGCACGGCGGCGTCAAGAAGGACGATCTCAAGAAGGAAGACCTCAAGGCGCTCGCCGCCGGCATGGCCAACCTCCAGCGCCACGTCGAGAACATGCAGAATTTCGGCTTGGTGCCGGTGGTTTCGATCAACCGCTTCTCTGCCGACAGCGAGGCCGAGATCGCGCTGGTCAAGGAATCTTGCAAGAAGTTCGGCGTCGAAGCCTTGATGGCGGACCATTGGGCCATGGGCAGTGAGGGCGCGGCTGATGTTGCCCGCGCCGTGGTCAAGGTGGTCGAGAGCGGCAAAAGCAAGCTGAAATTTCTTTATCCCGACGAGATGCCGCTCTTGGAGAAGACGCGCACCATCGCGCAGAAGATTTACCGCGCCAAGGATATTGACGCGCCCAAACCGGTGCGCGACCAGCTCGCTAATTTCGAGAGCATGGGCTACGGCAAGCTGCCGGTCTGCATCGCCAAGACGCAGTAC
>CAZLWN010000127.1:0-10868 GCA_964563195.1 uncultured Undibacter sp. | reverse complement strand
CGTCGGTGGCGATCGCCTCATAGGCGTGGCCGATATGCGGCGGGCCGTTCGGGTAAGAGATCGCGGTGGTGATGTAGAAGGGGGTGCGCTCGCCGCCGCCAGCTTTCTTTGGCTTTGCGGTTACGGGCTTGGCAGCTTTGGATTTCGCGGCCTTTGCCTTGTTGACTTTGCGCTTGGCGGACTTGCGGGCGGTGGATTTGCGCGCCGGGCGCTTGGTCGCACGCGTCTTCTTCCGCTTCGTGCCGGGCGCGGCTTTCCTGCCCTTCCGGCGCTTCGATTTTGTTTTCTTTGCCATGTTCGGCACGCGCACTAGGGTTTGGGGACGGTCCGGTCAAAGACATGGATGGCCGGGAAGGCCCGGCCATGACGAGTCCGCAAGGTGGTATCAAGGCGTCGGTGCCTGAGCAAGCGAAGGGGGCGACGTGTTTCCAGACCCCCCAGCTGCGACGTAGCGTCCAATATATGGCCCCTCCTCCTGCGAACCTTTTGCGGCATACTGGCGACCAAGACAGACGGCCAGGACCGGTCTAGTCACCGCCCGGTGCGCGAGACGGCAAGGCCTAAAATGCGTATCGGCCGGCCGCTGCGGCGGTCTGGCTTTTCAGCCATGAATTAGCGCTGGAGAACAACCATGAACGGTGTATTGTGACGGTCACTGTCCATAATCTCGCTTGTTTGCCTCGCCGGTTTGGCAGGTGCTTTCAACCTTTCCGGCGCTGCAGCCCAATCCGGCGCGTCGAGCACCCTCGACACCAGCCGGCTGCCGCGCGTCAGCGGCGCCAAGCAAATCTACGCCAGCCCCGTGACGACGTTATTTACGACGCCGAACACGGTCGCGCAGACGGCGGAAGCCACCCGCAAGTTGCTGACCGCCGCCGGGTGGAAGGTCTACACCATGCCGCACACGGCGTATTCGAAGAATCCCAACAGCAGCACCACGTCTTTCAAGAAAGGTTCGCAGACCCTGAGCGTGTTCATCGGGGTGGCGCGCGCGCAAGGTAACGCCACCAGCGTGCAGTACGGTCCCGCCCCAATGAAGGTCGACCTGCCGTTTCCCAAGGACGGTACCGCGATCGAATACGACCCGTTTAGGGGAATACTGAATTGCCTGACCGCCGAACCCTTGGACAAGACCCTGGCCTTCTACCGCGAGGCGCTCGGCAAGCTAGGCTGGTCGTTATGGTCGGTCAGGCTGGGCGCAAAGCAGCCGTCCAGCGCCGGTCCCGGCGAACTCACCAAGAACGGCGCCTATGCGTTTTATGTGCACGACGGCAAGGAGCCGCTGAGACTGACGCTGCGGCATGAGAAGGACAAGCTGCGCGTCAGCATTGAGCCTTATCGCATGAAGCTCTTGGAGCAAGCTCACCAGAAAATGGTCAATGCCGACAGGCGCGCCAAGGGACCCGCCGTGGCGTCGGCGCAGCCGGCGCCCAAGTCCGCGCCGAAGCCGGCGCCGGCTCAGCCGAAGAAATCCGCGGCCGAAGAGATGACGGATATGCTGAATATGGCGCAGCAGATGATGCACATGGCGAACGAGACTGCGGCGCAACAGGCCAAATCGGCGCCGCCGCCGGCGCCAGCAGGCTCGGACGAGATACCGCACCTGCGCGCGGACAGCGCCGTACCGATCCCGTTGCCCGAAACGGCAGCAAATATCAAATACAAGGGCGACAGCTCGACGATCGACTTCGACAGTCAATCGAGCGTAAGCGCGCTGGCGGGGTTCTATCGCGCCGAAATGAAAAAGCGCGGCTGGCGCGAGCATCGTTCGGTGATCAACCGATCCAAGATGGTCGTGCTCGATTTCTCCAAATCGAAAGACAAGCTCAGCTTCACGATCATGAAGCTCGGCAGTCGTACGAATGTGAGCGGCCGCGGCTCAGCACTCTCCGCGCAAGAACCGAAAGGGCCAGCCGTGGCGCAAAAGGCCGTCGCGCCGCCAAAGGCCGCCGCCGCAACGGCGGCTAGCAAGGGGCCGCCGCTGCCCATGCCGGCCAACGCAACTGACGTCGAGTACGATAAGGAAGAAGGCACGCTCGAGTTTTCCAGCGCAACCGGGGTCAATACCTTGACCGACTTCTATAAAGCCGAATTGAAGCGGCAGGGCTGGAAGGAATCTTCGCCTCCATTTCAGAATCGCCGGATCGCGATCATCCGCTACGCCAAGGGTGACGACGGGATCGAGATCAGGATCAACGGTATGGGCGCTACGACAAATGTCGACGCGAGCGGCTCTTTCCTCAAATCGGCCGCCGCCAAGAACGCACCGCCCAGCGCGGACGACCTGAAAGTAGAAGATGTCGCCGGCCTGCCGGTGCCGAAGGCGCGGGAATCGGTCGAAAGCGAGAAAAGCCCCACGCGCCGTGCGATCAAAGCGACGCTGCGGCTGGCGCTGTCGACCACCCTCGACTTCTACCGGCGTGAGCTGGGCAAGCGGCAGTGGAAGGAAAACAAGGGCGCCGTCGTTGCCGATGACCACGCCGTGCTCGCCTTCACCAGCCCCGACGGTCCGGCTGCGCTCAAGCTCGGCCGCTGGGCCGGTCACACCATCGTCGATCTCGCGGTGAAAAACCCGACCGAAGCCGCCAAGATGGGTCTGCTGCCGAAGCCCGGCCAGGCCAAGGTAGTCTTCGGCAACACGCTGAAGTCCGGCGTGGTGATCACCGTCAACAAGAAGAGGATAAAGCTTGGCGCCAACGTGGGCGCTGAGAAGCCGAATGGCCCGAAGCTCGACCTGGCGCCTGGCAAATACAAGTTCATGGTGACCCTTCCGGGCAAGCCGGCGCAGAGCGAAGACGTGGACCTCGCGGCCGACGAAACCTGGGGCTTGATCGTCGGGCCCGGCGGGCTGCTGCCTTTGCACGTTTATTGACGCAGCACGCGGCGGAGGCGACAGCGGGCGGGGCTGGGCGGCGCCCGCTCGTTTTCGCTTTTCGGCGGCTAAAACCGGGCCCTAGGGCCGGGAGCCGCCGCCCCACCCGGTGCTTTACCAATTGCTAAAACAATTGCCCCTATAGTCTGAATGGCCGGTAACCAACCGGCCAAATTGCCAGATCCTGGCCAACCAGAACGGTTTCCCAAGGCTCATGGGCGCTCCCCTAGCACTCATTCGCGAGCTCGACAGCTCGATCGTGCACAGCACGGACGTGCGCCGCGCCACGATGCTGCGGCAGCTGACCGACCTTTTTTTGATCGGCGCCGAGCAATATGCCGATGAGGAAATCAGCCTCATCGATGACGTTTTCATGCGCCTAGTGGCGACGATCGAGGAATCCTCGCGCGCGTTGCTGGCGATCCGGCTCGGCCCGGTCGCCAAGGCCCCGCTCAAGGTCGTGCGCCTTCTGGCCTGTGATGACGCCATCGATGTCGCCTCGCCCGTTCTGACCCAGTCCGAGCGGCTTGATATTGAAACTTTGGTCGAATGCGCCAAGACCAAGAGCCAGGAGCACATGCTGGCGATCTCGCGCCGCAAGACGGTGCCGGAAGCCGTCACCGACATTCTGGTCGAGCGCGGCGACCAGCAGGTCGTGCTGAGCACGGTCACCAATACCGGGGCCAAGTTTTCCAATAGCGGCTTCGGCATTCTCGTCAATCGCGCGCACGGCGACGATCTGCTCACGCGCCGTGTCGGGACCCGGCCGGATCTTCCGCAGAAACTATTCACGAAGTTGCTTGAAGCCGCCTCTGAAACGGTACGCGCCACGCTTGAGGCCGAGCGAGAGCACGTCAAGCAGGATATCGAACGCGCTGTCACTGAAGTAACCAGCCGGATCCAAACCAAAGCGGTGACTGAGACCCAAGCCTACGCGGCGGCGCAAGTGCTGTTGGAAACATTGCACCGGGCGGGGCGGCTAAACGTCGCGAAATTAGAAGAATTCACCCGCGACGGCCGCTTCGAGGAGATCGTGGCCGCGCTCGCACTGATGGCGAACATGCCGCTGGAGCTCGTCGAACGCACGGTGAACGACACGTATGCCGAAGCGCTGCTTGTGCTTGCCAAAGCGGTTGGTCTCTCCTGGGAGACGACCAAAAGCATTCTCACTCTGGCCGCCACGAAATACCGGCGTTCGATGACCGACGTCGAGAAGTGCATGGCGGCATTCGAGCGCCTGAAGCAGCCGATCGCCCGGCAGATTCTCGAGTTTCACCGCAAGCGCGGGACTGTCGCAACAGCGACCAAGCCCACATTGGTCTAGGCTGTGATATCGAACAGCGCCGCCGACAATTGCGTGTCGGCGCGCACCACCTGCGCATTGGCGGCGAATGTGTAGCGTGCCAACAGCTGCTACACGATCTCGTTGGCGAAGTCGACGTTCGGGCTCGCCATCATGCCATGGGCGTCGGCATAGGGCGCGGTTGGATCGTAGGCCGGCACTTTGGCCGGCGACACCGCGGTGACGGTCGCATTGGCGACGTTGCCGGCCGAAACGCGCAGCCGCAAGGCCGCGACGTTCATTCCCGATAAAGCGATCGTGCTGGCAATGCTCATAGCGTCCATTCGTAACGGCGGCTGCGTAAATTAATGTTGGGCCAATTGGTAAAAATTGTCGAAAATGCCGCCCGAACGCCGTCAGGCTGCGGCCTTGGCTCGCTCATGAAGCCGTCTTGTCAGCCCCGCGCCGCTTCCGCCAGCGCACCAAATACCGCGAAAGCAAACGGCCTGCGCTCAAGATTGTAGGTCTCGACTTCGGCGGCCGCGCGGTTGACCTTGTCCCAGGTCGCGCTCAACGCTGCGAGCCGCGGCTTGGCTTGCGTGCCGTCGCCGAGCCGCGCCGCCAGCCAGCCATTGACCAGGTCCATGAAGGTGGCCAGTGTCTGCGGATCGCTGCCGCCGAGCGCGTCGCCGAGCGCATGCAGCGCGCGCGGATCGGGATCGGGCAATTGCGCGATAAGATCGAGCACGCACTGGCGCAAGCCGCGCGCGTCCTCGTCGAGCAAAGCGAGTGCGCGGGTAACACTGCCGTCGGCGGCGCCGGCCGCTTCCCGCACGTCGGCGTCGTCTTCGCTGCGCCCGGTCGCGGCCGTGACCGCATGGGCGACGTCAGCCGCAGCGAGCGGGCGCAGTAGCAGCCGGCGGCAGCGCGAGCGGATGGTCGCCAGCTCACGCCCGGGCGCGTGGCTCACCAGCAACAAGAGCGCGCGCTGCGGCGGCTCTTCCAGCACCTTCAGCAGCGCATTGGCGCCTTCGCGTTGCAATTCGTCGACACTGTCGACAATGGCGATGCGCCAACCGCCCTCGCCCGCCGTCGAGCCGAAGAATGACACCGTGCGCCGCACGTCGTCGACGCGGATCACGGTAAAGAGCTTACCCGTTTGCTCGTTGACGACGCGCTCGAGCACCAGCAGATCTCCCTGCGCCTGCGCGGCCATGCGCCGCGCTACCGGGTGCTCGGGCTCGACCGCAAGCGACGTTGCGTTTTGCACCTGCGGCGCGCTCGGATCGGGATGCGCCAGCACGAAACGCGCAAAACGATAGGACAGCGTCGCCTTGCCGATGCCGGGCGGTCCGCCGATCAGCCAGGCGTGCGGCGCGCGGCCGCTCTTGTAACTGGTCAGCAAAGCCTGCTCGGCGTCGTCATGGCCGAAAAGCGCAGCCGTTTCGCGCGGCAACTTGACCTCGCGGTCCTCGTCCGCGCCGCTCACGGCGCCGCGCCCTCGGCCATGCGCGCGCGCTCAGGATGCAGGCGCTCCGTGACCACGGCCCAGATACGGCCCGCCACCACGTCGCGCGGCGGCCGGCCGTCGATCACCGCGATGCGGCGCCGTTCTTCCTCCGCCAATAAGCGGTAGGCGCGGCGCAGCTCTTCGTGGAATTCGACCGTCTCGCCCTCGAAGCGATCAGCCGCGCGCTTGCCGCGCCGGCCGGTGGCGCGCGCCAAGCCCACGGCTGCTGGCACGTCGAGGATGATGGTGAGATCGGGCATGGCAGCGCCGACGGTGACACGCTCGAGGCCGCGGATCAGCTTCGCGTCGACCTTGCCGAGCGAACCTTGATAGACGCGCGTCGAATCGATGAAGCGGTCGCACACCACCCATTTGCCGTCGACCAGGGCGGGACGGATGACCTCGCGCACGTGGTCGTCGCGCGCGGCCGCGAAAAGAATGGTCTCGGTTTCCGCGCCCAGCGGCTTGGCGGCACCCGAGAGTAGAATGTGGCGGATGATCTCGGCGCCGGGCGAGCCGCCCGGCTCGCGCGTGAGCACAACCTCGAGCCCGAGCGATCTGAGCCGCTCCGCCAGCCGCGTCGCGTGGGTGGACTTGCCACTGCCCTCGCCGCCTTCGAACGTGATGAAACGACCGCGCAAAGCCTGCAAACCTTTCCGTGTCACCGCCAATGCCGGCGCGCGAGCACCATCATAGATTGGCGGCCCCGGCGCGGAACAGCGTGATTACCAGTTCGGTCACGGCGTCGAGCGCGCGGCCGGGCAACCCGCCTTTTTCCACGCTGGCGGCGGCGTGTAGCGGCGTCTCCAACACCACGCTCTCGCCGCGCCAGACCTTGAGCGCGCCGATCGGCAAGCCGGCTTTGAGCGGCGCCGGCACTGGGCCGGTATAGACGATGCGCGCGAGCAGCCGCTCGCCGCCGTTCTTCGGTACCATGATCTTGACCGCGCCGTCGGCTTTGAGCGGCACGTAGCCGCTGGCCCCGCCATAGACCTTGGCCGAGCCGAGCGTTTGGCCGTCGGTAAACAGCAGGCGCTCTTCAAAATTATGGTAGCCCCATTCCAACAGCCGCTTGCCGTCGCGGGCGCGGTCGTTGGCGGTCTTCTCGCCGCTGACCACCGCGATCAGGCGCAAGCCGTTCTGCACCGCCGAGCCAACCAACCCGTAGCCCGCCTCTTTGGTGAAGCCAGTCTTGAGGCCGTCGGCGCCCTCCATCGCACCGAGCAGCGGGTTGCGGTTGTACTGATGGATCTTGTTCCAGGTGAAATCGGGCTGACCGAACAACTTATAGAAATCGGGATAATCGAGAATGATGCGGCGCGCAACCATGGCTAACTCACGCGCGGTGACCTGCTCGTTGGGATGGGGCAGTCCGTTGGAATTGGCGAAGGTCGATTTCTTCAGCCCGATCGCGCGCGCACGCTTGGTGAGCTGTACGGCAAACTCGGATTCATTGCCGGCAATGGCTTCGGCGAGGATGATGCAGGCGTCGTTAGCCGACTGGATGATCATACCATGCAACAGCGCGTCGACTGGAACCTTGCTGTGGATCGCGGCAAACATGGTGGAGCCATGCGAGGGCGCGCCGCCGGTACGCCAGGCATGCTCACTCACCCGGTACTCGTCGGTAAGTTTGATCTTGCCGGTTTTGAGCAGGTGAAAAACGTATTCAGCGGTCATCAGCTTGGCGAGGCTGGCCGGGTAGATCAGCTGATCGGCGTCGCGCTCGAACAGCACACTGCCGCTTTTCGCCTCGATCAGGATGCCGTGCGGCGCGCTGATATTGGGCTCGTTTTTTTTGTCTCGGCGCTGCGCCGATGCGGGCGCGGCTAGCAGCGCCAAGCAGACTGCTGCTGCCGTCAGCACACCCGCAAACCGAAAACGCCGAATAGCCATCACCAACGCTCTCCCGCCGGCCGCGCGGCAAACGCGTGAGCCTCAACCAACGCGAACAATGGCGGTTTGGCGGAACTTTGCGGCTCAGTAAAGGCCGCGGCCGCTCAAAAAGCCCGCATGCCCATCATAGCGCACCGGGGCATAGGCGGAAATGGTCGAGACCGGTGGCGCGGCCTCATAGGGGCGTTTCGACGCGGCCAATTCCACAGTTGGTGCACGACGCGTCGGCTTTGCCTGTTGCGGGTATTGCGTGGCCGTGGGCGACCGCATCTCAGCCTGCTGCACCGAGCCCCGCTTGTTCGCGCCATAGGGACGGCTGGGCGGCACCGGCGCGCGGCGAGGCGCAATCACGCGTGTTGGGTATGTATCGAATAATTCCGGCGCGAAGGACGCCGCGGAAGCAACCTGCACGCCCGAGCCCGGCACATGGCGGCGCAAGGTGCTTGCGAGCTTGCGGTCGTCGGAGCCTTTCAGCGGCGCGCGGCCGACATATTCGACCTTCACTTTGGCCACGCCTTCCCCGTAGAAGCCGAGCAGCTTGGCGGTCTTCACCGACACGTCGATCAGCCGGCCGCCGACAAAGGGGCCGCGGTCGTTGACGCGCACCACGATCGAGCGGTGGTTTGCGAGATTGGTGACCCGCGCATAGCTCGGCAGCGGCAGCGTGGGTGACGCCGCCGAGATCGCGTTCATATCGAAGATTTCGCCGTTGGCGGTATAGCGGCCGTGGAAATCCAGGCCATACCAGGAAGCAAGGCCGATCTTGGCGTAGTGGTTATTCTCTTCTGGACTGTAGGTGCGCCCGGCAACCGTATAGGGCTTGCCGACCCGATAGACGCCGCCGCCCTTAGGTATTGGCTGGCCCGGCTTGACCACGCGGGCGCTGGAGGCGACGCCGTAGCGGGGATCGACCCGGCCTGCGACGTTGCTGGAGCAGTTGGCGAGCAGCAGACCGCCCGCAATGAGGCTCAAAACGCCCGCAAAACGGCGTAAACTACGGGTGCCCCCAAATCCGCCCATCCTGCCGATGTCCCCGATTAAGCAGGCTTAGAATAGCGCGTTAGACCCCCGCCGGGAACCACCGTCGCCCGGACGTGGTAAGCAATTGGTACCACGCCAAATCTGGCCATTGTGCGGCACGAATTTGGTGGCCGTTCTGGCCTTTGGTCCCGCTTGGGGCTAGCGGTTTTACCGCAAGCGACTCAATGCTACTGGACGAAGGTTACGGAAGGGTGGCCGAGTGGTTTAAGGCACCGGTCTTGAAAACCGGCGTACCCGCAAGGGTACCGTGAGTTCGAATCTCACCCCTTCCGCCAGTCAAGTTGAAACTACATGGTTTTTTGAAATAATTTTGCCCGTACCCATAACGCAAAACCCATAGTTTTCGTTTGCGCTCTGGCGCTCGCCGTAGCAGTCGGCGCCGCAAGACGACGGGCGCGAACAATCACGCGAATGCGCGATGGCTCGGCAAGCCCGCCCGCCGATTTGACTGATTCTCTAGGACGCCCGCCCATGCGTTAAATCGGCTGTCGCAATATGTGGTCTGTCGCCGCACGTATTAGCGCCACGGCTCGCGTCCGCTGCCGCGGCGCGCTCCACACCTACACGTTCCGTGGGGGTCGCCTGTGAACAACTTGCCCATGACCCTCGGCAACATGCGCGCCAACGATGTGCGCTTGCCTGGTGCTCGAATGTCATCTGTGGCCACGAGGCAATCGTCAACATCGATGCCCTAGCCGATGACGTATCAGTGCCATCGCTCGGGCCGAGGATGCGCTGCCAACGCTGCGACCGGTTTCATGCCGATAAATGCCAATGGGAAAACCGTTACTGGCCATTCTATTTCTCACTATGATCTCAGGTTGTTCGGATGATAGCGAACTCGCTGAGACACTGGCGTGGATGGACAATACTTACAATCCACATAAGGACGTTGGAGCATATGGGCACGGTCACACGGGTTGGTATGTGCCCAAGGGCTCAAGTCCGTATGACGAGTATCTTGTTAATGGGTCCACTGAAACATTTACGCACGACGGCTGCCGCATGACGTTAAATATTCAAGATGACCCCGCAGCCTTTACCCATCGTGAGATACTTTCCTCTAGATCGTATACTTTCAATCTTCGCGATATAAATCCTGCTTCGATCAAGACTAGCACTTTCACTCACACAGGCGGCTTCAACTGTGATTTGGCAAAAGAGTCAAAATTGATTCCGCAGGATTGCGATCACGCAGAGGTAGTTTTCGCTACGCATAACGAAGCGCCGCTTATTGATGAATACACCGACACGATCTTTCTAAAGCTGCAAGGAAGTGACCACGAAAATAAAAGTAGTGCCAAAACGAGGAAGGCTTTCTTCGAGGTAGACGACATAGAATATGCAGGCCGCCTTGCGAAAGCGTTTCGTTATGCTGTTGAACTCTGCGGAGGCAAGCCAGAGCCGTTTTCTAGCAAAAATTGAGCCGGACGTTCGCGTTTCCATAGCATCGGTAAAGCATTTCGGCACGAATTGAGAACATTGCAGGCTACACAAGCCAAGGGATCCGGTCTAAGATTATTGTTGTGGCGTAAAAAAGAGGGCATGCAAATGAGCAAGCTCGTTTCTCTCGTCTTCGTTCTCGTCATCTCTTGCGCTGTGTCCGCCCACGCAATGCCGGTCGCAGCGTTGGCCCCGGTACAAACCGAACTAACAATCCCGGTGGTTAGCGGATGTGGCCTCGGCGTCCGTCGCGGCGCCTTTAATGGATGCGACGCTGTCTACGTCTACGTTGGTTACGGCGGATACCGGCCGGACTACTATCAAGGCTGCCGTCGAGGGTATTACCGAGGCTATCGCCACGCCAATTACCCTTACGTCCGCTACAATAACGTCACCGGAGTGGTCGCCGTGAACAAAGGGGTTTGCCGGTTCGGGTCGTACCTATCGTGTGTTTACGGAACGTGCTGGCGTCGTTGTTATTGAATTAGTTAGCAGCACGCAGTCGGATGCAACTTCTAAGTCCGGTGACCCTCGGCAACATGCGCGCCAACGGAGTGCGCACCCTCGCTGTCTGTTGCGGCCTAGCGGCGCTTGCGTTGCTGGGAACGGTGGCGTCCGCCCGCGCCTATGAGAAGCCATACGACCCATACAAATGGTGCTGGGTTGGCGAGAACACAAACTGTGGCTATCTCACGCTCGAACAATGCCGAATGAGTCACCGCAACTGTGAGCCCAACCCATTCTACAATCCGCGCCCCTCGCAGTCGCAGCGGCATCGGCGCTAGCCGCGCTAACGATGCCCCCCGATGATCCTCGGCAGAGTC
>CAZLWN010000126.1:0-11111 GCA_964563195.1 uncultured Undibacter sp. | reverse complement strand
AAGCAGAAGCGCGGGATTTCCGCGCCCGCGGCCTCACAGGCCTGGAGCAGCGTGTACTCCGGCCGGACGTCGATTTCTTTGCCGTCGATGATGAGCTTGGTCATGCGACGGCTCTCCCTGCAGCAGCGCGGGAGCTCAACCGAAATGCAACCAAGCATACATCGTGCAAAACACCAGCATCACCGCGCTCACGGCTAGCAGCAGCAGAAACAAATGCCATCCGCGCCGGGCGGGAGTGAGATCTTTGCGCAGCAGTCGCGTGCCGGAATAGATCGCGACCGCCAGACAGATCGCGCCGAACACGATTTGCGCGGCGTAGGCCGGAACAATGCTGGCGGCTTGCGCGATCGGCATCGCAAGCGACCCAAACAGGGTCAGCAAGCCGAAGCTGATGATCGTCATGCCGGTAAAGATCACGCCGGTGTAAACGCTCCATGCCTCGTCCAGTGGCGGCGGCAATTTCGTGAGCGGCAGGAACGCCAACGCTACCAGCAGATAGGCAATGCCGAAGCCGCGCAGCACCCATGACATACGCATTGCCCGCCTCCGCGGTTGAATGGTGACCGTAATATATTGCTCTGCTCATGCCACGTGCTCGCTTTGCGCGCCGGCGCGCGCCGTCATCCATCGTCCGGCCGATGGAATGCTCTCCCAGCCGAAAGCAAATTCACTCGCGCCGTGCGCGATCAGATGATCGCGCCGCTTAACGCCGTCCGCCATGGTCGGACGCGTGCCCGCCGGCACCCACCACATCACCAGCGGCGTGTCGATCGGTTCGAACCATTCCTCGCGCCGGCGGTAGAAACGGCCGTGCAAGGTTTGCCGGACGAAACGCTCGAGCGACTCTGCGTTCTGCCACAACGTCAGGTTCGGCAGGATGGTCGGATCGTCGTAGACGCGCATGTTCATGGCGTGGCCCGACTCGTCCTTGAGCCGCCACACGAAACCGTCGATCTGCTCGGCCAGCGCATTGACGCGGGCGACATTGTCGACAAATTCGGCCATGCGCGGATCGTCGAGCGGATATCGGATGCGCGCGATGTTGAACTGGGCGAGATGGCGTTGCATGGCCGTCACTCCGCCGCCTCGCGCACCGCGCCTTGCGCGGTGGCATTACGCGTATATTCGTCGATGCGGCGCTCGATCTCCGGGCGGAAATGGCGCAGCAGGCCCTGCACCGGCCAGGCGGCGCCGTCACCGAAGGCGCAGATGGTGTGGCCTTCGATCTGCTTGGTGACCTCCATCAACATGTCGATCTCGCGCTTTTGCGCGCGGCCCTCGGCCATGCGGGTCAAGACGCGCCACATCCAGCCCATGCCTTCGCGACAGGGCGTGCACTGGCCGCAGCTCTCATGTTTATAAAAATATGAGATGCGAGCCATGGCCCGCACGATATCGGTGGATCTGTCTATGACGATGACCGCGGCGGTGCCGAGTGCCGATTTCTTTTCGGTGCAGCCGTCGAAATCCATCACCAGAGAATCCGCCCAGTCCGCGCCGGCCGGCACTAGCGGCATCGACGAGCCGCCGGGAATGACCGCCAGCAGATTGTCCCAGCCGCCGCGCACGCCGCCGGCATGGGTTTCCAATAGCTCGCGCAGTGGAATGCCCATGGCCTCTTCGACGTTGCATGGTTTCTCGACATGGCCGGAAATGCAAAACAGCTTGGTGCCGGTGTTGTTGGGCCGGCCGATACCGGCGAACCAGGCGGCGCCGCGGCGCATGATGTCCGGCACCTGGGCGATCGATTCCACATTATTGACGGTGGTGGGGCAGCCATAGAGGCCGACATTGGCCGGAAACGGCGGCTTCAGCCGCGGCTCGCCCTTCTTGCCTTCCAGACTTTCGAGCAGAGCGGTTTCCTCGCCGCAAATATAGGCGCCGGCGCCGTGGTGGAGGTAGAGATCGAAATCCCAGCCGTGGATGTTGTTCTTGCCGATCAGTTTGGCGGCATAAGCTTCATCGATCGCCGCTTGCAGCCGCTCGCGCTCCCTTATGAATTCGCCGCGGATATAGATGTAGCCGGCATTGGCGCCCATGGCGAAGCCGGCGATCAGGCAGCCCTCGATCAAGAGATGCGGATCGTGCCGCATGATCTCGCGGTCCTTGCAGGTGCCAGGCTCGGACTCGTCGGCATTGACCACGAGATAATGCGGCCGATCGCCGATCTGTTTGGGCATGAACGACCATTTCAGGCCAGTGGGGAAGCCGGCGCCGCCGCGTCCACGCAAGCCGGAGGCTTTCACATCGTTGACGATCTCGTCGCGGCCCTTCTCAAGGATGCGCTTGGTTCCATCCCAGGCGCCGCGTGCGCGCGCGCCCTTCAGACCCCAATCCTGGAGGCCATAGAGGTTGCTGAAGATGCGGTCCTTGTCAGCGAGCATTCATCAATCCTGCGGAAGGCGTTGCGAGGTCGGCAGCGCCGACAGGGCGGTCAGCGTGGTCGGGCCGCCCACCGGCGCTGACCATTGCCGCTTTACTTGCGGGCCGGGCTTCGGTGTCTTGCCGGCGGCGAGCAAATCGAGGATTTTGCCGAAGCTTTCGGCGTCTAGGTCCTCATAGTAGTCGGCGTTGATCTGCACCATAGGCGCGTTGACGCAGGCGCCCAGGCACTCGACCTCGACCCAAGAGAACTTGCCGTCGTCGGTGACGACGCCCTGCTCGCCGATGCGCGCGCAGCAAACCTTTTCCAGCTCGTGGGCGCCGCGCAGCCGGCACGGCGTTGTGCCGCAAAATTGCACGTGGAATTTGCCCACCGGCGCCAAGTTGAACATGGTGTAGAAGGTCGCGACCTCGAGTGCGCGGATATGCGCCATGCCGAGCAAGTCGGCGACATAGCGGATCGCCACTTCCGGCAGCCAGTTGCCCGCCTGTTCCTGCGCACGCCACAGCAAAGGAATGATTGCTGAAGCCTGGCGGCCTTCCGGATATTTGGTCACTTCCTTTTTGGCCCAGGCCAGGTTCTCCTTGCTGAAGGCAAAATTCTTCGGCTGCATTTCCGGCGGGGCGAGGCGGCGCACGCTCATCGGTCCACCTCCCCGAACACGACGTCGATCGTACCCATGATGGCGGAGACGTCGGCCAGCATGTGGCCGCGGCAGAGGAAATCCATCGCGCTCATATGCGCGAAGCCGGGCGCGCGGATCTTGCACTTGTAGGGTTTGTTGGTGCCGTCGCTCACCAAATAGACGCCAAACTCGCCCTTCGGCGCCTCGACCGCGGCGTAGACCTCGCCTGCCGGCACGTGAAAGCCTTCGGTGTAAAGCTTGAAATGGTGGATGAGCGATTCCATCGAGCGCTTCATCTCGCCGCGCCGCGGCGGTACGATCTTGTTATCTTCGACCATGACGGGACCCTGGCCCGCCGGCTCGCGCAGCTTCGCGATGCACTGCTTCATGATGCGGACTGCTTGGTGCATCTCCTCCAGACGGATGAGATAGCGATCATAGCTGTCGCCGTTTTTGCCGACCGGTATGTCGAATTGCATTTCGGAATAGCATTCATAAGGCTGCGCCTTGCGCAGGTCCCAGGCGGCACCCGAGCCGCGCACCATCACGCCGGAGAAGGCCCGGTTCCAGCCCTCCTCCAACTTGACCACGCCGATGTTGACAGTGCGCTGCTTGAAGATGCGGTTGTCGGTGAGCAAGCCCTCGATGTCGTCGCAGACCTTCAGGAACGGGTCGCAGAAGGCCTCTATATCGTCGATAAGCTTCGGCGGCAGGTCTTGATGCACGCCGCCCGGACGAAAATAGGCCGCGTGCATGCGGCTGCCGGAGGCGCGCTCGTAGAACGCCATCATCTTCTCGCGCTCTTCGAAGCCCCACAGCGGCGGAGTGAGCGCGCCGACGTCCAACGCCTGCGTGGTGATGTTGAGCATGTGCGACAACAGCCGTCCGATTTCGGCATAGAGCACGCGAATGAGCTGCCCGCGCCTGGGCACCGTAACGCCGAGCAGCTTTTCCACCGCCAGGCAGAAGGCATGCTCCTGGTTCATGGGCGCGACGTAGTCGAGCCGGTCGAAATAGGGCACGGCCTGCAGGTAAGTTTTGTACTCGATAAGTTTCTCCGTGCCGCGATGGAGCAGGCCGACATGCGGGTCCACGCGCTCGACAATTTCGCCGTCGAGCTCAAGCACCAGCCGCAGCACGCCATGCGCTGCCGGATGTTGCGGGCCGAAATTGATGGTGAAGTTTCGCACCGCGGTTTCTGCCATCACTGCACCGCCTCCGCCGCCGCCTTCGCCTTGTCGGCGACGCGGGCATTGAAGCTGTCCCAATTGACCAAGACACGCTCATGTGTGCCCTCGCCGATCAGGTCCAAGCCGTCATGGGCGCGTACGTTGAAGATGACCTTGCGGCCACGCAACTCGGCCACCTCCACGTCCACCGTGACGGTCAGGCCGGGCGGCGTCGCGGCTGCATGGCTCACGTCTACATGGGTACCGAGCGAGCCTTCGCCCTCGTCGAGGTGCGGCTCGAGCAGTTGAGCGCAGGTCCATTCCATTAAAACTATCATATAGCCGGTGGCGAACACCTTCGGCATGCCGGCGATGATCGGCGATTCCGGATAGGTGAAGGGCACCGTCTTGTTCTCCGGCACCCGGTAGGAAAACGAATGCGTCAGGCCGGGCCTGAGGGTCGGCGTCATGGTCACGACCCTTTCGCCTTCTCGTCACCCGGCAGCACGTAATCGGTGCCCTCCCAGGGCGACATGAAATCGAAGGTGCGGAATTCCTGATTTAGCTTCACCTTGTCGTAGAGCACCCGCTTCTGCTCGTCGTCCCAGCGCACCTCGACGAAACCGGTGAGCGGGAAATCCTTGCGCAGCGGATGACCCTCGAAGCCGTAATCGGTGAGGATGCGTCGCAGGTCGGGGTGGCCGGTAAACAGCACGCCGTAGAGATCGTAGGTCTCGCGCTCGTACCAGTCGGCGCCGCTATAGACGCCGACCAGCGAGGCGACCGGCGTTTCTTCGTCGGTCATGATCTTTACGCGCACGCGCTGGTTCATGCGCGGCGAAAGCAGATGATAGACCACGTCGAAGCGCTGCTCGCGGCCGGGCCAATCGACCGCGGTCACATCAATGATGCAGGCGAACTGGCAGGTCGGGTCGTCGCGCAAAAAGGTCGCGATCTTGACGATGTCGGCGGCGCGCGCGTGAACGGTCAACTCGCCGTGCGCGATCTCACAGCCGGTGACGGAAGCGCCCAGCGCGTTCTTGATGGTTGACCCAAGCCTTTCGAGCGTCTCGTCCATGGCCGGCCGTTCACCTTTCGATTGTGCCGGTACGACGGATCTTCTTCTGTAGCAGCATGACGCCGTAGAGCAGCGCTTCGGCGGTCGGCGGACAGCCAGGAACGTAAATGTCGACCGGCACGATGCGGTCGCAGCCGCGCACGACCGAATAGGAATAGTGGTAGTAGCCGCCGCCGTTGGCGCAGGATCCCATGGAGATCACGTAGCGCGGCTCCGGCATCTGGTCGTAAACCTTGCGCATCGCCGGCGCCATCTTGTTGGTGAGCGTGCCGGCGACGATCATGACGTCGGACTGGCGCGGTGAAGCGCGCGGGGCAAAGCCAAAGCGCTCGCAGTCGTAGCGCGCCATCGCCATCTGCATCATTTCGACGGCGCAGCAGGCCAGACCGAAGGTCATCCACATCAGCGAGCCAGTGCGCGCCCAGGTGATGAGTTCGTCGACGGTGGTGACCAGGAAGCCCTTGTCGGACAATTCTCGGTTCGCGTCGCGGAAAAAGGCATCGTCGCTGCCGACCGGCTTGCCGGTGTGCGGATCGAGAATGCCTGTTGCTTCGGGTGCAACGAGCGTCATGGGGCCATCAATCCCATTCGAGCGCCCCCTTCTTCCATTCATATATGAAGCCGATCGTCAGAACGGCAAGGAACACCATCATCGCCCAGAAGCCGGGAACACCAACCTCGCGAAACACCACCGCCCAGGGGAACAGGAAACTCACCTCGAGATCGAAGATGATGAACAGGATGGCAACCAGGTAGAAGCGCACGTCGAACTGCATGCGGGCGTCGTCGAAGGCGTTGAAGCCGCATTCGTAGGCGGACAATTTCTCCGGGTCCGGCTGCTTGTAGGCTACAAGGAAGGGCGCAATCAGCAGCGCCAGCCCGATGACGAGCGCCACCGCGACAAAGATGACCAGGGGCAGATAATCCAGCAGCAATGCGTGCATCGGCTACCTCAAAGCGCGCGCGCCCCGCGCCCTACCGGATTTCCGCCCGTCCCGGACTGCGCGGCGGCCCGAAACGGCGCCGTAGCCCCGCACAAAACGCCCTTACCGTGTTGGGATAGCCTCATGGACGGGAGCAATTGAGGCTTAGCGCAGCGCACAATGGGTGGCAAGACGGCAATCGGTTGCATCCACGAGCGCGCGCCGACGCCAAAGCCCCACAATTGACGGGGGTCAAGCCAGCCTCGATAGTCGCGCCAGCGCGGCCGCGGCCGCACCAAAGGCAATTCCAGGACAACGGCATGGGTGCGCGATGAACGAGATGGCAACCACCATAAACAAGGGCCAGGAGCATTGGACCGCCAAGGACGGCGGCGTGAAGCTTTTCCTGTGGGAAAAATGCGCCGGCGATCCGAAAAAGAGCACCGGCACCATCCTGTTCGTGCACGGCTCCTCCATGGCATCGCAGCCGACCTTCGACCTGCAGGTGCCGGGGCACGTCTCGGCCATGGATCATTTCTCCCGCTTAGGCTTCGACTGCTGGTCGGTCGACATGGAAGGCTATGGCCGCTCCACCAAGGACCGCGACAACAATGCGCCGATCGCGCAAGGCGCGGACGATTGCTACGCGGCGGCGCTTTATATCCAGAAGCTGCGCGGAAAACGTCCGCTCATGGTCTACGGCATCTCGTCGGGTGCGTTGCGCGCGGCGCTGTTCGCGCAGCGCCATCCGGAGATGGTGGCGCGGCTCGCGCTCGATGCCATGGTGTGGACCGGCGAAGGTTCGCCCACGCTCGCCGAGCGGCGCAAGAAGCTGCCCGAATTCACGGCCAAGAACCGGCGGCCAATCGACAAAGCCTTCGTGCGATCGATTTTCACGCGCGATCACCCCGGCACCGCCGATGACAAGGTGATCGAGGCTTTCGCCAACGCCATCACCGCGCTTGACGATTCAGTGCCGACCGGCACTTACGTCGACATGTGCTCGAAATTGCCGGTGGTGGATCCAGAAAAAATCACGGTACCAACGCTGATCATGCGCGGACAATGGGACGGTATCGCGTCGGTCGAGGATCTGTTGAAGTTCTTCGAGATGCTGCCAAACCCGGACAAGCAATTCACCGTGATGCCGGGCATCGCCCACGCCAGCTTCCAGCAGAAAAATTATCTGCTGGTGTACCACATCCTGGTGAGCTACTTCACGCGGCCGGAGCCGGTCTATCGCGGCTAGGCTTCACGCCCCCAGTTTGCCCGCGAGGTCGCTTAAGTCGTTGCCTGCAATATCGATCGGTGCCGTCGGCGCGGGCTCGCCGGTGTTGGGGCCGTATTCGTTCACGCGCGCGATGTGTCCGGTGCGTAAGCCAAGCTTCGCCGCCGCGGCAAGATCGCGGCTGTGCGCAGCGACCATCATGCATTGCGCCGGTTCGAGACTGAACGCCTCGCAGGCGGCGAGATAGACGCGCGGCTTCGGCTTGTAGTCGCCGGCCGTTTCCGAGCCGAGGATGGCGTCCCATGGCAGATCATTGCGGCGCGCCAGATCGACCATCAAAGAAATGTTCCCGTTTGAGCACGGTGCCAGCCAGAATTTCTTTTTTAGCCGCGCGAGTGCGCCAGGCACGTCCGGCCAAGCATCGAGCCGGTGCCAAACGAGCGTAAAATCGTCGAGCACCTCGTCGGACAAGTTCTGCAATCCGAAGCGCGGCAGCAAGCGCTCAAGATTGCGTCGGTGCAGCACGTCAAGCTTGGAAAACGGGATGCGGCCAGCACGCACCTCCTCCATACTGGGCTGGTATTCGGCCCGCCAAGCGTCGGCGAAGGCGATCCAGTCGAGGTTATACCCAAGCGCACCGAGGATTCGTTCGGCCTCGCGGGCAACCGAGGTGCGCCAATCCACCAGCGTTCCGAACACGTCGAAGAACAGCGCCTTGACCGGTGGGTGGGGGTTGTTCACGGCGCAATTTGGGTTGGAAACGGCACTGGTCCGGGAACCGGCAATCTAGGCTAAGTCATTGAAAAGATGGCGGGAGCGACGGGACTCGAACCCGCGACCTCTGCCGTGACAGGGCAGCGCTCTAACCAACTGAGCTACGCCCCCGCGGGCGTCGAACCGAGTTATAGGCGCCCTAATCCTTAGTCAAGGTTAAGCGGACCAGCCTACCATAATTGCGAAAAAGCCTTATTTGACGCTAAGAATCGATGGTCAAACCGCCCCCGAATCGTCTATTCGGGCAGTGTGTTTGGCGCTCCGCCAAGCTCGCGGATTCACGAGGAGGGTCCCACAAATGGCTACGGTTCCTGGAAAGGCTCCGACACCACCGACCGTCACATTGAAACATCTCGCCGCGGCACTCGCGGAAACCCATGAGATGTCGAAGAAGCAGGCCGAAACGGTGCTCGGCGATTTCGTCGGCAATATCGTGAAGCATTTGAAGAAGGGCGAACGTATTCGCATTGGCGGCCTCGGCATCCTACAGGTGCGCCGTCGTGCCGCGCGCATGGGCCGCAACCCAGCGACCGGCGAAGCGATTCAAATCAAGGCGAGTAAGAAGGTCGCCTTCCGCGCCTCCAAGGAATTGAAGGAATCAGTCTGACGGCTTTTTAAAAGCCGGACCCTCCGGGGAAAAGCGGCAGGCGTGGAGCGAAGAAACGCCGCGCCCACCGCTTCTTTTTTTGTGTTGAATGGTCCGCCTCCGTCGCTAAAGCGACTTCGGTGCGGCTGTTTTCGCCGCGGAACGGCGAAAATTGGTGGGCGGTGACGGACTCGAACCGCCGACATCCTGCGTGTAAAGCAGGCGCTCTACCAGCTGAGCTAACCGCCCATATTTATTTTCAATAGCTCCCGACCGCACGACGATGCAAGTACACGAAAGCGGCGCCTTGCGGCGCCGTTTCGGGTTTTGTCGCTGGTGAAGCGTTCAGTGCGCGGTCAGCCCAGAGCCGTCGTCCTCGACCACCGGTTCGGCCGTGGCCGCCGCCTCCGCCAGCTTGGCGCTCGCCTCGTCCCATTCGATGGGCTCGGGCTTGCGCACCAGAGCACGCTCCAGCACTTCGTCCATGCGTTGGACCGGAATGATGTCCAGGCCCTTCTTGATCGTGTCGGAGATTTCCACCAGGTCCTTGGCGTTCTCCTCCGGGATCAGCACGGTCTTCATGCCGCCGCGCGAGGCGGCCAGCAGCTTCTCTTTCAGACCACCGATCGGCAGCACGCGGCCGCGCAACGTGATCTCGCCGGTCATGGCGACATCGCGGCGCACCGGAATGCCGGTCATCACCGAGACAATGGCCGTGACCATGGCAACACCGGCCGAGGGCCCATCCTTCGGCGTCGCGCCTTCCGGCACGTGCACGTGGATGTCGCGCTTGTCGAACAGCGGCGGCTCGATGCCGAAGGCGACCGCGCGCGAGCGGACATAAGATGCCGCCGCCGAGATCGACTCCTTCATAACGTCGCGCAGGTTGCCGGTGACGGTCATCTTGCCCTTGCCCGGCATCATCGCGGCTTCGATGGTGAGCAGTTCGCCGCCGACGTCGGTCCAGGCAAGCCCGGTGACCACGCCGATCAGATCTTCGGCCTCGATCTCGCCGTAGCGGTATTTCGGAACGCCGAGATAATCGCCGAGGCTGGTCGCGGTGACGGCGATCGACTTTTTCTTCGACGTCATCAGTTCCTTCACCGCCTTGCGGATCAAAGTGGATAGTTCGCGCTCGAGATTACGCACGCCCGCTTCCCGCGTGTAACGGCGGATGATGGTGAGCAGCGCCTCGTCGTCGATCGACCATTCCTTCGGATCAAGGCCGTGCTTGGTGACCGCGTGCGGGATCAGATGCTTGCGCGCGATCTCGACCTTCTCGTCCTCGGTGTAGCCGGCGATGCGGATGATCTCCATGCGGTCCATCAGCGGCGGCGGGATGTTGAGCGTGTTCGCCGTGGTGATGAACATCACGCTGGACAGATCGTAGTCGACCTCGAGGTAGTGGTCGTTGAAGGTGTGGTTCTGCTCGGGGTCGAGCACCTCGAGCAAGGCCGACGACGGATCGCCGCGGAAATCGGCGCCCATCTTGTCGACCTCATCCAACAGGAACAGCGGGTTCGACGTCTTGGCCTTGCGCATCGACTGGATGACCTTGCCGGGCATCGAGCCGATATAGGTGCGGCGGTGGCCGCGGATCTCGGCCTCGTCACGCACGCCGCCAAGCGACACGCGCACGAATTCGCGCCCTGTAGCCCGCGCGATCGACTTGCCGAGCGAGGTCTTGCCGACCCCGGGAGGACCGACCAGGCACAGGATCGGCCCGGTCAGCTTGTTGGCGCGCTGCTGCACGGCGAGATACTCGACGATACGCTCCTTGACCTTCTCCAGGCCATAGTGATCCGCGTCGAGGATCTGCTCGGCGAGATTGAGATCCTTTTTGACCTTGCTCTTCTTGTTCCACGGGATCGAGAGCAGCCAGTCGAGATAATTGCGCACGACGGTGGCTTCGGCCGACATCGGCGACATCTGGCGCAGTTTTTTGAGCTCGTGGGTCGCCTTCTCGCGGGCTTCCTTCGAGAGCTTGGTCTTCTTGATCTTGTCTTCGAGCTCCTGCAGTTCGTCGCGGCCTTCCTCGTCGCCGAGCTCCTTCTGGATCGCCTTCATCTGTTCGTTGAGGTAGTACTCGCGCTGGGTCTTCTCCATCTGCCGCTTGACGCGGGTGCGGATGCGCTTTTCGACCTGCAGGACGGAGATCTCGCTCTCCATCAAGCTGAGCACCTTCTCCAGACGCTGGGTGACGACTGGCGTCTCCAGAATATCCTGCTTGTCCGGAATCTTGACCGCGAGATGCGAAGCCACCGTATCGGCGAGCTTGGCGTAATCCTCAATCTGCTGGATCACGCCGACCACCTCGGGCGACACCTTCTTGTTGAGCTTCACAT
>CAZLWN010000125.1:0-11128 GCA_964563195.1 uncultured Undibacter sp. | reverse complement strand
GGCGAGAAAGTCGAGGAACAGGCTTGACTGGTTGAACGACCAGTTGCGCGCGCCGTGGCCCTTGCGGAAAATGTCGCGGAACAGCTGCTTGGTGCGCGTGCGGTTGAGGAAATGCTGCTGGTCGGGCGCGCGCTCATAGGCATAGCCGGGCGATATCGTCATACCGTCGACGCCCATGTCCTTTACGCTGTCGAAGAAGTCTACGACCCGATCGGGATCGGCGTTGTCGAACAGCGTACAATTGAGGCTGATGCGGAAGCCGCGTTCCTTGGCCTTGCGAATGGCGGCCAGCGCCTTGTCATAGACGCCGTCCTGACAGACCGAGCGGTCGTGCATCTCGCGGCCGCCATCCATGTGCACCGACCACACGAAAAACGGGCTCGGCTTGTATTGCGAAAGCTTCTTTTCCATCAGCAGCGCGTTGGTGCACAGGTAGACGAATTTCTTGCGCGCGATGATGCCTTCCACGATTTGCGGCAGCTCATTGTGGATCAGCGGCTCGCCGCCGGCGATCGAGACCACCGGCGCGCCGCATTCGTCGACCGCCTCCAGGCACTGCGCAACGCTCAAGCGCTGGTTGAGGATCTTGTCGGGATAATCGATCTTGCCGCAGCCGGCGCAGGCCAAATTGCAGCGGAACAGCGGCTCCAGCATCAGCACCAGCGGATAGCGCTTGCGTCCCTTAAGATGCTGGTGGACCACATAGCCGCCGACGTAAGCCTGTTGCAGCAACGGAATGCCCATTACGAAAATCCTTGAAACGCGATCGTGGCGGAAGCGGTCGTGCCAGTTCCGGTGACTTGCTGGCACCCCCGGTAAAGCAGTTCAGCGCATCTCCGACAATGGCCTAAGCGGTCGCCAGTTTAGAAGGTTTCGAATCCGCCAATGCGGCGGGAAGCTTGAATTCGATGTCTTCGATCCGGCCCGCCATGGTTGAAATATCAATCTTGCCGAGTTGCGCAAGCGCATCGATAACGTTTTCGACCAAGGTCTCGGGCGCCGAGGCGCCGGCGGTGATCCCGACCGCGCGCGCGCCTTTCACCCATTCCGGCCGCAATTCGCCGCCGTCGGCGATCAGATAGCTGGGAATCCCGGAATCGGCGCCGATCTCGCGCAGACGGTTGGAATTGGAGCTGTTGCTCGCCCCCACCACCAACAGCACATCGACCCGCTTGCACAAGTCGCGTACTGCGCTTTGCCGATTCTGCGTCGCATAGCAGATGTCGCGGGTGTCCGGCCCAACCACGTCGGAAAATTTGATTTCCAGTGCGGCGATAATCCCGCGCGTGTCGTCCACGCTCAAGGTGGTCTGCGTGACATAGGCAATGGGGGTGTCGCGCGGAATATCGAGCCTGGCGACGTCCGCCTCGGTCTGCACTAGATGCACCGGCACCGGGATGCGGCCTTTTGTGCCCTCGACCTCCGGATGCCCGGCATGGCCGATGAGAATGAGCTGGCGGGCATCGCGGACGTAGCGGTTGGCCTGGTTATGGACCTTGCTCACCAGCGGACAGGTGGCGTCGATGACATTGAGGCCGCGCCGCTCGGCGTCCTCCTCCACCGCGCGGGCGACGCCATGCGCGCTGAAAATAGTGACCGCCCCGGCCGGGACTTCCGACAGCTCTTCGACGAAGCGCGCGCCCTTGGCCTTCAGGCTCTCGACCACGTGTCGATTATGGACGATTTCGTGCCGGACATAGACCGGCGGGCCAAATGCCTGCAGCGCCCGTTCGACGATTTCGATGGCCCGCACAACACCGGCACAGAATCCCCGCGGCTGAGCCAAAATGACGCGCATGTCAGTCCCAACGGGTCCAATCAGGCCGAGTTCCCGCGTATTGAAGGTATTTTTGTGCCGCTCAGCAAGCCCCCCATCGGCTCTCCCCAGCCCCATCTGCTATATTATGATTATGGAGAGCCTCCACCGCGACCGGCCTGCTACTATGCCGTGCGGAATGCCGGTTCAGGTCTGGACCGGGACGGCGCATAGACGCGCGCTGATGGCGTCGAGGACCAACTGGTAGGCCCGGTCGACGATGTCGTCGACGCTGGGGGTGCGCGCGAACATGGCGCGGGCGCGGGCGGCACATTCCGCCCGGGTCGGCAGGTGCGGCAAATGCGCATTGGCCAGCACTTCGACGGCTTGGTCGTGTGCCGCCGACAGCCGCTGCTGCAGTGCGGCGAGCGAGCCGTTGCCTAGCGCTGACGCCATGGCGCCGGCGATCCACTCCGAGTTGAAGCTGGCGGCGAGCTGGCGGGCCGCCCGCTCGATCACGCGCGACCCGAGCCGCTGCTCATTGCGCAGCAGCGCCACGGGCGGCGCCTTGAGGTCCCAGACCAGCCCGGTCCACGACAGTAGCTTCAGGATGTAATAGGTGGGGTCGTATTCCCACCAGAAGAAGCCCTGGCGCACGCTGCTCTGGCAGGCGTGATGGTTGTTGTGCCAGCCCTCGCCCATGGTGAAGATCGCCAGCAGCCAGTTGTTGCGGGAATCATCGCCGGTGACGTAGCGCTTGCGCCCGCTCACATGCGCCAGCGAATTGATGCAGAAGGTGCCGTGGAACACCAGGCACGTGCTGCAGAAGAAACCGACGAACAACCCAGGCCACCCCGCGATCAGGAAGCACAGCACGGCGAGACCATAGGCCGGCCAGCGCTCATGGCGGTGCAGCCACATCAGTTCGGGGAAACGCGCGAGGTCGGCGACCTTGACCATATCGAAGGAATCGTGCCGGCGCGCGAAGATCCAGCCCACGTGGCTGTAGAGAAAGCCGGTGTGGCGCGGCGAATGGACGTCGAGCTCGGTGTCGGAATGCAGATGGTGGTGGCGGTGCTTGGCCGCCCACCACAACACGCTCTTCTGCAACGTGCTTTGGCAGACGAAAGCGAGGATGAACTGCAAGACGCGGCCGGTCGCATAGGCGCGATGCGAGAAATAACGGTGGTAGCCGGCGCCGATGGCGAAGATGCGGCCCCAGTACAGCGCCACGCCGAGGACGGCGGCCTGCCAAGTCACCCCGCTCCAGAGCGCCCCCAGACAGGCCAGATGCACCAGTACGAAGGGAACGGCGGAAGGATAGACAATATCGCTGTGGTCGTCGTGCGCGCCTTCCGGCGCGCGCGTTTCGTTGCGAATCATCATGAGGTTGCTGTTCTCGACTTTGGGGGAGCGCGGGCGGCCCCCGATGGCCCGCCGCTGCCTCGCCCTGAATCAATACCTATTATAGCATATTTCGCGCGCAGGCGCGACGCGGGAATGGGGCGATAAAGCGGCGTATTGGCCAACGGGCCCCGAGCGCGGCCGAAGCGGCAAGCGCGCTAGTTCCGCGAGCCATACGGTATTGCAGCGTTTCAGAAGACTTACTACGCCAGGCAGCAAATTATTTTAACTTGCCCTCAAAGACTTGCCGACATTTCGGATTGAGTTTGGCCATATTGCTCCGAAGGCATTTTTCAATTGCAGCATGATCCGGGATGTGCCAGCCGCAGAGACGAAATACATCCGGCGTGCAGGCGGCTCGCTGAGCCTCGGTGCCGTCCTCTTCGGCACGAACCGATCCACAGGTTGCCATCAGAAGCGCGATCGTCAAAACGATCGGGGCGCCGAACGCTGCCGCTTGTCTGAGTTTCAACTGCATCGAATTTTTCCTCGCCAGTTTACGCTGCCGCACGCAACGATTATGACACAGTCTTGGGCGAGAATCCACGCTTCGGGTCGTCAGGCCTGGTCGAGCGGCCGCCCGCGCGCAGCAAAAACCTCAAGCTGGGCGTCATGACGATGAAGGCCGCCGCGGATCGCAAGCGACTCGCTAGTCCGGCGTGTCCCGGCCATGCGGTGGCGGCTCAGCTCCCGGCACAGAAAGGCGGCGCCGGGCTCGACTACGTCGCTTATCGTCAGATCACGCGCGAACCCGAGCGCGTCAATTCTGGTTACCGCTCCACCAATGGCCGGACAAAATGGATCAGAATTCGCGGCCAAAGATGAGCCCATCCAAAGCGTACGCGCCGCCGCCATGCACGAGAAAGTAAAGCGCCGCAATCGTCCACATCAGCGTGTATTCAAGCCCAAGCTGGTTCCAGAAATATCTGCCGACGCGCCAACGCTCGATGTTTGATACCAGCAGGAAAAGAACAACCGGCACGGCCGCGAGGCGCGTGAACAGGCCGAGGGCAAGCAAGGGCCCGCAAACAAGCTGGGTGACTGAAATAGCCAACGCCCAGAGCTTTCCCGGCCGATAGCCCTGCTCGTCCAGATAAGCGGCGAGCATTCCGATATTTTGCAGCGGCTGTCCCGTGTTCGGAAAAAGCCCGAACGTCATGCGCAGCCCGTGCGGCACCAGCGCCAGTCCAACGGTTGCGCGCAAGAGCGCTTCGGCCCAGGGAGCCAAGGCTTGGTAGAGTCCGCCGAGTTGCGGAAAAACAAGGGCAAACGAAGGTTCAGGCATACGGACCTGTGTCTTCGGCTATTCTGGAATCGCGGTCGATGAATCGTACCGCCGCGGTTTTTTACACTCTGATGTCACCGAGACTGGTGCTCACACCGAGCTGCACCGTGACCGCCTTTTTTGCCGCTCCAGCCGCTATTTCCACGACGTATTTGCCCGAGTTTTCGTCGAGTCGATCGAATTTGAAATCGCCGAAATTATCGGTGGCGGCTTCCGCGACGACGGCGCCGTCTTTGAGCAGACGCACGCTCGCTCCCTCGACGCAGTCGATCGTCCCGTCATTGGCCCGCGTCGAGACCGATCCGCCGATGAAGCATTTCGAGAAACGCCACAGATTCTTGTAGTAAACGCGCGGCTTTGTGCCGAGTCCGGGCTTCATGACTTCGAGCCCTTGCTCGCGCGCGAGCTGCGCCATCTCGCTATCGGCTACGAAAATGGCACGCATGGCGCCCGTCGGGCACGATTGTTGGCCACGCGTCTGCCGCCAGCCGCTGTCGATCAAATGGACGTCAAACGTCCAGGCCTGCGGCAACTGCAACTCCCCGTTCCACCAGATGTGACCGTAGGGGCAGGCCTCAACGAGATCCTTGCGCCCTTTCGCCTTCACCGGATCAATCAGCACAATGCCGTCGTCGCGCTTTTTCACCGCGCCGCCGCTTTTGGCGACGCAGGGCGCGTTGTCGCAGTGGTTGCACATCGTCGGCACATAAGCGATATCGATCATCGGCACCTGCCCGCGCTCCTTTTGCAATATGTCGATCCATTTGTGGCCGTGCTTCGGCATCGGCGCCGAATAGCCGGGAAAATCGTTGCCGACATATTCGTCCATGGTCGCTAGCGTACACAGGTTGCAATTAGTGCATTCGGCGACGTCGATGATCATGTTCCATTTATTCATGACGCTTCTCGTCTCGTTCGATCTTCACTTCGGTATCCGCGGCACCACGAGGTGAAACAGCTTCAGAGACGCTCCGTTTTCGGCCTGGATGGTCGCGGTTTCGGAAGGACCGAGATAGATGCCGGCGCCCTTCCCGACGCTGTAATCCTTGCCGTTGAGCTTGATATTGCCCTTGCCTTCCATGAGGTAGATGAGCTGATGCTTGTCGGCGGCATCCGGCTTGAACGTTTCAGCCGATTTGAGCCAACGCAGCGAACCGCGCACATTGTGCGCCCCGCAGAGGGCTTCGTTGAGCACCTCGGTGATATCGCCTTGGGCGATCGAGGCTTTTTTCGGTAGCTTGTTGGTATCGATGAATGTAAGCGACATGATCGTGCTCCGCCGCCTCAGCTCTGGATCCAAACTTTGCCGTCCTTGCGCTCCCAGCGCAGGTCGTCATCAGTGCCTTCGAGGATAGTGGTCTTGAAACGATTGGGCGCCTGGAATTCGAAATAGAACAGCGGCTCGGTAGCGCGCAGACGGTGCTTCTCCTCGGCCGGGATGAAGATCATGTCGCCGGGACCGACCGCCCGTATCCCATCGTCCGATTCCACTGTCGCCTTGCCGTCGATGATGAAATAGAAGTGCTCGCAGTTTTTGTGCAGGTGCAGGGGCGAGGCCGCATCCTTCTTGTAATGCATGACGCCGGCCAGCATGTCGTCGATGCTGGCGAGTTCCTTATTGACGAAGAAAATGCGTTCGCGTGCCGCTTTGGCATCGATCAGAGAAGGCAGTTCGTCCTCCTTGAAAACATAAGCCATCAGATCATCTCCTCCTATTATTCGCTTATTTTGCCGGCACTAGATTGTCCGCCTTGCGCTTGCTGCGCACCTGCCGGTCCTTGCCCAATTTGGCGAAGGTCGCCGAGACGTGCTCGGTCCCGCCGTCCCACAGCACGACCTGCACCAGCGCATTCGCGCCGGCCAGCGAATGGGTGGTCTTGGTTTGCGTGCGCTCGGGCGTGAGCAGATTGAGCACACCGCCGCAGTCGACCGATTTGCCGGGCTCGCCCATCGGATCGTAGATCGCGGAGGACTCGTAGCCGTGACAAACCCCGCGCGGCAGCCGCTGGGTCGGCAACGCGGCGCAAATTACCGCACCCCGGTCATTGTAGACTTTGACGAGGTCGTGTTTTTTGATTTTGCGCTCCGTCGCATCCTGCGCGTTCAAGCGAACGATCCAGTAATAGTAGCCGTCGATATTGACCCGGTGATCCTCGATATTGAGCAGGAACGAATCCTTGCCGTCGCCCTGGGTGTGATACGAATACTTCGAGTGCGGCGTGAGCAGCTGCAGCGGGTAGCGTTTGAACAGGTCGCCCGAATGCGCGCCCTCCCACGCCGGCTCATATTTGACGATCGGCGGCCGTTCGGGATCGGGAAAGCGCTTCAAGCTGTTGCATTCGAATTCGAGCTTGCCGGACTGCGTCTGCAGGCCGCGCAGGAATTCCTCGGTGTAGTCTGACGGCAGCGGCTGCGCCTCCGGCACGTCCTTTTTACGATTTTCCCAGAACCAGCGAAACGACACCGGCGCGCGCAAATGTGCCTTCTCCGACGGCACGACGTAATAGCCACGCCTGATGAACTTCTTCCACGAAATCACCTTGGGCAGGTCGGAGGCGTCGAAATGCCGCTTCACCCAATCGAGCTCGTTGCAGCCCTCGTTGAAGTAGTTGGCAAGGCCGAGCCGTTTGCAAATCTCGGTAAAGATCCAGTAGTCGGTCTTCGATTCGCCGAGCGGCTTGATCGCCGGCGCCTGGAAAATGATGACGCGGTGATTGAGTTGCTGCTGGCCGTGATGGCCGTAGCCACCAAGCCCGGCCCATTCCGAGATGTCGACGCGCTCAAAATTGGTACAGGCCGGCAGAATGACGTCGGCGAACTTGGCCTCGCCCTCGAACCAGATCGACTGGTTGACCACGAACTCGAGGTTCGCCGACTGGTACATCCGCACATGGCGGTTGGTATTGTTCATGGTCGCGATCATCGAGCCGCCGTACTTGTAGAGCATGCGCACCGGCGCATGGCCGGGCGCCGGGTAGCTAAATTTGGCGAACTGATGCTCGATCGACTTTCCGATCCACGGCCAGCCTTCCGCTTTGCCGTCGGCAATCGCCTCCGGCATGTAGATGCGCGGGATGCGCTGGAAACTCGAATTCATGCTCGGCAGTTGCGGCATGCGCTGGTAGAGCTCGACCGGCATCGAGGTATTTTCCAGATCGCCCGACATGCCGCCGTCGGCATAGCCGGGGAAATAGAAGTTGAAGTCGAGCGGCGCGCCCCATTGCAGATTGCCCATATTGATGCCGGGCTTGCCGAGCCCCTGCATGGCGGCTAGGCACACCATGGTGCGCGCCCACTGAATGCCGGTCTGGTTGCGGCAGGCGCCGCCGTGGCCGTTGCCCCAGCCGCCGGGCGCGAGATAGACGCGCTTCTTGCCCCATTCGCGCGCGAGCGCGCGCACGTCCTTGGCCGGGACGCCGGTTTCCTTCTCCTGCCATTCCGGCGTCTTGAGCGTGCCGTCCTCCTCGCCGAGCAGATAGGCCTTCCACTTGTCGAAGCCGACCGTGTGAGTCTTTACATAGGCTTTGTCGTACAAGTCTTCCTTGATCCAGACATAGGCAATCGCCATAGCCATTGCCGGCGAGGTCGTCGGCTTCGGGCAGAACCACTTGCCGGGTATGAACTGCGCCGAGGCGTTGTAATACGGATCGATGTGCACAACTTTGATGCCGAGCTTCGGATTCTTCAGCCATCGCCGGCGCACGGTGCCTTCTTGCGCACCATATGAACCGCTCGTACTTTCCGGATCGGCCGACCAGAACACAATCATCTCGCAGTTCTGCAGGCAGTCCTCGACGGTGCCGTAGGTCTCCGACTGGCCGACCCGCAGCGTGTAGCCCCAGTGATGCGCGGCGCCCCAGTACCAGCCTTCCCAGGAGTCGGGATTGTGGTGCACGCGCGTCATGCCGACCGCATTAGCGAAACGGAAGAGCGCGGATAGGTAGTAGCCGATATTGCCCCAGGTATGGTGCGAGCCGTGCGAGGTGGCGATCGCGCCGGGTCCATGATCGCGCTTGCAGCGCTTGATCTCGTTGGCGACCAGATCGAGCGCCTCGTCCCACGAAATGCGCACGTATTCCGATTTGCCGCGATTTTGCGGGTTGCGCTCCCCGTTGGGATCGAAATCGACGCGCTTCATCGGATAGAGCAGACGATCGGGCGAATAAATGATCGATTTTGCGTTTTGCCCGTGCGGGGCGAGCGTGGTCTTGCGCAGCGGCGTAAACTTCAAACCGCACGCTTCGATCGTCCACGGCTGCGGGTCGGTTTCGTCGAAATCGATCGGCGTCATGCGCACGATCTTGTCGTCCTTGACGGTGATGAAAACCGGCCCCCCGTTGGTCATGTTGCAATAGCGCATTGAGCCGTCGGGCATCGGCGTACCGAACGTCCAACCGGCGGTCTGCATCATCATGAGAGTCTGCGCAAACCAGTTGGTCAGGTCCTCAGGACCGTCGACCCCGAGGGTAAAATCTTTCTGCGCGTTGATCTGGTTGAGCCAGTTGATCGGTGGCGTCAGCAAGGAGGCGCCGGTCGCGGCATTCTTGAAGAAGAGCGTGATATCGGGCTTCGGATGTTGTCCGGCGCCCGATCCGATCTTGCCATCGCGGATCTCGATCCAGCGGCCCGTTCCCTCGTCGCGCGCCTTGATCTGTGCAACCAAATTGCGCTCTTTGAGGCGCGCCGCGAAATGCGGATGCCGCCAGCGGGCGTATCTGAGAAGTTGCGTCAGCGCGAACAGTATGAGCGCGAATTTCAGCCGCGAGAACATTGTGCGTTTCCCCAGATGATCGGCGTGACCGCCCGATCGGTACTATTGATTCAACACCCACGGCGCCACGGCGGCAAGCGCCATGGCGTCATCGTCTCAGGCGCATTCGCATAGGCGGCATCAATTGCCCGCGAACACCGGTTTCTGCTTGGCGACGAAGGCCTCGTAAGCTCGCTCGTAGTCCTTGGTCTGCATGCAGATCGCCTGCGCCTGCGCCTCGGCTTCGATCGCCTCCTCGACGCCCATGTTCCATTCCTGATGCAGGCACTTTTTGGTCATTGAGTTGGCGAAGGTCGGACCATCCGACAACGCCTTGGCCATAGCCTGCGCGTCGGCGAGCACGTTCTCCGGCTCGCTCAGCTTGTTGTAGAAACCCCAGCGCTCGGCCTCGCCGCCGTCCATCGAACGGCCGGTATAGAGCAGCTCTGATGCGCGGCCGTGGCCGATAATGCGCGGCAGCATGTTGCAGGCGCCCATGTCCGCCCCGGCAAGTCCGACGCGCACGAATAGGAAGGCGATCTTGCTGCGGGCGGTGCCGACGCGCAGGTCCGACGCCATTGCCAGGATCGCCCCGGCACCGGCGCAAATACCGTCTACTGCCGCGATAATCGGCTGCGGACACGCCCGCATGGCCTTGACCAGATCGCCCGTCATGCGGGTGAATGCGAGCAATCCCGCCATGTCGCCTTTGCGCTGCATCTCGACCAGCGGGCCGATGATTTCGTGCACGTCGCCGCCGGAGCAGAAGTTGCCGCCGGCGCCCGCGATGACGACGGTCTTGATCTTGTCGACGTAGCTCAGGCTGCGGAACGTCTCGCGCAGTTCGGCGTAGGATTCGAGCGTGAGCGGGTTCTTCCGCTCTGGCCGGTTCAAGGTAACGGTCGCCACCTTGCCATCGACGCTCCACAGAAAATGCTTCGGCTTGAAGTTTGAAAAATCGAGTCCGGCGGGATTAAACCGCTTGGCAACGTCCATCATGGATTCAAGTCCTTTCGATGATTGTTTCTGAATCTAGCCGGCGAAGGTCAGCCCACCGCTCACGCTCATCACCTGGCCGGTGATATAGCCAGCTTGCGGGCTGGCGAAGAACACAACGGCGTCGGCGATTTCCTCCGGCTTGGCGAAGCGGCGGAACGGGATCGCTTTGAGGAAGGCTTCGCGCAGTTTCTCCGGGCGGGTGGCGAGCATCGGCGTATCGGTCGGGCCTGGGCACACGCAGTTAACGTTGATCGAGTAGCGGGCGACCTCGCGCGCGAGCGACTTGGTGAAGGCGATCAGCCCGCCCTTGGCGCCGGCGTAGACCGTCTCGCCGCCGCTGCCGACGCGCCCGGCGTCGCTGGCGATATTGATGACCTTGCCGCCGTTGGCGGCAATCATCGGCGGCAGCAGCGCCTGTGTCAGATGCGCGGGACCCGCGAGGTTGATGGCGATCACGCGGTTGATGAAGTCTGGCGTGTTCTGCATAAAGGGTTGAATGTCGCCCCAGCCGGCAGCGTTCACCAGGATGTCGACGCGCGGATAGCGCTTGAGCGCCTCGGCAGCGGCGGCACGGATCGAATCGGAATTGCCGAGATCGATTGCGACGAAATCGACCGACAGCCTGGCGCCGGCAGCTTCGTTCTTCAACTCCTGGCCCTTGGCGGCGTTTACGTCGGCGCAGATCACCGTCGCGCCCTGGCGGGCGAATGCCATCACCGTGGCCTTGCCGATGCCGGACGCCCCGCCCGTCACCAGCACAACCTTGCCATCGAACATCATAGCGCTACCCCTCTCTCAAACTTTCTTTGTCGGTTTTGTATTGTCGCCTGCACCGGCAAGGAACGCCTGGACGCGCTGGCGCGTCTCGACGTGATTCAGCAGCTGACGGGTGTATTCCAGCTCGTCGGAATAGCCGCCGCGGCCGTCTTGGCCG
>CAZLWN010000124.1:0-11443 GCA_964563195.1 uncultured Undibacter sp. | reverse complement strand
TATTCACCATCAGCCTGAAGCGCAGCACCCAAAATCTTCAGATATCAACAAGCTGGGCCGGCCGATTACCCCATCTTTACCCCCAAGAGCAGATATTGGCGGCCCATCCACACGGCTTTCGGTTGCTCGTTTATGAGGCCACGCCCTAGGTCGTGCGCGGCACCAGCCGCTTGAAATGCCCGTGCTTTTGCAGCCAGGCCAGTAAGATCAGGCTGGGTAGCCCGGCGAGCGCGCAGATCACGAAAAACCAGACCCAACCCGTGCTCTCGGCGATGAAGCCTGCGACCGACGAGAGATAAGTGCGCCCGACCGCGGCCAGCGCGGTGAGCAATGCGTATTGCGTCGCCGTGTGCAGCGGGTTGCGGCACAGCGCCGACAAATAGGCGACGAACATCACGGTGCCGATGGCGCTGGTGAAATTCTCCGCGGTGATTGCAATCGCCAGCGCGGTGGGATCGCGGCCGACCACGGCCAGCCAGGAAAATGTCAGGTTGGCCAGCGCCTGCACCACGGCGCCGATCCACAAACTCGTGGCCAGCGGCAGCGCGCGCGCGATGAAGCCGCCGGCAAAGCCGCCGAGCAGCAGCGCCGCCAGCCCCACGCCCTTGACGATGGCCGCGTATTCGTTGCGCGTGAAGCCAAGGTCGATCACGAACGGCGCGGTCATGGCGCCTGACAGCGCATCGGTAAACTTGAACAGCACCACGAAGGCCAGCATGACAGCCGCCAGCTCGTAGCTCATGAAGTCCTTGAAGGCGCCGACCGCGGCCGCGGCAACGCGGGCGAACGGCCGTTGCGGGGCATGCGCGGCTTCCGCCGTGGCCGAGCGTTCCGGCTCGG
The DNA here is from genome assembly GCA_964563195.1 of uncultured Undibacter sp. Classification (GTDB taxonomy): domain Bacteria; phylum Pseudomonadota; class Alphaproteobacteria; order Rhizobiales; family Xanthobacteraceae; genus Pseudolabrys. The sequence goes on along the minus strand of CAZLWN010000124.1, from coordinate 10,603 downwards.
TGGCGAGCAGCGCGGTAATGGTGCCGATCACCACCAGCACCGCCATGGCGTAATAGCCGCAGTGCCAGGCTGGCTGCTTGGCGAATCCATAGGCCTGAAATCCGCTCACCAGGAACAGCGCACCGGCGGTGGAGACCAGCATGCCGACACGATAGGCGGCGACATAGGAGGCCATGCCGGCGGCCTGCTCGTTCTCCGGCAGGCTCTCGACCCGGAAGGCGTCGACCACGATGTCCTGCGTCGCCGACGCGGTGGCCACCAGCAGCGCACTGAAGGCCACCAGCGCGGGCGCAGTTGCCGGATCGCAGGAGCCAAGAAAGACGATCGCCGCGATCAGCAGCATTTGCGTGAACACCAGCCAGGCGCGGCGGCGGCCGAGCAGGCGCGACAACAGCGGCACCTCAAGCGCGTCGGTGAGCGGCGCCCAGAGGAATTTCACCGTGTAGGGCGTGCCGACCAGCGCGAACAGGCCGATGGTGCCGAGATCGACGCCGGATTCGCGCATCCACACCAAGAGCGTCGCGCCCGACAGCGCCAGCGGCAGCCCGGACGAGAAACCGAGGAACAGCACGATCAGCACGCGCGGCTTGAAATAGACCGCCACCGCGTCGATGAGCGAGGGCCGCGCCTGCGCGGCGGGCGGCGGCGCGGTGTCGGGCGAGACGGTCATGGGCTATTCGCCGGCTTCCAGCTTGCGGATCGGCGCTTGGATAATCTCGGCGCTTGGCGCCTCGTCGCCGTCGAATTCAAGCGCTTCAATCTTGGCGGCGCGCTTCTCGATCTTCCCGGTGGAGATGAGAATATCGTCGATATCCTTGGTAGTCTGGCCGAAGTGGCCTTGTAGCCTGCGCGCGCGCTCGCCAAGCAAACCAACGTCCTTCAGCATGTGGCCGACTTCGGTGCGAATCTTATGAGCGGCCTCCTGCATTTCGGCATCCTTGCGAATCTGCCGGACGAGTTGAACCGCCAGAAACGCCATATTTGGAGATACGATCATGACGCGCGCGCGCCGCGCCCGCTGGACCAAGTCGTCAAAGCGCTCGTACAGATCGGCGTACAGTGATTCAGATGGAATAAACATGAGCGCGACATCTTGTGTCTCGCCCGGTATCAGATATTTTTCCGCGATATCTGTGATGTGCTTGGCAATGTCCTGCTTGACGCGCGCTGCGGCAAGCTTTCGGTCCTCGTCGGTTTGCGCGTCACGCCATGCCGTCATTGCTTCGAGCGGAAATTTGGCGTCGATGATGAGCGGGCCCGAGTCCGGCATGAATATGGCGCAGTCAGGTCGCGTGCGGTTCGACAGCGTGTACTGGAATTCGTAAGCGCCCTTCGGCAGCACGTCGGTGATGATTGCCTCCAGCTGCCCCTGGCCGAAGGCGCCGCGCGACTGCTTGTTGGCGAGGATGCCCTGCAGGGATGAGACCTGCGTCGCCAGCTCGGTGATGTTCTTCTGCGCGCTGTCGATGACCGCCAGCCGCGCGTGCAACTGCTGCAGATGCTCGGTGGTGTGCTTGGTCGTGGTCTGCATGGACTGGCCGAGATTGTGCGTGACGGCGTCGAGCCGCTGGTGCACGGCGTGCTGGAGCTGGGCTTGGGCGTGGCTGAGCATTTCGCCCATGGTCTGAATGCGGGCGTTGAGATCGGCCATGCGCTGCTCGGCGACCGGATCGGCCACCGGCTTGCGCGGGCGCAGCACCACGACGAGAATGGCGATCACGCCGATGGCAATGAACACGCCGATGCCAAGCGCGAGCGCCATGGCCGCGTCCGGGGTCAGATGAAGATCGGCGACCAGGCGAGCAATTGAGTCGGGCATTTGGCGCTTCTACCCCGATTCGCGTATGAGCGCGAACGAACGGCGAACGGTAGGGCGATAACACCCATGGCTCAAGGGAAAAGCCCACATTGACCCCGCTGTTCGCAACCCTTAAATCGCGACAATGGCGAAACGCGACATCCTCATCATCCCGGACAAGCGGCTGCGGCTGAAATCGGAACCGGTCGGCGCGGTCGACAAGACGGTGCGCGCGCTGATCAACGACATGTTCGAGACCATGTACGACGCCCCCGGCATCGGGCTCGCGGCCATCCAGATCGGCGTGCCGAAACGCGTCATCACCATGGATCTCGCCAAGAAAGACGAGCCCAAGGCGCAGCAAGTCTTCATCAACCCGGAAGTGACTTGGGCGTCCGACGAGAAGGCGACCTACGAGGAAGGCTGCCTGTCGATCCCGGAATATTACGAGGAGGTCGAGCGGCCGAACGCCGTGCGGGTGAAATTTCTCGATCGCGAGGGCAAGCCGCAGGAGCTGGAGGCGAGCGGATTGCTGGCGACCTGTCTGCAGCACGAGATCGACCACATCAACGGCGTCTTGTTCATCGACCATATCTCCAAGCTCAAACGCGGCATGATCGTTAAGAAATTCAAAAAGGCGCAAAAGCGCGGCGAGCCGGTCAAGCCGCTTTCCGAGGACAAAGAGCCTTCGCATCATATTGGTTGATTCCGGCGCCTGGGCGCCGTGGTTCCTAGCGGTGGTCGCATGCGCCTGATTTTCATGGGCACGCCCGAATTCGCGGTGCCGACACTGGTCGCGCTCGCCGATAGCGGGCACGAAATCGTTGCCGTCTATACCCGCGCGCCAAAGCCCGCCGGCCGCGGCATGGACGTGCAGGAAAGCCCAGTCGAGCGCGCGGCGCGAAAGCTTGGGCTGCCGGTGTTGACGCCGAAGACGCTGCGCGACGAGGCGGCGCAAGCCGAATTCCGCGCGCACAATGCCGACGCCGCGGTGGTGGTCGCCTATGGCCTGATCCTGCCGAAACCCGTTCTCGATGCGCCGAAGCTCGGCTGTTTCAACGTGCACGCTTCGCTGTTGCCGCGCTGGCGCGGCGCCGCGCCCATCAACCGCGCCATCATGGCGGGCGACAAAGAGACCGGTATCACCATCATGAAGATAGACGAGGGGCTCGACACCGGCGCTATCGCGAATGCTGACCCGGTGACAATTGGCCCGGACATAACTGCCGGCGAGCTACATGATGTACTGGCGCAGCGTGGCGCTGACCTCATGCCGATCACTTTGGCCGCAGCAGAGCGCGGCTCGCTCACGCTCACGCCGCAGCCCAAGCAAGGCGTCACCTATGCGGCGAAGATTTCCAAGGACGAGACCCGCATCGATTGGATGAAGCCCTGGCAACAAGCGCACAACCACATCCGCGGCCTGTCGCCGTTTCCCGGCGCCTGGTGCGAGATCGGCGGCGTGCGGGTGAAAGCGCTGCGCTCGACCAAGGGGGACGGTTCGGGCCCGCCCGGTAGCGTGCTCGACGATCGTCTCACCATCGCCTGCGGCGACGGTGCGATACGGCTCATCCAGGTGCAACGCGCCGGCAGGCAGCCGATGAGCGCGGAGGAATTCCTGCGCGGCACGCCGGTGAAGCATGGAATGCGGCTGGCGTAATCGTCGACTAGGCCAAGTGAAAGCCAGCCCAATGGTGGCGGCGCGCTTCGACGAATTCGGCGAGATCGTTGTCGGTGACCTTGACGATATCGCTATGCCCAAAACCCTTCGAATAGTCGATTACCGAGACGATCTCGGGCGTCAGCCGGAAAGTCGGCACCACGGCGGGGTCCAGACGTGGCATCACTTTGTATTCGGGGTAGCGTTGCAGCAAAATCTCCGCCGCATGGTCGCGCTCGCCTTGATCGGTCACTTCGACCGCGCGCGCCGCGACCGACAGGCCCCTGATCTGCAACGGCTGCGGATAGTCCTTGGCGATGGCCAGCGACACCCGCGGATCGCGCGCTATATTGGCGCATTTCTGGCTGTCGCGGGAAATCCTGCAATAGATGATCAGGCCGTCATTGGCGTAGCTCACGACCGTCGCCTGCGGCCAGCCGTCGGGGCGATTGGCCGAAATCGCCATGATACGATGCTGATCGAGCAACTCGACGATTTGCTGTTTGAACTCGCGCTTCATGGGATACGCCCCCAAGTTTCTCCGTCCTGTATAGACAAGGCGCCACCGGCCGGATTTGAGGTGAATCAATAGTGCCCCGCTACAAGCTCACCATCGAATACGACGGCGCCCCCTTTGCCGGCTGGCAAATTCAGGCCGGCCAGACGACCGTGCAGGGCGTGCTGATGGCGGCGATTGAGGCATTGTCCGCCGAAAAAGCCCCGGTGCAGGGGGCCGGCCGCACCGATGCCGGCGTGCATGCGCGCGCGCAAGTGGCGCATGTCGATCTCGCCAAGGACTGGGATACCGACACCGTGCGCGATGCGCTCAATGCGCATTTGCGGCCCTATCCGGTGGCGGTCCTGACGGCGGAGAAGCCGGCGGCTGATTTCAACGCCCGCACCTCGGCGATCAAGCGCCATTATCTCTACCGCATCGTCAACCGCCGTCCCGATCTCACGCTCGACCTCGGCCGCGCCTGGCGGGTGCCGCGCCCGCTCGACGCCGCGGCGATGCACGCCGCCGCCCAGCGGCTCGTTGGCAAGCACGATTTTACCACCTTCCGTTCCACCGAATGCCAGGCCAAATCGCCGGTGAAGACGCTCGACCAGCTCGCTGTCGCGCGCGACGGCGAGGAGGTGACCGTCTTGGCATCGGCGCGCTCGTTCCTGCACAACCAGGTGCGCTCCATGGTCGGCTCGCTGGTCATGGTGGGCGATGGCAAACGGAGTGCCGACGACCTGACACGCGCGCTCGCAGCGCGCGACCGCGCCGCCTGCGGCCACGTGGCGCCACCGGACGGGCTTTATTTGATGAAGGTGGACTACTGAGCGAAATAGCGGTCGATGATCGTCCGATAGATTGTCGTCAGCGCGCGCAGGTCGGCAATAGGCACGCGCTCATCTACCTGATGCATGGTCTGGCCGACCAGGCCGAATTCCACCACCGGACAATACCGCGTGATGAAGCGCGCATCCGAGGTGCCGCCGCTGGTGGACAGATGCGGCTTGCGGCCGGTGACGTCCTCGACCGCCTTCGCCACCAGCTCGGTGAACGGCCCTGGCTCGGTGACGAAAACGCCGGCATTCGACGGTTCCCACTCGAAGGCGAACTTGATCTTGCCGCCGGCTGCTTTTTCGGCGCGGTGCGCGATCAGGCTTTTGAGCGAGTCGAGCGTGTGCTTGTCGTTGAAGCGGATGTTCAAGCGCGCCCGCGCCTCGCCGGGAATGAGATTGACGGTCTTGTTGCCGACGTCGACCGAGGTGAACTCCAGATGCGAGGGCGGGAAATGCGTGCTGCCCGTATCGAGCGATTCGGCTTGCAAAGCCGAAACAAGCGTTACCAGCCCGCGAATCGGATTTTCGGCGCGTTCCGGATAGGCGACGTGGCCCTGCCGTCCGCTCACGATCAGGTGGCCGTTGAGCGAGCCGCGCCGGCCGATCTTGATGGTGTCGCCGAGCGCCTCGACGTTGCTCGGCTCGCCGAGTATGCAGTGGTCGAATTTCTCGCCCTGTTCGGCCGCCCATTTCAAGAGCTTGGGCGTACCGTTGACGGCGATACCTTCCTCGTCACCCGTGACCAGGAACGAGATCGAACCTTTCGGCTTGCCGCCGCGATCGGCGAGATGGTCGAGCACGGCGGCCAGCGCGCAGGCGAGGCCGCCCTTCATGTCGACCGCGCCGCGGCCGTACAGCACAGGCCCGTCCATTTCGCCGGCGAAGGGCGGATGGGTCCATGCCTTCTCGTCGCCCGGCGCCACCACGTCGGTGTGGCCGGCGAACACCAGGTTGGGCTTTGCCGTGCTGATGCGGGCGTAGAGGTTTTCCACGTTGTCGGCGCCCGGCTCGCTGAAGGCCAAGCGGTGGACGGTAAAACCGGCAGCTTTCAACGCACTTTCGAGATAGCTGATCGCGCCGCCTTCCGCCGGCGTCACCGAGCGGCAGCGCAACAGATCGCGGGCGATGGCAACGGGATCGGTGCTCATCGAACGATCCGCATTTCAATCCCTCAGCAGTTCGTTGATTGAGGTCTTCGAGCGTGTGCGCTCGTCCACGCGCTTGACGATGACCGCGCAGTAGAGCCCGGGGCCGCCGCTTTGGCCGGGCAGCGTGCCGGGCACGACCACGGAATAGGGCGGCACCTCGCCTTGCGTGACCTGCCCACTGACGCGGTCGACGATGCGGGTGGAGGCGCCGAGATAGACGCCCATGGACAGCACCGAGCCGGTGCGCACGATGACGCCTTCCGCCACTTCCGAGCGCGCGCCGATGAAGCAATTGTCCTCGATGATCACGGGACCTGCTTGCAGCGGCTCCAGCACGCCGCCGATGCCGGCGCCGCCGGAGATGTGACAATCTTTTCCGATCTGCGCGCAACTGCCGACCGTCGCCCAGGTGTCGATCATGGTGCCGCTGTCGACAAAGGCGCCGAGATTGACGAAGCTCGGCATCAGCACCACGCCGGGCGCGATAAAGGCCGAGCGGCGCACCACGCAAGGCGGCACGGCGCGGAAGCCGGCTTTACGGAAGCGCGCCGCCGTCCAGCCCTTGAACTTGGAATCGACCTTGTCCCACCACACCGCCTTACCTGGCCCGCCCGGGATCACGCGCATGTCGTTAAGGCGAAACGACAGCAGCACGGCCTTTTTCAGCCATTGATTGACCTGCCATGCGCCGTCCGCGCGGCGCTCGGCGACGCGCGCCTTGCCGGCGTCGAGCAGTTCGAGTGCGTCGTTCACCGCCTTGCGCACCGCGCCCTTGGTCTTGGTGCCGATCTTGTCGCGCGCGTCGAAGGCGTCGTCGATCGTTCTGGCCAGCTTGTCGTTGGACATGGGTGATTCCGGCTCGTTCGGGAGCGGGTTGTCGGGGGAACCCGCCGACCTGTCAAGCCGTTGGCGCTTTGGGGCGGGGGTTCCCCATTGGACAGCGCGTCACGGTGCGGCATCGGCCTCGATGCGCTAAGAGGGCGCATCGGCGTCACGTATTGCAAAGGAGCAATTCATGGAAGCAGCAGCAGTACAATTGAGCGGAGAAGTCGGCACCTTCCTGGCGCCGCTGGTGGCCTGGGCGACCGTGGTGATACCGCGCGCGATCGGCGCGCTGGTCTTGCTGATCGTCGGCTGGTGGATTGCCGCGCGCGCCAGGCGCGCCGTCAGACGGATGCTTGACAGGCAGTCGCGTATCGACGGTACCTTGTGCGGGGTGATTGCGTCGCTGGTGCGCTACAGCATCCTGATCGTCGTGATCGTGGCGGTGCTCGGCCAGCTCGGCATCCAGACCACCAGCATTTTGGCCGGGCTCGGCGCCATCGGCCTCGCTATCGGTCTGGCGTTGCAGGGCACGCTGTCCAACATCGCCGCCGGCATGATGCTGCTGTGGCTGCGGCCGTTCCGCGTCGGCGACTATATCGATAACGGCGCCGTGGCCGGTACGGTCAAGGAAGTCGGTCTGTTCGCCAGCGAGCTACATTCCTGGGACGGCATCTACCAGTTCGTGCCGAATTCCGATTTGTGGAACAAGCGCATCATCAATTACTCGCGGCTGTCGACGCGGCTGGTCGATCTCGCCTTCGGCGTCTCTTACGAGGACGATCTCGCCAAGGGTCAGCAGGTGCTGCGCAAGCTGGCCGAAGACGATAAGCGGGTGGCATCCGATCCGGCGCCGCAGACCTTCGTCGACGAGCTCGGCGACAGCGCTGTGGTGCTGCGGCTGCGGGTGTGGGTGTCGAACGACGACTATTGGACGCTGCGCCGTGCGCTCACCGAGCGCGGCAAGGCGGCGTTGGAGGCGGCCGGGCTGTCGATCCCGTTCCCGCAACGCGACCTGCACATCAAGGACGCGCCCGGCGGCATGCTTGGCAAGGCTGCGGCCTGAGTAAGCCGGCGGGGCAGGGATGGCAAAGCGCGCCGCGCGCGCTAAGCTCACCAGTCGGAGAAACGCCGCCATGAAACGCCGAACCGGAAGTCTTGCGCTTGCGCCGGCCGCGCTGACGCTAACCGCCGTGCCGGCCTTCGCCCATCACTTGATGGGCGGCCGCGTGCCGGCAACGTTCGGTGATGGGCTGTTGTCCGGCCTCGGCCATCCCATTATTGGGCTCGATCATTTTGCCGCGGTGGTGGCGGTCGGCTGTCTTGCCGCCGCGCACCGCTCAGGCGCGGCGCTGGCCGTCGGTTTCGTGCTGGCGATGATCGCCGGCGTTGGCCTGCACGTGCACGGGACTACGGTGCCGGGCGCCGACATGCTGGTGGCGCTCACGGTGATCGCGCTGGGCGCGCTGATGCTGCGCCGCCGCGCCATGCCGGCAGGCGGGGCGCTGGCGCTGTTTGCGCTGGTGGGGCTCGTGCACGGCTATGCGCTGGGCGAGTCGATTGCCGGCGCGGAACCGACGCCACTCTACGCTTACCTGATCGGCCTCGCATTCATCCAGAGCGCGGTCGCGCTGGCTGCGATGAGCGTCGCGCGTCTGTCGATGATTGAGCCGTCGCGCCTGCGCCTGATTGGCGCCGGCATTGCCGGAATCGGCCTCGCCATGTTTGTGCAGCAGGTGATTTCGGCCGCTTAGCGATCAATCCTTCCGCATGATGGATTGCAAAAATCCCGACAGATCGTCGGTGACGTGGTCGACGTGTGGGTCGTCACGTCCTTCCAGCTCCCAATCCTCGCGGAACACTTCGCGCTGACCCTCCGGCACCACCAGCACCGTGGTCATGCCGAGCGCGTGCGGCGCTTCCAGATTACGCGCCAGATCCTCGAACATGGCGGCCTTGCGTGGATCGACTTCGTGGCGCGCCAGGAATCGCTCGTAAGTCTCCGGCGACGGCTTCGGCTCGAGCTCGGCGGCGATGATGTCGAACACGTCGTCGAAATGCTCGTGCACGGCGAGCTTCTTCATGACCGCGTCGGCATGCTTGCGGGTACCATTGGTAAGGATGAGCTTGCGCCCCGGCAGCTCGGCGAGCGCGGCACCGAGCGCCGGGTTGGGCTCCAGCGGCGAATGATCGATCTGATGCACGAATTCCAGGTAATCGTCCGGGTTCAACCCGTGCTCGTTCATCAGCCCGCGCATGGTGGTGCCGTAGCGCTTGTAATAGTCCTTCTGGATGCGGAATGCTTCGTCGTGCGAGACCTTCAGGAAATTCTTGATGAAAGCGCGAATGCGGTCGTCGACCTGCTGCCAGAGCAGGTGATGCGGATAGAGCGTGTTGTCGAGATCGAACACCCAGGCCTCGACGCTGCCGAAACCGCGCGGCACGGGACGTGACTTGATCGGCACAGGTTACGGCTCCTTGAAACGCACGGTCGTCGACGGGTTGGCGCCGGCATCGATGACGGCAAAGCCGGCGGAATTCAGGCCGCGCGCCGCGCAGTCCTTGTGGTTGCTCAATTCGAACTTGCCGTCGCGCGTGCAGAGCGCGACTTTGCCGCCCCAGGACAGCGGCGCATCGCTCAGCCTGATCATGCGTCCGTTGCCGTCGACCGCCTCGGCATAGCTGTAAAGCCGGTGCGGCGCGCCGCGCAGGTCGGGCCGCAGGCATTTGCCGGCGCCGACGCGATACCAGCCGCGGGTGACGACGGCGCCCATCTCGACGACGCCGAGCGCGGCCATCACCGTGTATTTGGTGTCGTTGCACCAGGAAAAACCGGGCCCTTGCGGGTTGCGGGCGGCCGCCAGCAGGGTGTCGAAAAATTCCGGCTGCGCGGCTGCGTCGGCCGCCAGCTTGTGGTCGCTGAGGAATTTCGCCAGCGCGCTTTGCGTCTTGGCGCCCTGCACGCCGTCGATCGGATAGGCGTCATAGCCGGCGATCGCCAGCAGGCGTTGGATGCCGGCAAGCCTCGCCTGCGCGTCGTCGTAGCCGGCCTCCTCGGCGAGGTAGACCGTCGGCCCCTGCGGCGTATCGGACGGCCGCGCGGCGGTAAAGCGCGCCTGCTGGGTCACCGGGCAGCCGCGCGCATCGGCGATGGCGAAGTCGCCGTCGCGAATGCACAGCGCGGCATTTCCGGTCTGCGGAATGGGCGCGCTGCCGTAGACCGGCGGCGTGCGGGTATGGATGTAGACCATGTCGGCATCGAGCGTGCCGTCCAACACTTGCTTGCACGCGCTCGGGTCGATGCGAAACCAGCCGCGCGTTGAAACGTTGACGCGCTTTTCCAGTCCGATCGCAGCCTGCACCCGGTAGCTGGTGCGATTGCACAGCATGAGCTCGGCGTGCGCGGAGGCGGCCGCGAGCAGCAGAGCCAAGCCGCCGAGCCATGCAACGCGATGGGTTGCGCGAATCATGCGCCATGCTAGGGCATGGTCCCGAAAAGTGGGACCCGGTTTTCAGAAAAGACCATGCCCAAAGAAACGGGCATGGTTGCGAAGAGAGGGAACCGGTTTTCGGATCAGCGGTGCATCAGCGTGCCGACGCCGTGGTCGGTTAGCAATTCGAGCAGCACGGCGTGCGGCACCTTGCCGTCCATGATGACGACGCCCTCGACGCCCTGGTCGAGCGCGTAAATGCAGGTCTCCACCTTGGGGATCATGCCGCCGGAAATGGTGCCGTCGGCGATCAGCCGGCGGGCGTCGGCCACCGACAGGTCCTCGATCAGTTTCTTCGACTTGTCGAGCACGCCCGGCACGTCGGTGAGCAGCAGCAGGCGCTTGGCCT